>NZ_CP029343.1:615226-922839 GCF_003143515.1 Massilia oculi | reverse complement strand
CGCTGCGATGGCGGTGGCATCCACCATCGTCGACGTCAGCCCGTTCTCGACCAATGGCGCGCTGGTGCTGGCCAGCGCCCAGCACATCGACCGCGACGTCTTCCTGCGGCAGCTGATGATCTATGGCGGCATCGTCACCCTGGTGGCGCCGCTCGTGCTGTGGGTGCTGTTCGTGGTGTTCTGAAGTTGCGCTGACAGGAAATCAACATGAATCAAAGTGAATCGCAGGCTGACCTTCGCTGGACCACCCAGCAACGCAACCGAGGCGATCGCCTGGCAAGAGTCCAGGCGGCGCTCGGCGGGGCGCTGGACGGCAAGGTCGTCCAGGCCGCGCACATCGTCGACCTGCTCAACGCCGTGCTGGAACCGGGCGACCGGGTCTGCCTGGAGGGCAACAACCAGAAGCAGGCCGATTTCCTGGGCAAGGCGCTGACAAAGGTCGACACCGGCCGCGTGCATGACTTGCATATGCTGCTGTCGGTGCTGTCATTGCCCGAACACCTGGACGTGTTCGACAAGGGGATCGCCTCCAGGCTCGACTTCTCGTTCTCCGGCCCACAGGCCGGCCGCCTGGCCAAGCTGGCGCAGGCCGGCAAGCTCAATATCGGCGCGATCCACACCTACCTGGAGCTGTTCGCGCGCTATTTCATCGACCTCACGCCGCGCGTGGCGCTGGTGGCGGCCGAGATGGCCGACCGCGAGGGCAACCTGTACACCGGCCCGAACACCGAGGACACGCCGGCCATCGCCGAAGCGACCGCCTTCAAGAGCGGCATCGTGATCGCCCAGGTCAACCGGATCGTCGACAAGCTGCCGCGGGTCGACATCCCGGGCGACTGGGTCGGCTACGTGGTGCAGTCGCCGACTCCGTACTACATCGAGCCGCTGTTCACGCGCGATCCGGCCCAGATCTCCGAGATCCAGGTCCTGATGGCGATGATGGCGATCAAGGGCATCTATGCCGAGTACGAGATCGAACGCCTGAACCACGGCATCGGCTTCGACACCGCCGCCATCGAGCTGCTGCTGCCGACCTATGCGGCCAGCCTCGGCCTGAAAGGGAAGATCGCCCGTCACTGGGCGCTGAACCCGCACCCGGCACTGATTCCGGCGATCGAAGCCGGCTTCGTGGAATCGGTGCATTCCTTCGGCTCCGAACTGGGCATGGAAAAATACATCAGTGCGCGGCCGGACGTGTTCTTCGTCGGCCCGGACGGCTCGATGCGCAGCAACCGCGCCTTCTCCCAGGCGGCCGGCCACTACGCCTGCGACATGTTCATCGGCTCGACCCTGCAGATCGACTTGCAGGGCAATTCGTCGACCGCGACACTGGGCCGCATCGCAGGTTTTGGCGGCGCGCCGAACATGGGCGCCGACGCGCGTGGCCGGCGTCACCCGAGCAAGGCCTGGCTCAAGGCCGGCGAACAGGCGCGCGCCGGCCGCAACGTGATCCCGCGCGGGCAGAAGCTGGTGGTGCAGATGGTCGAGACCTTCCGCGAGCATATGGCGCCGGCTTTCGTCGAGAAACTCGATGCCTGGCAGCTGGCCGAGCAGGCGAACATGGCGATCCCGCCGGTGATGATCTACGGCGACGACGTGACCCATATCCTGACCGAGGAGGGCATCGCCAACCTGCTGCTGTGCCGCACCGAGGAAGAGCGCGAGCAGGCGATCCGCGGCGTGGCCGGCTACACGCCGGTCGGGATGGGGCGCGACAAGCGCATGGTCGAGAACCTGCGCGACCGCGGCATCGTCCAGCGTCCCGAAGACCTTGGCATCGACAAACGCATGGCGACCCGCGACCTGCTGGCCGCCAAGAACATGAAGGGCCTGGTGCGCGCGTCCGGCGGCCTGTACGATCCGCCGAAGCGCTTCAGGAACTGGTGAGGAAACAAACATGGAAACGTTGAAATACCGTTTCGAGCAGGGCAGGCGCTCGCTGGCCGGCATGCCGCAGCTGGTGGGCGTGGTCGGCTCGGGCAATCTCGAGGTATTGATCGAGCCGTCGCCCTTGCAGGGCGCGTGCGAGATCGAGGTGCGCACCGCGGCGGTCGGCTTCGGCGCCACCTGGCAGGCAGTGATGGCCGATTTTCACGAGCGCTGGAGTCTCGCCGACGCGCGCATCAGCATCAACGACATGGGGGCCACGCCGGCCGTGGTCAGCCTGCGGCTGGACCAGGCGGTGGAATCGCTGACTGGCGCATTTTCAAAGGACGTGCCATGAGCAGTTACCAGGAATTGACGGCGCGCCAGCGCATCCCGGCGATGTTCGACGCCGGCAGCTTCGAGGAATTCCTGCCGCCGAGCGAACGGGTGGCGAGCCCGCACCTGGCCCAGCTCGACGCGCCGGTGTCGTTCGACGACGGCGTCGTCGTCGGCCGCGGCAAGCTCGATGGCAAGCTGGTGTTCGGCGCCGCGCAAGAGGGCGGCTTCATGGGCGGCGCGGTGGGCGAGGTCCATGGCGCCAAGCTGGTGGGCATGCTGCGCCGCGCGATCGACGAGCAGGCGCACGCGGTGCTGCTGCTGCTGGAATCGGGCGGCGTGCGCCTGCACGAAGCCAATGCCGGCCTGATCGCGGTGTCGGAAGTGATGCGCGCCATGCTGGATGTGCGCGCGGCCGGCATCCCGGTGGTGGCGGTGGTGGGCGGCGCCAATGGCTGCTTCGGCGGCATGGGCATCGCGGCGCGCTGCGCCAACACCGTCATCATGTCCGAGGAAGGGCGGCTGGCCATGTCCGGCCCCGAGGTGATCGAGACCGCGAATGGCGTGGAGGAATTCGATTCGCGCGACCGCGCGCTGGTATGGCGCACCACGGGCGGCAAGCACCGCTACCTGCTGGGCGATTGCCAAGTGCTGGTGGCGGACGAGTCGGACGCTTTCCGCAAGGCCGCCATCGATGCCATCGCCGACCTGCGTGGCGGCGAAGTGCGCCTGACGCTCGAAGGTTTGCTTGCCGAGCAGGCCATGCTGGCGCGGCGCCTGGACGACAGCGCGGGCCTGGCCGAACCGATGGACGTATGGAAGAAACTGGGCGTCCCGGAGCCGGCCAGGGTGCCGATGCTCGAAGCCGACGCCTTCCTCGACATGGCGGCGCAATACCGCGCCACAACGGGAGATTGACGATGGATTGGCAACTACTCACGACCCAGCTTTTCCCCGGCGGTCACGACATCGTCGAACGCGATAACTTTTTATCGGGCACGGCGCAAGTCGATGGCCAGCCGGTCGCCGTGATCGGCACCACCGGCCACACGCCGATCGGCATCGAGATCGCGCTGGCCCAGGCGCAAGCCATCCTCAGGACCGTGCAGGAGCATCCGGGACGACCGATCCTGATCCTGGTCGACACGCAGGGCCAGCGCCTGCGCCACCGCGACGAGATGTTGGGCATCAACAGCTATATGGCCCACCTGGGCAAGTGCGTCGACCTGGCGCGCCGCCAGGGCCATACCGTGATCGGCCTGGTGTACGACCAGGCGCTGTCGGGTGGTTTCATCACCAGCGGCCTGATCGCGAGCGCCTGCTATGCGCTGCCGCAGTCGACGATCCTCGTGATGGGCCTGCCGGCGATGGCGCGCATCACCAAGGTGCCCGAGGAACGCCTGACCGAGCTGGCCAGGGACAATCCGGTGTTCGCGCCTGGCCCCGAAAACTATCTGCGCATGGGCGGCCTGCACGGCATCTGGGAAGACGATCTCGCCGGGCAGCTGGTGCGCGCGCTGCGCGACGCCACCGATGAAGACCGGCGCATGGCGCTGGGCCTGGAGCGCGGCGGGCGCCTGCTGGCGCAGCCGGTCGCCGAAGCGGTCCGGAGCGGCGGCCATGTTCGCGCGGCATGACCTGGTGTGGCTGACGCGCCGCGGCTGGCAGCGCGCGCGCGCCTCCGCCCCCGAGGCGGCGCTGGCCGCGCTCGACCGCTGGCGCGACAACGGCTGGCCGGCGGTGGTGCGGCGCGCCGAGGCCGGGATGGCGGCGAACGAGGTGGCGATCGGCTTTCCGTTGCCGCCGCGGCCGGAGGAGGGCGGCAAGCTGAAGTTCGGCTGCCGGGTCGAGCTGTCCGATATAGGCCGCCGCACGCGGGCCTTGCCGCTGGTCGCGGCCCTGGACGCGGTGCCGGAGCAGTGGCGCGACAGCCTGGCCCTGCTCGAAAGCCAGGCCGCGCAGGCCAGCGTCGGCCTGGCGGTGTATGGTTCGGTGGCGCTGGCGGCGCTGACCGGCCAGTACTACCTGACGCCGCACTCCGACATCGACGTGCTGCTGCAGCCCACCAGCCGGCGCCAGCTGATGAAGGGGCTGGACCTGCTGGCCTGGCACGCGGGCATCCTGCCGCTCGACGGCGAAGTGGTGTTTCCCGACGGGCGCGCGGTGGCCTGGAAGGAGTTGCGCGCAGCCTTTGCCAGCGCGCCGGGCGCGCGCGTGCTGACCAAGGGACTGCACCGGATCGCGCTGGTGCTGCCCGAAGAACTGATCGCGAAGCTGGAGGAAGAGACGTGCCCGAATTGATTGTCCTGCAAAAGATGCCGGCACCGCGTCCGGCGGCCGTCCCCGGCGAGCGCGCGTTCTGCCAACGCATTGCGCGCCTGGCCGTGCGCAGCCTGTACGCCGAGCTGGTCCTGTATCCGAAGCCGGGCCTGGTCTCGCTGGTCGACAACGGCAGCCACGCCGACATGACGGCCGCGACCTTCTTGCGCAGCATGTTCGCGCTGCGCCGCTTTTTTTCGGACATCACGCACGCCGGCATGCATGACGCGCCGTTCCACGCGCTCAAGCGGCTCGGCATCGATGCCGAAGCGCGCATGCTGCGCGCCACCGCCGGCATCAACACCCACCGCGGCGCGATCTTTTGCCTCGGCATGCTGTGCGCAGCGATCGGGCGCTGCCACGCCAGCGGCGCGGCCCTTACGGCAGGCAGGGTGCATGCGACGCTCCTCGATGGCTGGGGGCGCGAACTCGGCGCGCACAGTGTCGACGCGGAGGCGCATTCGAATGGGTCCCGTGCGCGGTCGGCGTATGCCGCGAGCGGCGCACGCGAAGAGGGCGCGCGCGGTTTCCCGTCGGTCTTCCATGTCGGCCTGCCGGCGCTGCGCCGCACCCTGGACGCTGGCCGCGGCATGCGCGCGGCGCGCATCGATGCGCTGTTCGCCCTGATGGCCCGCATCAGCGACACCAACGTCTACCATCGCGGCGGCCCCGAGGGCGCCTCGACGGTGCGGCGCCAGGCGCGCGCCTTCGTCGCGCGCGGCGGCACCGCCAGCCCCGATTGGGAAGCGCGGGCGCGGGCCTGTCACCGGGACTTTGTCGCCGCACGCCTGTCGCCGGGCGGCGCGGCCGACCTGCTGGGCGCGGCCTGCCTGCTGCAGGCCGTGACGGTCGGCTAGCATGGCGGGTCGGCTCGCCATCCTGTGCCCGGGACAGGGCGCCCAGCATGCAGGCATGTTCGACCTGGCGCGCATGGACCCTGGCGCCAGCGGCCTGCTGGACGAATGGTTCGGCGACCCGCAACTGGGTCCGGTGCTGCGCGCTTCGGTGGAGAGCGAAGAAGGTTTCGTCAACCGCGTCGCGCAGCCGTCCATCGTCGCGGCGACCCTGGCGATGTGGAGCGCCTTGGGCGCCCGGCTGCCGGAACCTGCGCTGGTCGCCGGCTACAGCATCGGCGAATTGTCGGCCTATGGCGTCGCCGGCGCGCTCGATCCGGGCGATGCGGTGAAGCTGGCCGTCGAACGCGCGCGGATGATGGATGCGTGCCTGGAAGGCGGGGAGGCGCAGGCGATGGTCGCGCTGTCCGGCATGCCGGATGGGAGCGTGGAGGCGCTGCTGGCCCGCTTCGGCTTTTATCCGGCGATCGTGACCGGCGACGATGCGCTGGTGGCCGGCGGTCCCGCCCGGCACGGCGAGTCGCTGGCGTCAGCGGCGCTGGCGGCCGGTGGACGCGCGACCGTGCTGCCGGTGGCCGTGGCCTCGCACACGCCGCTGCTGCAGGACGCCGTCGCGCCGTTCGCGGCGCTGCTGGAGAAGCAGCGCTGGGCCGCGCCGGGCTTCCCGGTGCTGTCCGGCATCTCGGCCGAGCCCGTCACCGATGCGAAGAAGGCAATACGGGAGCTGCCGCGCCAGATTGCCGAGCCAATCCTCTGGCGCGAATGCATGGACGCGTGTGCCGAGGCTGGCGTGACGGTTGCGCTCGAACTGGGTCCCGGCGCCGCCCTGGCCCGTATGTTGCAATCACGCCACCCCGACATCGCCTGCCGCTCGGTCTCCGAGTTCCGTTCGCTCGACGGGATCTATAGCTGGCTACAGAGGCAGCTCGATTAACATTCACAAAGCTGATGTCTGGTATTGTTACTCGGAATTGGAAGTTCGTCCGGGTCGCCTATATAACTCTTGCATAGCAGTCGTTATCGTAGGCGCCGTCGTTGTCGGCGGTGCAATTCAGGAGTCGGAACGTGAAAAAGATCGTCAATGCCCTCGTCGCTGCCGCCGGCAGCCGCGCCAGGACCATCATCCGCAAGCAGGCCGAGGCCGGCATGCCGTTTCAGGAGAATTTCCGCAGCAATGCGGGTGGCTGGAACTGAGCATCACTTGCCGCCGAAACATCGGCGGCCATGAATGAAAAAGCTGATCCGCATCGCGGGCCGGCTTTTTTTTCGTCGGTACCGCTGATCGCGAACCCGAGGCGCCTGGAGCGCGCCTCCCGATCGGGCGCGCGCCATGGCGGCGACCAGGTGCGTCTCGACGGCGACGCATGGGCTGCCGACGATGTTCAGCGCGTCCGGAACGGGTTGCGTTCGTTCAGCTCATCCATGTAATCGTCGATCCCGCCCGCCTCGCGCTCCAGGAAGCGCTCGACCGCATCGGCGAACGACGGATGCGCCAGCCAGTGCGCCGACCAGGTGCGGGTGGGCAGGAAGCCGCGCGCCAGCTTGTGCTCGCCCTGGGCGCCACCCTCGAAGGTGGCGATGCCCTGCTCGATGCAGAACTCCAGTGGTTGATAGTAGGCGGCCTCGAAGTGCAGGCAGGGCACGTGCTCGAGCGCGCCCCAGTAGCGGCCGTACAGCGTGTCCGCGTCGTGGATCACCAGCGAGGCCGCGATCGCCCGGCCTTCCTTCTCGGCGATCACGAGCAGGATATTGTCGGGCATCGTTGCCCCGATGCGCAGGAAGAAATCCAGGTTGAGGTAGGGCGTCGAGTGGTGTTCGCGGTAGGTGTTGCGGTAGCAGCGGTTGAACAGCACCCAGTCCTCGCGCGTGGCGTCGACGCCGCGGACCCGGCGCATCGTCACGCCGGCCTCCATCACCTTGCGCCGCTCGGCGCGGATGTTCTTGCGCTTCTTCTGCTCGAGCGTGGCGAGGAACTCGTCGAAACTGCGGTAATTCTGGTTGAGCCAGTGGAACTGTACGCCGCTGCGCAGCAGGAAGCCGGCGTCGCGCAGCTGCGCTGCCTCGTCCTCGGGCGGAAACAGCACGTGGGTCGACGAGACCTCGGTCGCCTGCTGGGTGGCGCGCAGCACGTCGACCAGGGCGGCACGCGCCGCGGCATCGCGCGCCAGCAGGCGCGAACCGGCCACCGGGGTAAATGGAATGGCGCTCAGGAGTTTGGGGTAATAGTCGAGCCCATGGCGTTGATACGCGTCGGCCCAGGCCCAGTCGAACACGTATTCGCCATACGAGTGGCCCTTGACGTACAGGGCAGGGCGGCGGCCAGCACGTCCCGCTCGTCGAACAGCAGCAGGAATTGCGGCTGCCAGCCCGTCTCGGGCGAGGCGCTGCCGGATGCGTGCAGCGCATGCAGGAAGGCGTAGGAGAGAAACGGCGTCGGCGCCGCCTGGGCCCGGACCAGTGCGTCCCAGGAGGCCTGGCCGACTTCGGACAGATCGGAAACGATATGCGTGCGATAATTCAAAATTGCTTCCATTGACGAGGTGAGTGACGACAGGCACCGATGCAGCCTCGACCTGTCTCACTGCGAAGATCATTTTATGAACAGCCCATTCTTCAATCTCTATTCGCACCATTTCGCCCGCGTCGCGGTGGCCATTCCGCGCGTGCGGATCGCCGACCCGGCATATAACGTCGAGCAGACCATCCTGCTCGCGCGCCAGGCTGCCGGGCAGGGCGCGGCCCTGGTCGCATTCCCCGAACTGGGCCTGTCCGCCTATACCTGCGACGACCTGTTCCACCAGGAAGCGCTGCAGCGCGCCTGCCTCGAGGGCCTGGCGGCCATCGTCGAGGAATCGAAGACGCTGCCGCTGGCCATGGTGATCGGCATGCCGCTGCGGGTCAACCACATGCTGTTCAACTGCGGCGTCGTGGTTGCGGGCGGCAAGGTGCAAGGCGTGGTGCCAAAGAGCTTCTTGCCTAATTATGGCGAGTTTTACGAATCCCGGCAGTTCACCCCCGCGGATTGCGCGGTGGTCGACCAGATCGACCTGTTCGGCGCGCTCGTGCCGTTCGGCCCGAACCAGCTGTTCGAGGTCGCCAACTTGCCGCTGCTGCGCTTCCACGTCGAGATCTGCGAGGACGTCTGGGTGCCGGTGCCGCCATCCTCGTTCGCGGCGATGGCCGGCGCCACGGTGCTGGTCAACCTGTCGGCCTCGAACGTCGTGGTGGGCAAGAGCGGCTACCGCCACCAGCTGGTCGGCCAGCAGTCGGCGCGCTGCATGGCGGCGTATCTTTACACATCGGCCGGCCGCGGCGAATCGACCACCGACATGGCCTGGGACGGCCAGTCGCTGATCTACGAGAAGGGCGAGCTGCTGGCCGAGTCCGAGCGCTTCGCCGACGATTCGCACATCATCTATGCCGACGTCGACCTGGACCGCCTGTCGACCGAGCGCATGAAGACCACCACCTTCGCCCAGTCGGTGCGGCGCCATGCGGCTGAAGTCTCGAACTTCCGCGTCATCGGCTTCGAGCTCCAGTTGCCGTTGGAGCGCACCCTGCCACTGGCGCGCACGATCGAGCGCTTCCCCTACGTGCCGGCCGACCGCGCGCGGCGCGACGAGCGCTGCACCGAAGTCTATAACATCCAGGTCCAGGCCCTGATCCAGCGCCTGTCGTCGAGCGGCATCCAGAAAGTGGTGATCGGCGTCTCGGGCGGGCTGGATTCGACCCATGCGTTGCTGGTGTGCGCGAAAGCCATGGACCGCCTCGGCCTGCCGCGCACCAACATCCTGGCCTATACGATGCCGGGCTTCGCGACCAGCGGCCGCACGCTGAGGCAGGCGCGCGACCTGATGGCGGCGGTCGGCTGCAGCGCGCGGGAGATCGACATCCGCCCGAGCTGCATCCAGATGCTGAAGGATCTCGGCCATCCCTACGTCGATGGCAAGGCCGAATACGACATCACCTTCGAGAACGTGCAGGCGGGCGAACGCACCAATCACCTGTTCCGCCTGGCGAACTTCCACAACGGGATCGTGATCGGCACCGGCGACCTGTCCGAGCTGGCGCTGGGCTGGTGCACCTACGGCGTGGGCGACCATATGTCGCATTACAACGTCAACGCCAGCGTGCCCAAGACCCTGATCTCCTACCTGGTGCGCTGGGTGGCCGAGACCGGCGACGTCGTGGGCAGCCAGGCGCAGGTGCTGCTCGACATCCTCGACACCGAGATCAGCCCCGAGCTGGTGCCCGGAGGTGACAAGGACGACAAGCCCGCGCAAAGCACGCAGGACCGGATCGGCCCCTACGAGCTGCAGGACTTCAACCTGTTCTACACGCTGCGCTACGGCTACAAGCCGAGCAAGACTGCCTTCCTGGCGTATTCTGCCTGGCAGGATCGCGAACTTGGCCGCTGGCCCGAGGAGCTGGGCACGCGCAACCAGTATGACCTTGGCGCCATCAAGCGCAACCTGTCGATCTTCCTGTTCCGCTTCTTCAAGACCAGCCAGTTCAAGCGCTCCTGCGTGCCGAACGGACCGAAGGTCGGCAATGGCGGCTCGCTGTCGCCGCGCGGCGACTGGCGCGCGCCGTCCGATTCCGAGGCCACCGTGTGGCTGGACGACCTGGCCAACATCCCTGATTAACCCGTATCTGAAAGGACCTGCACCATGAAACAGATTACCTGCGTGATCAAGCCGTTCAAGCTCGACGAAGTGCGCGAAGCGCTGGCCGAGGTGAACGTGACCGGCCTGACCGTGACCGAAGTGAAGGGCTTCGGCCGCCAGAAGGGCCACACCGAGCTGTATCGCGGCGCCGAATACGTGGTCGACTTCCTGCCGAAGGTGAAGATCGAGGTGGTGGTGGACGATCCGATGGCCGAGCAGGTGGTCGACGCCATCATCAAGGCCGCGCGCACCGGCAAGATCGGCGACGGCAAGATTTTTGTGCAGAACGTGGAGCAGGTGATTCGTATTCGTACCGGCGAGACGGGCGCGGACGCGGTGTAAGCACGTTCGGGGCGGCGTTCACCGCCCCATTCTTACCGCCCCATCCTTACCGCCCCATCCGCATATCGAACTTCCACGTCAGCAGCCGCAATCCGCTGATGAACAGGCAGCTCGACCACAGCGCGAAGTCGTGCGACACGCCGTATTTACCCATCAGCAGGAACAGCCAGTTGCCGAGGAAGGCGCAGATCGCATACGGCTTGCCGTCCCGGAATACCATCGGCACCTCGTTGCAGACGATGTCGCGCAGCACGCCGCCGAAGATCCCGGTGATCACGCCCATCATCGAGGCGATGAAGATCGGCATCTCGGCCGCCAGCGCGGCCGACGTGCCGGCGATCGAGAACAGGCCCAGTCCCACCGCGTCGGCGACCACGATCAGGCGTTCCGACACGATCTGGCGCAGCGTGCGGATCAGGGGCGACGCCACCAGCGCCAGCACGAAGATCGCGATCGCGTATTCCTGGTGCGTGACCCAGAACAGCGGCCGCTTGTCGAGCAGGATGTCGCGCAGGGTGCCGCCGCCGAAGGCGGTGATGAAGGCGACCGTGAAGACCCCGACCAGGTCCATCCGCTTGCGCCGCGCCTCGATGAAGCCGGAAAACGCGCCGACCAGGATCGCCATGATTTCGATGAACTTGATGAGGGTCATGCAGCAGCGGGAAGCGGGAAGTGTTGTTAGACTACCATGCGCTTGCAGACTTACGTAAGGTAAATCTTCAGCGCCACCAACGACGAGAGAAAGCCCGCCCGCGCATGCGTATCGCCACCATATTCCTGGCCGCCCTGGCCGGCGCCAACCCCGCCAATCCCCTATGGGCAGCCGAGTTGCCCAAGCTGTCTTTCCAGCACCACGACTGGGAACTTGCCTGCGACAACACCCGCACCTGCCGCGCCGCCGGCTACCATGCCGAGGAAGGCCGTCACCGGCCGCTGTCGGTCCTGCTGGAACGCAGGGCAGGGCCGGCCGAGGCGTTCGCCGTCAGGCTGCGGCTGGGCGATGCCGACGATGGCATCGACCTGCCCGCATCGCTGGCGATGCAGGTCGACGGCCGCGCGCTCGGTACGGTCGAGCTGAAAGGCGAGGAGTCGATCGGCAGCCTGAGCCCTTCCCAGGCCCAGGCGCTGCTGCGCGCGGTGGCCGGCGCCGGCAAGGTGAGCTGGCGCGCCGGCGGCCGCACCTGGACCTTGTCCGGACGGGGCGCGTCGGCGGTCCTGCTCAAGATGGACGAGTTCCAGGGCCGCCTGGGCACGCCGGGCGCCGCCATGCGCAAGGGATCGAGGCCGGAGCGGGACGTGTTGCCGCCGCTGCCGGCGCCGGTCGTCACGGCGGCGACGGTCGCGGCTGGCGAGCTGGCGCCCCCAGGCAAGGAAGAAGAACGGATCCTGCTCGCGACCCTGCGCAAGACGGCCGGCAACGAGGATTGTGCCGACCTGGAGGCGATCGCCAGCGGCGAGAGCACATTCACCTATGCGCCGCTCACGTCGACGACGATGCTGGTGTCGGCGCGCTGCTGGCGCGGCGCCTACAACGAAGGTCACGGCTACTGGGTCGTCAACCGCAAGCCGCCGTTCTCCCCGCAAGCCGTGACGCAATCGGGCACCGGCTACGACAAGGGCGTCATCGGCGCCGCGCACAAGGGCCGCGGCATCGGCGACTGCTGGGGCCACGACGAATGGGTATGGGACGGCCGGCGCTTCGTGCACACGGCGTCGAGCACGACCGGCATGTGCCGCGGCATCGCGCCAGGGGCGGCTGGACCTTGCCGACGCTGGTCAGCCAGGTGCGGCGCTGATCAGCCGTCGGTCAGCGGCAGGCGCACGGTGAACACCACGCACTCGTTTTCGTAGCGGTAGACGATCTCGCCACTGTGCTCGCGCACGATCTGCTGCGCGATGTACAGCCCCAGGCCCATCCCGGTGCGGTTGCGTGGATTGTTCAGCGAGGCGCGCTTGAAGGGGTTGAACAGGGACGCCACCGTCTCCGGCGCGATCGGCGCGCCCGCATTCGACACGGCGACCGAGGCCTCGCCGCCCTGCGCGCGCAGGCAGACGGTGATCCGCTGGCCAATCTCGCCGTGGTGACGCGCATTGCTCAGCAGGTTCGACAGCACCTGGGCCAGGCGGCCGCTGTCGGCCTTCACCGTGGCCGGGTCGTCGCACACCAGGTCCAGCGGGATCGACGGATAGGCCATGCGCGCCTCATCGATCAGGTCGATCAGCAGGGCCTTCAGGTCGACCGGTTCGAGCGCCACGCCCAGGCCCATGCCGCGGTCGATGCGGCTCATGTCCAGCACCTGGCTGATCATGCGCTGCATGCGGTTGGTGGAGGACTGGATGCGCTTGCCGAGGGTCGGCTGGTTGTTGCCGCTGCCGCCGGCGTTGCCGGTGCGTTCCAGCACCATGCCGGCCATGTTGATCGAGTGGAGCGGGTCGCGCAGGTCGTGGCCGAGCATCGCCAGCAGCTGGGCGCGGGTGGCCTCGGTCTGCGAGCGGTGCGCGTTCACCGCCCGCACCAGTTCGGCCAGGGTCAGGCGCGCATTGGCCAGCACGTTCGCTTCCCAGGGATGGGCGCAGCCGCGCACCGTTTCGTGCCAGGCGTCGAACGAGCCGCGCGGGGTGAGCCGCTCGCCCAGCGGGCCGAGCGCGGCGATCTTGCCGGGACGGCCGCCCCAGGCCATGGTATCGATCTGCTCGACGCGCAGCAGGATGCACCAGCCCTGGCCCAGCGGGTCGAAGGGCAGGGCCAGCAGGCCGACCCATTTTCCGAGCCGCTCCTGCAGCGCCTGGGGCCAGTCGGCCTGCATTTCGCGCACCACCAGGTCGTGCTCGTTCGCGGGCAGCGACTCGACGATGGCGCGCGCCAGCTCGTCCGGCAGTTCGCCATGGGCGGCGATCTTGCCGTGCTGGGCGGAGATCATCGCCTGCGATCCGGACGCGGCCATCAGTGCGGTGGCGTGCTGGCCCAGGGCGTCGAGCGGATCGTCGTCCAGCAGCAGCGATTCGATCAGCGCGGTGCGCACCCGCGCCGACTGCTCGGCCAGCGTCGCGTCCTCGCGCGCCTCGATGCTGTGGATGGTCGAGGCGATCACTTGGGCCAGCACGTCGGCCGCCATGCGTACGGCATACGGCACCAGCTTGGGCGCCATGTGGTGGCAGGCGAGCAGGCCCCACAGGCGGCCGTTGATCACGATCGACACGCTCATCGAGGCGCGCACGTGCATGTTCTTGAGGTATTCGATGTGCACCGGGGACACGCTGCGCAGTACCGCGAAACTCATGTCCAGCGGCGTGGCGTCCGGGGCGCCGTGCAGCGGCACCTCGTTGTAGTCCATGTCGGCGATCACGCGCAGGGTATTGAGCGTGTACAGGCGGCGCGCCTGGGCCGGAATGTCGCCGGCGGGATAGCGTTGTCCGAGATACGGCACCAGGTCGCCGCGCTGGCTCTCGGCCACCACGTCGCCGCTGTCGTCGGAGCGGAAGCGGTAGGCCATCACGCGGTCGAAGCCGGTGAATTCGCGCACCTGCTGGACCGCGGAAGCGAGCAGGGCGTCGATGGTTTTCTGGCGGCGCAGGCGGTCGATCAGGCCATGCGCCTTGATGGCGAAGCGGGACACTTCCTCGCTCGACGTCTCGCGCAGCTCGAACTCGGCAAGGATGCGGCCCTGGTGCGCGTGCACCACGCAATCGTAGTCGGCGCCGCCGATGACCAGGCCGGCGGCGAGCGGCGCGGCGTCCTCGTCGTCCTGCGCGGCGAGGCAGTCGGCAATGGCCTCCAGCGCCGCCTGCGGCAGGGCGAGCGCGGTGTACGGCATGCCCAGATATGGGACGATGCCGAGCATCGCCGGGGCGTTGCCGCTCCAGCCCGCGAGCTGGCCATCGTTTTGGAAGAACAGCAGCGCCCCATGGGGCTGGATGGAACCCGGGATATGGATGGGTTCGTCAGCGCAGGACAGCAGGTCGACCTGGCGTCCGTGTTCCATTGGAACTGCTTGCGTTGCCTTCAATACACATCCCCTTTTTCGGTAATCCGGAAGCGTCCGGCGTCAAGGCATTCTACAATCAACGGACGAATTTCGGCCGGTTTGCCACTCTGAAACGGAATATTGTCACACGACATTCACCCCGGCGTCTATCCGGCGCAACATCAATCGTGCAGAGCGGGGCGCAGCAGGGCGATCAGGGCGCCATGGCCGCCGTCGGCGCGGCCGGCGGCGCAGAAGGCGATGACTTCGTTCTTCTGCACCAGCCAGCTGTGCACGATGCTGCGCAGCACCGGTTCGCCCTTGGGCGAACCGTAGCCGATGCCGTGAATGATGCGCACGCAGCGTACCCCGCGCCGGTTGGCGCGGTGGAGAAAATCGGTAAGGGCGTCGCGCGCGCCGTCGCGGGTCAGGCCGTGCAGGTCGAGTTCGTCCTGGATCGGCCAGTGGCGCTTGCGCAGCTTTTTCACGACGTCGGGGCCGACGCCGTCGCGGGCATAGCTCATGGACGGGTCTTCGTCGAGCATGCCCTCGACGTCGAACAGGTCGGACAGTTCATCCGACATCGAGGCGCGCAGCACGTCCGCCGTTTCTTCCTCGGGACTCAGCTGCGCGCGTGCACGGGCGGCGCCGGGCGCGACGTACACCGGGCGGTGCACGTAACGGTCCGATTCGGGCAGCTTGTGCACGCCTTCCATCGAGGTGCGGAATTCGACCGCCCGCTCGCGCGCGATACGTTCGCGCTTCTCGCGTTCGGCCTGTTCGATGGCGCGCACGCGCTCCTCTTCCTTGAGCCGGTCGCGCAAGCCTTTCAGCTCGCCGAAATCCTTCATGCCCGCCATCGTTTTGCTACCTTTTTGTTGCGTTGATTACTTTGGATCGTCTTCCAGAGCTTCGAGGTAGCGCTGGGCGTCGAGCGCGGCCATGCAGCCGGTGCCCGAGCTGGTGATCGCCTGGCGATAGATGTGGTCCTGCACATCGCCGGCGGCGAACACGCCCGGCACGCTGGTGGCGGTCGCCATGCCCTCCAGGCCCGACCTGGTCACCAGGTAGCCGCCGCTGTGCATCTCGAGCTGGCCTTCGAAGATGCCGGTGTTCGGCTTGTGGCCGATCGCCACGAACAGCCCGTGCACGTTCAGTTCCTTGGTGGCGCCATCGAGCGCCGACTTCAGGCGCAGCGAGGTGACGCCGCTCTGGTCGCCCAGCACTTCGTCGAGGGTCTGGTTCAGTTCCAGGACAATCTTGCCTTCGCTGACCTTGTGCATCAGGCGGTCGACCAGGATCGGCTCGGCGCGGAACTTGTCGCGGCGGTGGATCAGGGTGACCTTCGAGGCGATGCCGGCCAGGTACAGGGCTTCCTCGACCGCGGTATTGCCGCCGCCGATGACCGCGACTTCCTGGTTGCGGTAGAAGAATCCGTCGCAGGTGGCGCAGGCCGACACGCCGCGGCCCATGAAGGCCTGTTCCGACGGCAGGCCCAGGTACTGGGCCGAGGCGCCGGTGGCGATGATCAGGGCGTCGCAGGTGAAAGTGTGGCTGTCGCCGACCAGGCGGATCGGTTTCTCGTTCAGGTAGGTCGTGTGGATGTGATCAAAGACGATCTCGGTGTTGAAGCGCTCGGCATGCTGCAGCAGGCGCTGCATCAGTTCCGGACCCTGCACGCCCAGCGGATCGCCCGGCCAGTTCTCGACGTCGGTGGTGGTCATCAGCTGGCCGCCCTGCTCGACGCCGGTCACCAGCATCGGCTTCAGGTTGGCGCGGGCGGCGTACACCGCGGCGCTGTAGCCGGCTGGCCCGGAACCGAGGATGAGGACTTTGGCGTGTTTGGTAGTAGTCATGGCGGCGCTCTTTGCTTCACGTGGTTGTGGTGTGGACACACGGCAATTGGGGGCGGCCTGACAGGAATCAAGGGCCCACCGGGGGCTGCCAGAAGGTGTCCAGAGAGCGCCGATTATAGTCGATGATGCAGATGTGCATGAATCGTAGGGGCAACCCGGCCATATATCGCTTAGAATGGGTGGATCGTCGATAGTACTTACTTCCGCAGTACCTGTAATGAGCAAGAATAGCCAAGCCAGCACCTCCGGATACACCCGCACCCAGGCCAGCGCCGCCGCCCGCCGTCCGCTGCCGGGCCGCCTCGCGCGCCTGCTGTCCGAGGCGCGCTGGATCGCCGGCGCCGTCGCCTTCCTGTATTTCGTCCTGATCCTGCTCAGCTACAGCAAGCTCGATCCCGGCTGGTCGCATGCCAATGTCGTGCCGCGCATCGCCAACCTGGGCGGGCGCGCCGGCGCCTGGCTGTCCGACCTGCTGCTGTTCATCTTCGGTTTCTCGGCCTGGTGGTGGGGCGTGATCTTCCTGCGTCAGGTCTGGCGCGGCTGGCGCCGGCTCACCGACAAGCTCGGCACCAAGGTGGAAGAACCGCACCACGGCGAGATGTACGTGCGCTGGATCGGCTTCGCCCTGATGTTCGCCGGCAGCGTCGGCCTGGAATACCTGCGCATGTGGTCGTGGGACGTTGAGCTGCCGCGCGCCCCGGGCGGGGTGCTGGGCCAGTTGATCGGCCACGCGAGCCACGTCGCCTTCGGCTCGACCGGCGCGACCCTGCTCCTGCTGCTGCTGTTCTTCCTGGGCTTTTCGCTGTTCTTCCAGGTGTCGTGGCTGAACGTGGCCGAGCGCATCGGCGCCGTGTTCGATGGCACCATCGACTGGTTCCGCCTGCGCATGGAAGACATCGAGGATCGCCGCCATGGCGAGGCCGCCGCCGTCAAGCGCGACGAAGTGGTGGTTCACGAGCGCGCCAAGTTCACCGAAAAGCATGCCGACAAGCCGATCCCGGTCGTGAAGGCCGAGCCGTCGCTCGAGATGGCGCCTTTGGCGCCGGCGGCTGCCCCGGCGTCAAAGCCCCTGGCGTCGGCCCAGGCGGTCGCGCCAGGCATCAAGATCGAGCCGCAGATGATCAGCGTGCCGAAATCCGAGCGCGCCGAGAAGGAGCGCCAGTCGCCGCTGTTCCAGGATTTGAATGGCGATGCGGGCCTGCCGCCGCTTGGACTGCTGGACGATGCGCCGGCGGCCCAGGAAACGGTGTCCATCGAGACACTGGAATTCACCAGCCGCCTGATCGAAAAGAAGCTGTCCGACTTCGGCGTCGAAGCCAAGGTCGTGGCCGCCTATCCGGGCCCGGTCGTCACCCGCTACGAAATCGAGCCGGCCACCGGCGTCAAGGGCAGCCAGATCGTCAACCTGGCGCGCGACCTGGCGCGTTCGCTGTCGCTGACCTCGATCCGCGTGGTCGAGACCATCCCCGGCAAGAACTACATGGCCCTCGAATTGCCGAATCCGAAGCGCCAGATCGTCCGCCTGACCGAGATCCTCGGCTCCAAGGTGTATGGCGACAGCGTCTCGAGCCTGACCGTGGCCCTGGGCAAGGACATCGCCGGCAAGCCGGTGGTGGCCGACCTGGCCAAGATGCCGCACTTGCTGGTGGCGGGCACCACCGGTTCCGGTAAATCGGTCGGCATCAATGCCACCATCCTGTCGCTG
Organism: Massilia oculi; assembly: GCF_003143515.1. Classification (NCBI taxonomy): domain Bacteria; kingdom Pseudomonadati; phylum Pseudomonadota; class Betaproteobacteria; order Burkholderiales; family Oxalobacteraceae; genus Massilia; species Massilia oculi. The sequence goes on along the minus strand of NZ_CP029343.1, from coordinate 904,929 downwards.
CTCTACAAGGCGGATCCGGCCGACGTGCGTTTGATCCTGATCGACCCGAAGATGCTGGAGATGTCGGTCTACGAAGGCATTCCGCACCTGCTGGCCCCGGTCGTGACCGATATGCGCCAGGCCGGCCATGCGCTGAACTGGGCGGTCAACGAGATGGAGCGCCGCTACAAGCTCATGAGTAAACTCGGCGTGCGCAACCTGGCCGGCTACAACGGCAAGATCCTCGAGGCCGCCAAGCGCGAGGAACACATCCCGAACCCGTTCTCGATCACGCCGGACGCGCCCGAGCCGCTGGAAAAACTGCCGACCATCGTCATCATCATCGACGAGCTGGCCGATCTGATGATGGTCGTCGGCAAGAAAGTGGAAGAGCTGATCGCACGTATCGCCCAGAAGGCGCGCGCGGCCGGGATCCACCTGATTCTTGCGACCCAGCGGCCGTCGGTCGACGTGATCACCGGCCTGATCAAGGCCAATATCCCGACCCGTATCGCGTTCCAGGTGTCGTCGAAAATCGACTCGCGCACGATTCTCGACCAGATGGGCGCCGAGACCCTGCTGGGCATGGGCGACATGCTGTATATGCCGCCCGGCACCGGCCTGCCGATCCGCGTGCACGGCGCCTTCGTGTCGGACGACGAAGTGCATCGAGTTGTAAAACATCTGCAGGAGCAGGGCGAACCCAATTATATTGAGGGCATCCTCGAAGGTGGCACCCTGGAAGAAGGTGGCGCCGACGGCGCGGTGGCGGGCGAGGGCGGCGGCGAATCCGACGCCATGTACGACCAGGCGGTGCAGGTCGTGCTCAAGAACCGCAAGGCATCGATTTCGCTGGTGCAGCGTCACCTGCGCATCGGCTACAACCGGGCCGCCCGCCTGATCGAGCAAATGGAGCAGAACGGCATGGTGTCGCCGATGCAGTCGAACGGCAACCGCGACATCCTGGTGCCGACTGCCAGCGCCGAATAACAATCAAGGAACCCTGGATGCAAGCAATGACCAAATGCAGTTTTGCCGCGCTGTTGGCCGCGAGCGCCTTCGCTTTCCCGGGCACGGCGAGCGCCGCCGCCCTCGACCAGTTCAAGTCCTTCGTCGCGTCGACCCAGTCCGCCAGGGGCGAATTCACCCAGCAGCAGCTGGGCAAATCGAAAAGCGGCAAGGCCACGCCGGCATCGAGCGGCAGCTTCGTGTTCGCCCGCCCCGGCAAGTTCATCTGGACCTACCGCAAGCCCTACGAGCAAGTGCTGCAGGCCGACGGCGAAACCCTGTACATCTACGACAAGGACCTGAACCAGGTCACCACCCGCAAACTGGGCAATGCGCTGGGCAGCTCGCCGGCCGCGATCCTGTTCGGCAGCAACAAGCTGGACGAGAACTTCACGCTGAGCGAAGCCGGCGCGCGCGACGGCATGGAATGGCTGAACGCCACACCGAAGGCCAAGGACACCTCGTTCGAGCAGATCAGCATCGGCCTGAAGGATGGCGTGCCGATGGCGATGGAATTGAAGGACACCTTCGGCCAGACCTCGCGCCTGACCTTCACCAACTTCCAGCGCAACCCGCAACTGGGCGCGCAGCAATTCAAGTTCACGGCGCCGCAGGGCGCCGACGTCGTGAACCAGTAAGCAATCAAACGGGGTGCGCGCGCCGCGCGGGTGCGCGCGCCGCGCGGCCCCGTCGTGCATCGGCTACACTACGCCCATGCACAACCATTCGCCTTTCCGTATTCATGTCCACGGATGACCTGTTCAAGACCGCGCCGGCCGCGCCGCTGGCCGAAGCCCTGCGTCCGCGCACCATCGACGAGGTGGTCGGCCAGAGCCACCTGCTGGGCCCCGGCAAACCGCTGAACCTGGTCTTCAAATCCGGCAAGCCGCACTCGATGATCCTGTGGGGACCGCCCGGCGTGGGCAAGACCACGCTGGCGCGCCTGACCGCCTACGCCTTCGACTGCGAGTTCATCGCGTTGTCGGCGGTGCTGTCGGGCGTCAAGGATATCCGCGCCGCGATCGAGCAGGCCGAGCAGTACCTGGCCCGCGGCAAGCACACGATCCTGTTCATCGACGAGATCCACCGCTTCAACAAATCGCAGCAGGACGCCTTGCTGCCGTTCGTGGAAAGCGGCCTGGTGACCCTGATCGGCGCGACCACCGAGAACCCGTCGTTCGAAGTCAATTCGGCGCTGCTGTCGCGCTCGCAGGTGTACGTGCTCAAGGCCCTGAGCGACGTCGAGATGCGCCAGCTGCTGGGGCGCGCCCGCAAGGAAGCGCTGCAGCACCTGGAATTCGACGAGCTGGCGATCGACACCCTGGTCGGCTATGCCGACGGCGATGCGCGCCGTTTCCTGAACCTGCTCGAGCAGACCAGCACCTCGGCCAATACCGCCGCGACCAACCGCATCACCGCCGAGTTCGTCGAGAACGCGCTGACGCTCAATGCGCGCCGCTTCGACAAGGGCGGCGACAATTTCTACGACCAGATCTCGGCCCTGCACAAATCGGTGCGCGGCTCGCATCCCGATGCCGCCCTGTACTGGCTGTGCCGGATGCTCGACGGCGGCGCCGATGCCAAGTACCTGTCGCGCCGCATCGTGCGCATGGCGTGGGAAGACATCGGCATCGCCGATCCGCGCGCGATCCAGCTGGCCAACGACGCCGCCGCCACCTATGAACGACTCGGTTCGCCCGAAGGCGAGCTGGCGCTGGGCCAGGCCGTGGTCTACCTGGCCGTCGCATCGAAGAGCAATGCGGGCTACAACGCCTTCAATGCGGCGATGGCTTTCGTGCGCAAGGACAAGTCGCGCGAGGTGCCGGTGCACCTGCGCAATGCGCCGACCAAGCTCATGAAAGAGCTGGGCTACGGCCACGAATACCGCTATGCGCATGACGAGCCGAACGCGTATGCGGCCGGCGAAACCTATCTGCCGGATGGGATGCCAGAGCCCGGCTGGTACCAGCCGGTGCCGCGCGGGATCGAGAGCAAGATCGCCGAGAAGCTGGCGTGGCTGCGCAGCCTGGATGATGAGGCGCGCGGCCCGCGGGGTGACGCTTGACCACTCCCTGATAGTCTGCGATGCGTCGCTGCACAGCCCTGCGTCTACGGCCAGGGCCGTATATTGCTTACGATGCCGTCTGTCAACGTGTACGGTACGCGTACGGGCGTGGAGGCGGCCGCAAAGTCGGCCGGATTTCGGGTGACCAGTTGGCGGCCCGTAATATTTGCAGTGGCAAGAATGATCGCATCGGGAGTCGCCAGCTTCTTTCCTGTTCCGGCTCGATGTGCCTTGATGCTGGCGCTTCGAAGCCGTGTCGTCTCCCTGATGATCTCATCGGTAGTGTGTAGTACATAGACAGGAAGTTGTCTGGTCAGCTGATCGAAAGCGCCCGCATCTGCCGGGGACAGACCTGCCGCAACTTCCATCCATGTGATCGCGCTGATCGCCAGATTTTCATGGTTGGCAATCTCGTCCAGCGCTTCGGGAATGCCGTTGAAGTGATCGATCAGAATGTTTGTATTCAATAGGATCAATCCCATTCCGCACGCGCCTCCAGCTGGTACTGCAGACCATCCTTCATGGAATCGTGACGGTCTTTCCACATTCCCGCAGTTTGTCTCAGAACTTCGCGCCGGCGGTTGCGTTCGGCGTGTTGCTCGAGTCGCGCAGCTCGGCTGTTCTGCAACACGTCGTCGACGATATGATCGCCGACAGGAAGGCGCGTGCCCACGCGATATGCGATAACGGGTTGCCTCGGCTTGCTCAGTGAGGACGCTGAATATGCATGTTGTTTGCTGGACGGAGAATATTTCGTATATCGCTTGATCGATATGACTACCCGCCTGGCTGGGCTTGCCGTTAGCGACGCAAGCTGCTCGGACACCAGATTCTCGGGTCGCATGTCCTTGCTTCTTGCCACTTTCTCAAGAGCGCGCATCTGAGCATCAGGCAAATTTACGATGAGCTGTCGCATAGGGTTCTCCTGGCCGTAGCCGAACGGGATAGGGCTGGTCGATGTCGCTGTTAGTTTAGCCCACATTGCACTTCCTGTCTGGCGGGGAAGGTCAAGCCCCGGAATGTTCGGCACTCTCTCGGCAATACGGTCGCGCTTTGTGCGGCCAATCGCGCATTCGCGCATTCTGCGCCGCGTTTCATGCGCTTCGTCGCAAGTCGATGGCGATTCCAGGGGCTGGTGGCTAAAGTACCACCATCGCACAGCAATTCGCGAATCACCCAACCCCTGAAGGAGCCATCATGAACATCCGTAAAAACTTCGAAGCCCTGTTCCTCGCCGTCGCAGCCCTGGGCCTGGTCGCCAGCTTCGCCACCGCCAACGAGCGTCCGGTCGAGATCGCCGCATCGACCGTCCCGGCGATCGACATGGCCAGCATCCAGACCGTGATCGTCAGCGCACCGCGCCTGGCAGTCCGCTAAAACCGGCGCAAGCCGGTTTTGGGGGCAGCAGGGCGAGGCCCCGGCAGCATGGTTGCCGAATCTCGCAAAGAATGTCGGTCGGCTTGGTACAATTGTGTTTTCGATACACAGCCCAGTCCAACCAGACATGATTGACATCCAACTTCTCCGCAAAGACATCGACAACGTCGCCGCCCGCCTGGCGACCCGCAAGTACCAGCTCGATGTGGCCAGTTTCAATGCGCTGGAGGCCGAACGCAAGGCGATCCAGACGCGCACCGAAGAACTGCAAGGCAAGCGCAATGCGCTGTCGAAGCAGATCGGCATGCTGAAGGGCAAAGGCGAAGACACGACGGCCGTGATGGCGGAAGTCGCCGGACTGGGCGACGAACTCAAGGCCAATGAAGTGGCGCTGGGCGAGGTCCAGGCCAAGCTGGCGAGCTTCATCGCCGCGCTGCCCAACCTGCCGCACGAGAGCACGCCGGAAGGCAAGGACGAAAGCGCCAACGTCGAAGTGCGCAAGGTCGGCACGCCAGCCGCGTTCGATTTCGAGGTGCGCGACCACGTCGACATCGGCGAGCGCCTGGGCCTGGACTTCGAGACCGCGACCAAGGTCACGGGCTCGCGCTTCTCGATGATGAAGGGCGGCATGGCGCGCCTGCACCGGGCGCTGGCGCAGTTCATGCTCGACACCCATACCAGCCGTCACGGCTATCTCGAGTGCTACACCCCGTACATGGTCAACGCCGATTCGTTGCGCGGCACCGGCCAGCTGCCCAAGTTCGAGGCCGACCTGTTCTCGGTCAAGAAGGGCGGCGTGGAAGGCGAGGGCGAGCACTTCTACCTGATCCCGACCTCGGAAGTCTCGCTGACCAACGTGGTGCGCGACGAGATCGTGGCGGCCGACGAACTGCCGATCAGGATGACCGCGCACACCCCGTGCTTCCGTTCCGAAGCCGGCAGCTATGGCCGCGACACCCGCGGCATGATCCGCCAGCACCAGTTCGACAAGGTCGAGCTGGTCCAGGTGGTGCATCCGGAGCAGTCGTACGCGGCGCTGGAAGAGATGGTCGGCCAGGCCGAATTCATCCTGACCTCGCTCGGCCTGCCATACCGCGTGATGCAGCTGTGCACCGGCGACATGGGTTTTTCGGCCGCCAAGACCTACGACCTCGAAGTATGGCTGCCGGCGCAGAACACCTACCGCGAGATTTCGTCGCTGTCGAACTGCGAAGCCTTCCAGGCGCGCCGCATGCAGGCGCGCTTCCGCAACGCCGCCGGCAAGCCGGAACTGGTGCATACCCTCAACGGCTCGGGCCTGGCCGTGGGCCGCACCCTGGTGGCGGTGCTGGAGAACTACCAGCAGGCCGACGGCAGCGTCGTCATTCCGGAAGCGCTGCTTCCGTACATGGGCGGACTGGAGCGTCTGGCGCCGGGCGCCTGAGCGGTGGAACAGAGAAATCGTGCTTGTGCACACATTTCCCCCTTCCATTTTTCTTGAATGAGTCTATAATGGCGGTCTCTTGCAGGCCACTGCAAGGATCGACCAAAGCCGGAGAGGTGGCAGAGTGGTCGAATGTACCTGACTCGAAATCAGGCGTACGGGTGACCGTACCGTGGGTTCGAATCCCACCCTCTCCGCCAAGTATCATGAGAACAGCCACCGCAAGGTGGCTTTTTTCATTGGCTCCTCGCCGCACCCATTGACCACACGCAAGCCGGACATGACTGCCCCATCATCGACGCCCCGACCATCCGCACGCGCGCAGAGCGCGGGCCGGAGCGCGCGCTGCGAGCGCCTGGGACGTCAATCCGCCTGCTTCGCGGGATCCGGGCTGCCGCGCGGTTACTTCTGTTCCGTCACACCCCCTTAAGCACCTGCCTTCCGCTCAGTGTGCGCCGACGCCCTGCGCGTCGGCGCCTGGCCGCGCGCGCCCCATGCATGCATCGCCTGGCGCCGCGATCCGTTCCCATCACGTCCGGCGCGCCGCGCCGGGGAAGGTATGTCCGTGTCTCTCCAATCCATCCGCCAGGACTGGTTTTCCAACGTCCGCAACGACCTGCTCGCGGGTCTCGTCGTCGCGCTCGCCCTGATTCCCGAGGCGATCGCGTTTTCCATCATCGCCGGCGTCGATCCGCAGGTCGGCCTGTACGCCTCGTTCTCCATCGCCACCCTGATCGCCTTCTTCGGCGGCCGTCCCGGCATGATCTCGGCGGCGACCGGCGCCATGGCGCTGGTCATGGTCAGCCTCGTCAAAACATACGGCGTGGATTACCTGCTGGCGGCCACGATCCTGGCCGGCCTGCTCCAGGTCGTGGCCGGCTGGATCAGGCTCGGGCGATTGATGCGCTTCGTGTCGCGCTCGGTCGTGACCGGCTTTGTCAACGCGCTGGCGATCCTGATCTTCCTGGCCCAGTTGCCCGAGCTGACGGATGTCGGCTGGCAGGTCTACGCGGTGACCGCCGCCGGACTGGCGATCATCTATGGCCTGCCGCATCTCACACGGGCGGTGCCGTCGCCGCTGGTGGCGATCGTCGTGCTCACCGGGGGCGCGATCGCGCTCGGCCTGGACATCCGTACCGTGGGCGACATGGGCCAGCTGCCCGACAGCCTGCCGTCATTCCTGGTCCCGGACGTGCCGTTCACGCTCGAGACGCTGCGGATCATCCTGCCGTACTCCGTGACCCTGATGGTGGTGGGCCTGCTCGAATCGCTGATGACGGCCACCATCGTCGACGACATGACCGATACCCGCAGCGACAAGAACCGCGAATGCGTCGGGCAGGGCGTCGCCAACGTCGCCACCGGCTTCATCGGCGGCATGGCCGGCTGCGCGATGATCGGCCAGTCGGTGATCAACGTGAAGTCCGGCGGACGCGGGCGCCTGTCGACGCTCACCGCCGGCGTCGTGCTGCTGATCCTGGTCGTGTTCCTGGGCGAGTGGGTGCAAAGGATCCCGATGGCGGCGCTGGTCGCGGTGATGATCATGGTGTCGATCGGCACCTTCGACTGGGCCTCGATCCGCCGCCTGCGCGAACATCCGTCCAGCTCCAGCATCGTGATGGTGGCCACCGTCGTCGTCACCGTCGCGACCCACGACCTGGCCAAGGGCGTGCTGACCGGCGTGCTGCTGTCGGGCGTGTTCTTCGCCCAGAAGGTCAGCAGGATGCTCGATGTGAGCTCGAGGCTGGACGCGGAGGGCGTGCGTCAGTACCGGGTCGCCGGACAGGTTTTCTTCGCCTCGGCCGACCTGTTGGTGCACGCGTTCGACTACGCCGAAGCGCCGGCGCGGGTGCGTATCGACGTCAGCGGGGCGCACTTCTGGGACATCACCGCGATCGGTGCGCTGGACCGGATCGTCATCAAGTTCCGCCGGGCAGGCGCGCAGGTCGAGGTCGACGGGCTGAACGCGGCCAGCGCCAGCATGGTGGACAGGTTCGGAGTGCACGACAAGGACGGCGACGTCATGCTGTCGGGTCATTAGGTTGCGCGTCGAGCAGCAGTTGCCAGTAGCCGACGTCGATCCGGCGCCCGAACTTCTGGCCCACTTCGGCGAAGTGGGCGACCTTGCGAAAGCCCAGGCGCTCATGCAGCGCGACGCTGCGCTCGTTGGGCTGGGCGATGCCGCCGATGACCGTGTGCAGCCCGCGGCTGCGCAGCCCGGCGAGCAGCGTCTCGTAAAGGCGCCGGCCATGTCCCTGGCCGGCCAGCGCCGGATCGAGGTAGACGCTGCTTTCCACCGCATGCCGGTAAGCCGGCCGGGCGCGCCATCTGGTGGCGTAGGCATAGCCGGCGACGTCTCCATCGACTTCCAGCACCAGCCAGGGCAGGCCCCCATTCGTCACGTCGGCGATGCGCCCGGCCATGTCGGCGTCATGCACCGGCGCTTCCTCGAACGAGATCGTCGTGGTGGCGACGTAGTGGTTGTAGATGGCGCAGATGCGCGCTGCGTCCAGGCTGGAAGCGGGGCGGATGTCGGTCATGGCTTGATGGTAGCAGCTCATCGAGTTGCACTCTACAGCTGCGCGATCTGGCGGTCGATCGCCCGGTTCGCGCGCTCGCTGCGTTCGCTGTAGCGGTCCGTCAGGTAGGCGCTGCTGCCGCGCATCAGCAGGGTGATCTTGACCAGCTCTTCCATGACGTCCACCACGCGCTCGTAGTAGGCGGACGGGCGCATGCGGTCGTCGTCGCCGAATTCCTTGTAGGCCATGGGCACCGACGACTGGTTCGGAATCGTGAACATGCGCATCCAGCGGCCCAGCAGGCGCAGGGTGTTGACCACGTTGAAGGACTGAGAACCGCCGCACACCTGCATCACGGCCAGCGTCTTGCCCTGGCTCGGCCGCACCGAACCCTGCTCCAGGGGGATCCAGTCGATCTGGTTCTTGAAGACCGCCGTCACCGCGCCATGGCGTTCGGGGCTGCACCACACCTGGCCCTCGGACCAGATGCACAGTTCGCGCAGCTCGGCCACCTTCGGGTGGGTATCGGGCGCGCTGCCCACCATCGGCAGGGCGGACGGGTCGAAGATCTTCACCTCGGCGCCGAACTGGCGCAGGATGCGCGCCGCTTCCTCGGTCAGCAGGCGGCTGAACGAGCGCTCGCGCAGCGAGCCATACAGCATCAGGATGCGCGGGGGGTGGTCAAGGTCCGCGGCCCGGGCGAGCATGGCGGGCGAGGGTAGTTCCAGGCGGGCAGGGTCGATGTTCGGCAAGTCGGCAATATGATTCATCAAGGGTTCCTTCAAAACTGATCCAGCCTGCGACCGCGCGGGCTGGAAAGCGGGTCAGCCGAGGCGCAGGGCGAGTGCTGCCAGGGTGACGAGCAGGATCGGAAGCGTCAACATCAGGCCCACGCGGAAATAATAGCCCCACGAGATCCGAATGCCCTTCGATCCCAGCACGTGCAGCCAGAGCAAGGTCGCGAGACTGCCGATCGGCGTGATCTTCGGCCCGAGATCGCTGCCGATGACGTTGGCGAAAATCATGGCTTCGCGCACGACGCCCTGGGTGCCGGTGTCGTCGATGGCCAGGGCGCCGATCAGGACGGTCGGCATATTGTTCATGATCGAGGACAGGACCGCGGTGATGAAGCCGGTGCCGAGCGCCGCGCCCCAGACGCCGCCCGCGGCGCACCGCTCGAGCACGACGGTCAGGTAGTCGGTCAGGCCGGCGTTGCGCAGGCCGTAGACGACCAGGTACATCCCCAGCGAAAAAATGACGACCTGCCAGGGCGCATCGCGCAGCACGGCGCGGGTGGCGATCCGGTGGCCGCGGGCGGCCACGCCGAGCAGGAGCGCGGCGCCGGCCGCGGCCACGGCGCTGATCGGCACGCCGATCTCGTCGAGCCAGAAGAAGCCGACCAGGAGCAGGCCCAGCACCCACCAGCCGGTGATGAAGGTCGCGCGGTCGTGGATGGCCGCGTCCGGATGCCGCAGCTGGGTCACGTCGTAGTCGACCGGGATGTCCTTGCGGAAGAACAGCAGCAGCACCGCCAGCGTGGCGCTCACGGCGACCAGGTTGACCGGCGCCATCACCGCCGCATAGCGGGTGAAGCCGATGTCGAAATAGTCCGCCGAGACGATGTTGACCAGGTTCGACACGACCAGCGGCAGGCTGGCGGTGTCGGCGATGAAGCCGGCCGCCATCACATAGGCCAGCGTGGCCCTGGACGAAAAGCGCAGGGCGGCCAGCATGGCGATCACGATCGGCGTCAGGATCAGTGCGGCGCCGTCGTTCGCGAAGACGGCCGCGACCGCGGCGCCCAGCAGCACCAGCAGCACGAACAGGCGCTTGCCGCTGCCCTTGCCCCAGCGCGCGACGTGCAGCGCCGCCCACTCGAAGAATCCGGCCTTGTCCAGCAAAAGGCTGATGATGATGACCGCGACGAAGGTGGCGGTGGCGTTCCAGACGATATTCCAGACGACGGGAATGTCGGACAGGCTGATGACGCCCGCCAGCAGCGCGAGCAGTGCGCCGCCGGCGGCGCTCCAGCCGATGCCGAGGCCGCGGGGCTGCCAGATGACAAGAACGAGGGTCGCGAGGAAAATGAGTGATGCGGCAAGCACGGTGGTCTTTCTTCGAATGCGCGCGCCGGAGCGCGTCGTGGGAGGGGGCTGTCCGCCGGTCAGGCCGCGAGCGTGCCTATGCGGTCGAGTTCGGCCTTGAACGCCGCCTTGTCCTGGGCGAGCTGCGCCAGCGGCAGCGCCAGGAAGGCCTGGATGCGCGCGACGATGATCGCATGGGTGCGCTCGAACGCCTCCTCGATCTCGTCGTCCGTGCCCACCACATGGCTCGGATCGTCCAGGCCCCAGTGCGCGCGCAGCACGTTGCCGAGGTAGGCCGGGCAGGCTTCGCCGGCCGCGCTGCTGCAGACGGTGATCACGATATCGGGCGTCACGGGCAGGTCGTCCCACGACTTGCTGTAGTAGCCCTCGGTCGAGATGCCCTTGCGGTGCAGCAGGGCCACGGCGCGCGGATGCAGTTGCCCGGTCGGCTGGCTGCCCGCGCTGAGCGCGCGCCAGCCTTGCGGCGCCAGGTGATTGAAGACGCCTTCGCTCAGGACGGAGCGGCAGGAGTTACCGGTACAGAGAAACAATACGTTCATGATGTCGTCGTCGGTGGTGGGGAATGGGATCAGGCGTCGCCGATACGGATGAGCTCGGCCTGGATGGCGTTCTTTTCAAGCATGTGCAGCGGCAGGCTGGTGAACAGGTTCAGGCGTGCGACCAGGTGCCGGTAGACCCGGCGGAACGCGGCTCGCCGCACGTCGTCGCTTCCAGCGACCAGTGCCGGATCCTCGCATCCCCAGTGCGCCGAGATCGGATGGCCGGGCCAGATCGGGCAGACCTCGCCGGCCGCGCTGTCGCATACCGTGATGACAAAATCCATGTGCGGCGCATCGGGCGCACTGAACTCGTCCCAGCCCTTGCTGCGCAGTCCCGTCACAGGGCACCCGGCACCGGCAATCTGCTCGACGGCCAGGGCATCGACGGCACCCGCCGGCCGGCTGCCAGCCGAGAAGCCACGAAAGCGGCCACGGCCCATGCTCGTCAACAGCGCCTCGGCCATGATGCTGCGCGCGGAGTTTGCGGTGCAGAGGAACAGCACGTTATACACCTTGCCATCGACGGGTGCGTGGCCGGCAACTTCCGTGGCGGCCGCCGCTTGCGCTGGCGAGAGTAAGCCCGGCGAATTGGCGTCGCAGTGGTGTGTCATCAGGTAGTCCATCAAGTCGCGGACTGTACCGAGCTTGGCGGAGTAAATGATTGCCCCGCCAGCGCGGCGCGGCGTGAGCAGGCAGGCATGCGCCAATACTTCGAGGTGGGACGACAAGGCCGGCGGCGTAATGCCCAACGCTTGCGCGATCGCGCTGCCCGGCAATCCATCGGGCCCCGCCTCCACCAGCAGCCTGAAGACGGCCAGCCTGTGTTCCTGCGCCAGGGCGCCCAGCGCACTGAGCGATGCTGCGGTTTGCATGATGGTCGAAGTTTGAACTCAATAGTTCAATAGATGTTGAGATGAATGCGACTTTAGCAGGCTTTGCTTAATAGTTCAATGACTATTGAATTTTTACGTCCTGCCCGGCGCGCCGGAGCGGGCGGGGTTACAATCGGCGGTTTAAGACGTCCCGCATATGGATACCAAACACGTACTGAAAGCCCTGGCCGCACTGGCGCAGGAATCCCGTCTGGCCATATTCCGGCTGCTCATCCAGACCGGGCCAGCGGGGCTGTACGCCAGCAAGATCGGCGAAGCCTTGCATATCTCATCGTCGGCCCTGTCGTTCCACCTCAAGGAACTCAGCCACGCCAATCTGGTGGTCGCGCGCCAGGAGGGGCGTTTCGTGGTCTACACGGCGCAGTTCGACACGATGACGGCGCTGGTGGGATTCCTGACCGAAAATTGCTGTGCCGGCGAGGCCTGCGCCGTGCCGGCGCAAGCGTGCCCACCTGGCGTGGACGCTGCCGGCAACGCCCGGGCCCACGACACGCGCCCCTGAAAGTGGCCAGGCCGGCGGCGTGCCGCCGATCACAATGACACGGACTTGACCAGCGCCAGCACCTCGCGAAAGCGCGGATGGCGGCAATCGCGCAGCCACTCGAACAGCACCATCTCGTGGGTCACGACGGTCGCGCCGGCATGCCGCAGGCGGCGCATGGCGGCGGCGTGGTCCGACGGGCGGCGCGAGCCGCTGGCATTCTCCACCACGAACACTTCGCGTCCGGCGCGCAGCAGGCCGAGCGCCGTTTGCAGCAGGCAGACGTGGGCTTCGCAGCCGGCGAGCACCACTTGCCCGCGCCCGGGCGCCTGCGCGTCGAGCGCCGCCAGCAGGCCGTCCGCGCAGGCGTCGAAATGCGTCTTCGCCACCGTCTGCACGCACAGCCGCGCCAGTGCATCGGTAGTCGGGCCGAGACGGCCGGGGTTCTGCTCCGTTCCCAGCACCGGCGTTTCCAGCAGCGCCGCAGCGCGCGCCAGTACCTGCGCCCTGGCGACGACGTCCTCCGCGCCGTGGATGGCCGGCATCATCCGGGCCTGGTAGTCGACCAGCACCAGGGTGCTGGCCCGGGCATCGATTGCGTTCATTGTCATTCGGACTCGGATTTTCCTGGGTCAGATTAAGTTTTGTTGCCATGCGGCATAAAATTATTGCTTTGCAGTCATGTGGTGCTACCATCTTGCGGTCACGGCACGAGGAGACAGCCATGGAACCGGTGAACACCACGCATCCCTATTATGACCGGCTGATCGCCACTGCGCGCGAGCAGGGGCCGGTGACGGTGGCGGTGGCGCATGCCTGCGACCGCTACGCGATCGAGGCGGCCCTGGATGCGGCGCGCATCGGCCTGATCACGCCACTGCTGGTCGGCCCGCAAGCACGCATCCACGCCGCGGCCGACGCGGCCGGTCTCGACATCGGCGCGCTGGCCCTGTTCGATACGGAGCATAGCCACGCTTCGGCCGCGCGCGCTGTGGAACTGGTGCGCGAGGGAAGGGCATCGGTGCTGATGAAGGGCAGCCTCCACACCGACGAACTGATGGGCGCCGTGGTGTCGGGCGCCACCGGCCTGCGCACCGCGCGGCGCCTCTCCCACTGCTTCGTGATGGACGTGCCGGGCCGCGGCGAACCCTTGATCATCACCGACGCCGCCATCAACATCATTCCCGACCTGGCGGCCAAGCGCGACATCGTGCAGAACGCGATCGACCTGGCCCGGGTGCTCGGCTTCGAGGGCGTGCGGGTGGCGATCCTGGCGGCGGTGGAAACCGTGAGCGCCAAGATGCCGTCGACGATCGACGCCGCGGCGCTGTGCAAGATGGCCGACCGCGGCCAGATCACGGGCGGCATCCTGGACGGGCCGCTGGCGATGGACAATGCGATCGACCCGCAGGCCGCCGCCGTCAAGGGCCTGCTGTCGCCGGTGGCCGGCCACGCCAACGTGCTGGTGGCGCCGGACCTCGAAGCCGGCAATATGCTGGCCAAGAGCCTGAGCTTCATGGCCGGCGCGGCGGCGGCCGGCATCGTGCTCGGCGCCCGCGTGCCGCTGATTCTCACCAGCCGCGCCGACACGGTCGCGGCGCGCCTGGCCTCGTGCGCGGTGGCGGTGCTGCTGGCGCGCCACCAACTGGCCAGCGCCCAGCTGGCGGGGCGCTGAGATGCAGGCCAGCGACTGCGTCGCCGTCATCAACGCCGGCTCTTCCAGCATCAAGTTCTCGGTCCACCGCCTGCCCGATCTGGGGCTGGCCTTCAAGGGCCGGATCGAGAACCTGTACCGTGGCGCGACGCGCTTCATCGCCCAGGACGCCGACGGCGCCACGGTCGGCGAGCACACTTGGCCGGACGCGCTCGACCACCACGCCGGCATGGCCTTCCTGATCGACTTCGCCGAGCGTGAACTCGATGGCTACCGCGTGCGCGCGGTGGGCCACCGCATCGTGCATGGCGGCGTCGACTACAGCGGCCCGCAGCGGCTCGATGACGCCGTACTCGAACGCCTGGAGCGGCTGGTGCCACTCGCGCCGCTGCACCTGCCGCACAACCTGGCGCCGGTGCGCGCCCTGATGGCGCTGGCGCCCGGATTGCCGCAGGTCGGCTGCTTCGACACCGCCTTCCATACGGCCCAGCCGGCGCTGGCCCAGGCCTTCGCGCTGCCGCGCGAGATCACCGACCTGGGCATCCGCCGCTACGGCTTCCACGGCCTGTCCTACGAATACATCGCGGCCACCTTGCCGCAGCATGCGCCCGCGCTGGCCGGGGCGCGGGTGGTCGCCGCCCATCTCGGCAACGGCGCCAGCATGTGCGCCATGCGCGGCGGGCGCAGCGTGGCCAGCACCATGGGCTTCACCGCCGTCGACGGCCTGCCGATGGGCACGCGCTGTGGCGCCCTCGATCCGGGCGTGGTGATCTACCTGATCGAGGAACTTGGCATGAAGGTGTCTAGCGTGCAGCGCCTGATGTACCAGGAATCGGGGTTGCTGGGTGTGTCCGGCCTGTCGTCCGACATGCGCACGCTGGAGGCCAGCAGCGATCCGCGCGCGCGGCTCGCGATCGATCTGCTGGTCTACCGGATCGGCCGCGAGCTCGGTTCGCTGGCGGCCTCGCTGGGCGGCCTGGACGCGCTGGTGTTCTCGGGCGGGATCGGCGAGAACAGCGCGCGCCTGCGCGCCGCCGTCTGCGAGGGCGCCGCCTGGCTCGGCGCCGAACTCGATCCCGGCCTGAACGGCGCGCCGCCAGCTGGCGTCGCCCGCATCAGCGCGCCAGGCAGCCGTATTTCGATATGGCGGGTGCCGGCGAACGAAGAACTCATGATCGCCCGCCATACCCTCGACCTGCTGGAGACCGCATGATGCACCATCATCCCATCCTGGAAGGAAAGCGCGCGCTGGTGGTCGGCGTCGCCAACGAGCATTCGATCGCCTGGGGCTGCGCCAGATCGTTCCATGCGCTGGGCGCCGAGCTGGTGCTGACCTACCTGAACGACAAGGCGCGCCCGCACGTCGAACCGCTGGCCGCGCAGCTCGGCGCGCGCCTGCTGCCGCTCGACGTGCGCGAGCCGGGGCAGCTCGAAGCGCTGTTCGCCGAACTGACGCGACTGGGCCGGCTCGACATCCTGGTGCACTCGATCGCCTTTGCGCCGAAGGCCGATCTGCAGGGCGGCCTGCTCGACTGCTCGCTCGACGGCTTCCTGCAGGCGATGGACGTGTCGTGCCATTCCTTCGTGCGCATGGCGAAGCTGGCCGCGCCCTTGATGACGCAGGGCGGCAGCATGTTCGCGATGAGCTACCACGGCGCCGACAAGGTGGTGCCGAACTATAACGTGATGGGACCGGTGAAGGCGGCGCTGGAATCGAGCTGCCGCTACCTGGCCTATGAACTCGGGCCGCGCGACATCCGCGTACACGCCATCTCGCCGGGGCCGCTCAAGACGCGCGCCGCCTCGGGCCTGAAGGATTTCGACCTGCTGCTGAGCGATGCGGTGGCGCGTTCGCCGCTGGGAGAACTGGTCGACATCGACGACGTCGGCCAGGTGTGTGCCTATCTCGCCTCGGATTTCGCGCGCCGCCTGACGGGCAGCACCGTCTATGTGGACGGCGGCCTGAACATCATTGCCTGAATCATGGCGCAACCATGAAAGTCATCCTGTCCGGCCTGCACGGCGACGCCTGCGAAACCGTCATCGTCGAAAGCTTCGCGCCGTTCTTCCACATCCGCCACGTCGAGATGATCCGCGAAGGCTCGCCCGACAGCCCCTGGGCCGTGCTGCACAGCGCCGATTCCTTCGAGCGCGCGTGAGGAGCGTGCAATGCGCTGCATGGTGGGAGATGGACGTCCGCTATCGGGTCGATAGCAATAATTTAGTTAGGACTCCTTGACTTAAGCTCGGCAGATGGTATTCTGTGTCCATGGGCAGTCAGGCAGCCGGCGCCGCAGCCACCCGGCCAGACGCGCCAGGCATGCCGTCGCATGCAGGCGGTCGCGGCGCTGGATACCTGACTGCTCCTTTTTACCGTCCTAATAATTAGGATTCCTATTTAAAAGGCCGTACTCACCGATTCCGGCCAATCGACTGAAAGGAAACATCATGTCCCGTATCGAACTCGTGAACCCGGCCACTGCCCAAGGCACCAGCGGCGAACTGCTGCAACAGATCAAGGGCGCTTTCGGCGTCGTGCCCAATATGTTCCGCGGCGTCGCCAACTCGCCGGCGGCACTGACCAGCATGTGGGGCTCGTTTGGCGCCCTCGATGGCGGCGCCATCGGCGCCCGCCTGGGCGAGCAGATCGCCGTCGCGATCGCCGACCGCAACGATTGCCACTACTGCCTCGCGGCCCACACCGCCCTCGGCCAGAAAGCCGGCGCGACGAAGGAGGAGATGGCGCAAGCCCAGGCCGGCCAGTCGAGCGACCCGCAGACCGCCGCCGCCCTGCGCTTCGCGCTGGCCGTGGTCGAGAAGCGCGGCCACGTCGACGCGGCCGAGGTGCAGGCCCTGCGCGACGCCGGTTTCGACGACGGCGCGATCGTCGAGATCATGGCCCATGTGGCGCTGAACCTGTTCACCAACTACGTGAACGTGGCCTTCGACGTGCCGGTCGACTTCCCTGGCGTGAAGCTGCGCGCAAAATGAACGCGCCTCTCTACCACGCGCCAGCGCCCGAGTTCGAGGTCAGCGGCTGGCTGAACGCCACGCAGGCGCCGACCCTGGCGTCCCTGCGCGGCAGGGTGGTGGCGGTGTACGCCTTCCAGATGCTGTGCCCGGGCTGCGTCTCGCACGGCATCCCGCAGGCCAAGGGCATCCGCCAGCTGTTCGGGCAGGACGAGGTCGCGGTGCTGGGCCTGCACACGGTGTTCGAACACCACGAGGCCATGAACGAGGGCGCGTTGAATGCCTTCGTCCATGAGTACCGCATCGGCTTCCCGGTCGGCATCGACCGCGCCAGCGACACCGGCCCGGTGCCGCGCACGATGGAGCGCTACGGCTTGCGCGGCACGCCGACCTTGCTGCTGTTCGACCGCCAGGGCGTGCTGCGTCACAGCCTGTTCGGCCGGGTCGAGGACATGCAGGTCGGCGCGCTGATCGGCCGGCTGCTGGCCGAGCCTGTCGAAGCCACGGGTTGCGACGGCGACGCCTGCAGCGTGCGCTAGCAACAGCAACAGCAACAGCGACAGCAACAGTCAGCGCGTCGGCGCGGCGCGCCCCCGGGAGCGGGGCGCCGCCGGCCATCATCGCGCGATTCGATTCACTCGCAAAACAAGAAAGAGAACCTGTTATGAAACTGATCCAGACCACCATCGCCGCGGCCCTGTCGCTGACCATGCTCGGCGCCCATGCCCACCAGGGTGAGCACAAGGGTGGCATCAAGAGCGCCCCCGCCAAGGCCGTAAAAGCGCCATTCGACATCCACCACACCCGGATCACGACCGAGGGCAATGTCGCGACCTTCCACGTGGCGGTGTCGGGCAAGGCCGGCGCCTCGAAGCCGGGCAAGACCGGCAAGCTGGCCGGCAGCAAGGTGTTCTCGTACGTGTGGCCGACCACGATGGATCCATCGACCGTGGGCTTCGAGCGCGGCGCCGGCATCCTGGCATTCGCCGTGACCTCGCACCCGGATTTCGACGATACCCCGCTGTACGACGAAAACGGCGACGGCAAGCTCGACAACGACGGCGACCTGTGGCACTCGCACTGGGTGGTGCTGACCAGGGACGCGGCCTGCGGCAGGGACGCGCTTAAGATCGTCGACATCCCCGAAGGGGCCAAGCCGAAGCTGCCGAAGACCTGGCCCGGCTTGCCGATCCTGATCGACAGCCCGGCCTACAGCCCGGTCTTCAAGGGCGAGACACTCGAGGTGAAGGTGCCGTTCGACGACATCGGCGTGCTCAATGCGGCCAGCTTCGACGGCGTGACCGCTGCGCTGCGCATCAATGAGAGCGTGCACAATCCGCTGGTCTGCGTGGCCGACGTGTTCAAGGTCGCCTCCGGCGACCTGAGCCTGCCGGGCAAGGTCAACCAGTAATCATCCGGTAAAGGCGCCGCCGGGGATGCGCGGCGCCAGTGGTTTTTGCAGTCGCAGCGCATCCATGCCGTCGTGGTAGTAGGCTGCGTGGCGGCCGAATTCGCGGTAGCCGCGGCCGCGAAACAGCGCCAGCGAAGCCGTGTTGTCGGCGCGGATTTCGAGCCGCAGGCAGGTGTGGCCCAGCGCGCGCGCCTGCCGCTCGGCGGCATCGACCAGCCGCGCGCCCACGCCCCGGCCCAGGTGCGCCGGATGGGTCGCGATCGAATACAGCCGCGCGATCGTCGAGTTCGCGCGAAACAGCAGCAGGACGTAGCCGCGCAAGGACGTGTCGTCATCGGCGTCGACCAGCAGGGCGACTTGCGCGCTGGCGAGCAGGTAGCGAAAGCGCCGCCGGTCGAGCCGGTTGCCGGGAAAGCTGGCGTCTTCGATGCCGACCAGCGCCGCGACGTCGTCCAGGGTGGCGCGCCGGATGAATGCAGGCCTCATCCCCATAATGCGTGCGCCGCCCCGAGCTGCGCCACCGGCAATGTAGACAGCTTCGGCAAGGTGGCGTACACCTCGTCGTACAGCGCGTGCATCTCGGCGGCGGACTCGGGGTCGCAGGTCTCGGCGTCGCTCACGCAGCGTCCAGGGCCGTAGTCATGCGCGGCCGGCCCGTGCAGGACGACGTTGGCCAGGCTGGCGTCTTGCACGCGCGCCACGTGGGCCAGCACGGCCGCGCGTTCTTCCATGCGGGGACCCGCGGCGCCGCAGACCGCGACGAACAGCACCCGCATGCCGGGATTGAAGACGCGCGCCGCGTTCAGGCGCGCCAGCAGCCGGTATTGGCAATCGAGATCGATCTCGCCGCCGCGCACCGGCACCAGCACCAGCCGCGCCGAGGCCAGCACGCAGCGGCACTCCTCGCTGTCGCGCGCGCCGGCGTCGACCAGGATGTCGTTGAACAGCGGCCGCAGGGCGGCCAGCCGCGTCTTGATCGCGCGGCTGCCGACCTGGCGCGTGTCGATCCAGGGCCGCAGCGCCGCCGCGCTGCGCTGCGCGCCCCAGCCATCGTCGCGTGCGGTGTTCATCAGGCACACGCGGCGCCCGCTGCGCGCGCGCAGCACCGCGAGATTGCGCGCGATGACGCTGCGGTCGGGGTTGCCGTGCTGGTTGACGATGGCGATGATCATGATGGCCTCCAGTGCAGGTTCGATGGCGACAAGCGTAGCGGGGAGGCCGTAAAAACAGGGAAAAAGACAGGGGAAGAGCGATCAATGCCGTGTAAACGTGCGCTTCCGCGCTCGACCATGCCGGGATAAGGTGCCGGTCCCCGATCAATCCTGGAGTTGCCATGCCCGACGTTTGTTTTCCCGTCCTGTCCACCGAGCGCCTGCGCCTGCGCGCACTGCGCCCAGACGATGCGCCGGACCTGCTGGCGCTGTACGCCGACACCGAAGTGATGCGCCACTGGATCCATCCGCCCTGGACCGCGCTGGCGCAGGCGCAAGACGCGATCGACGAGGCGCGGCGCGAGCTGGCCAGCGGACGTGCGCTGCACCTGGCGATCGAGGCGCGGCGGGAGGCCCGCCTGGCCGGCAGCTGCGCGCTGTACGATATCGCGCCCGAACGCCGCCGCGCCGCCCTCGGCTATCTGCTCGCCCCGCCGTACTGGGGGAAAGGAATGGCGCGCGAAGCGCTGCAGGTCCTGCTGGCATATGGCGCCGAGACGCTCGGACTGGAGCGCATCGAGGCCGAAGTCACGCCGGACAACATCGCCTCGCAGTCGCTGCTGGCGCGCCTCGGCTTTGGCCGCGAACGACGCCTGCCTGCCCGCTGGCGCGTCGGCGGCGCGACTCGCGACGTCGACCTGTGGGTGTTTACACCCCCTTGCCATGGGTAGGGTGGTTCTTTACACGGTTTTTATGGCTGCGCCGCTAGAGTGGCGTCCAACCCAACTCCGGCATCGCCACCATGACCACGCACCCCAAGAACTCTCCCGATCCCGAGACGCGAACGCGCCGCCTGGTCGTCGTCGACCACGCCCGGGACTGGCGCGCGCCCGACCCCGATTGCACCGTGATCGAGGCCGACGACTTCCTGGCGGCGAGCGCGTCGGACGATGGCGCGCTGGTGATCAACCTGTGCGGCAGCTACAAATACCTGTCGGTCGGCTACTACTGCTCGCTGATGGCGCAAGCGCGGGGGCAGCAGGTGCTGCCGTCGGTGAAGACCATCAACGACCTGTCGCGCAAGGCGATCTATACCCTCGATACGGGTGAGCTCGACCGTGCGCTGAACGATGCGCTCGGCGGCGCCGGCGGCGTGCCGATGCCGGTCGCGTTCTCGCTCGACATCCGTTTCGGGACGACCGACTACACGCCGCTGGCCGGCCTGGCGCGCAGCATCTTCGACACCTTCCCGGCGCCGCTGCTGCGGGTCGACTTCGCACGTGGCGACGCATGGCATATCGCCGCGATCCGGATGCAGGGCGCCGCTGGCCTGGGCGACACGGAACGCACCGCCTGCGTGGCATTGGCGGCCGCCTGGCAAGGCTTGCCGCGGGGCGCCCCGGTCGCACGCCGCTACCGCTATCGCATCGCCATGCTGCATGACGCGCACGAGGAGCTGGCGCCGAGCAATCCGGGCGCGCTGGCGCGCTTCGTCGCCGTGGGCCGCGAACTGGGCGTCGAGCTCGCGCCGATTTCGCGCCAGGATTTTTCGCGCCTGGCCGAATTCGACGCCTTGTTCATCCGCGAGACCACCGCCATCAACCATCACACCTATCTGTTCGCGAAGAAGGCGGAAAGCGAGGGGCTGGTGGCGATCGACGACCCGTCTTCGATCCTGCGCTGCACCAACAAGGTTTATCTTGCCGACCTGCTGCGCCGGCACGGCATTCCCACGCCGCTGACCCTGACCCTGCAAAAGGCCGATGCCGGCGCGCTGGCCGCCATCGAGGCCAGGATCGCCTATCCGATGGTGCTGAAAATCCCGGACGGCGCCTTTTCGCGCGGCGTCGTGAAGGTGGCGGATGCGGATGAATTCCGGCGCGTGGCGCAGGAACTGCTGCGGCAGTCGGCCCTGATCCTGGTGCAGGAATACCTGTACACCGAATTCGACTGGCGCATCGGGGTGCTGAACCGGCAAGCCATCTTCGCCAGCAAGTACTTCATGTCGAAGGGCCACTGGCAGGTCGCCAAGCGCGACGCCAGCGGCAAGGCCGAATTCGGCATGGCGGCGGCCGTGCCGCTGGGCGAGGCGCCGCCCGAACTGCTGGAACATGCCCTGCGGGCGGCCAACCTGATCGGCGACGGCCTGTATGGCGTGGACATGAAGATGACGCCGCGCGGGCCGGTGGTGATCGAGGTGAACGACAATCCGAACATCGATGCCGGCGCCGAGGACAGCGTGCTGGGCGACGAGCTGTACCGGATCGTGCTGCGCGACTTCGTGCGGCGCCTGGACTCGCTGCACGGGGTGGGCTGCTGATTAGGACTCCTTGACAAAGCCGCGCGCTTTGCTATGCTGAAGCGCATGGACATCCAACCCGAAACCCCCTGGGACAGCACGCCCGACGTCTCCGCCCGCATCGTCACCGCCATCGGCCGCATCGCGACCGTGCTGCGCGCCGGCATGTGGGAGGTCTCGACCAGCGAAGGCCTCAATCCGGCCCAGGCCGAGATCCTGCACCTGTTGCAGCATCGCACGCGCGGCGTGCGCCTGTCGTGGCTGGCCAGGCAGTTGTCGATCTCGGCGGCCAGCGCCAGCGATTCGGTGGCCGCGCTGGTGGGCAAGGGACTGGTGCGCAAGGCGCGCGCCGAGGATGACGGCCGCGCCACCGCGCTGCACCTGACGCCCGACGGCGAGCGGGTGGCCGAGCGCCTTGGCCACGCGCTGTCGTTCGCCGACAATGCGGCCTCGCGGCTGCCGTCCGGCCAGCAGTTGCAGTTGCTCACCGGCCTGTTCAAGCTGATCGCAGAACTGCAGAAGACCGACCGCTTTCCCGAACTGCGCGCCTGCCTGTCGTGCCGCCACTTCGAGGCCAATAAATACCCGGGCGCCGAGGTGCCGCACCACTGCGCGCTGGTGGGAGCGCCGCTGCCGATTTCATTCCTGCGCATCGATTGCGCGGAGCACGAGCCGACCGATCCCGTCACCCAGCAACGCAACTGGGCCATCTTCGCCTGAGGGGACAAGCATGGAGGCATTCCGACCGCGCCCGATCGAGGCGTTGCTGACCGGCCGCGCGCGCATGATCGGCACGCCCGGCACGCTCGAGGTGTTGAGCGGCATCGGCAAACAGGCGCGCCAGGGCGCTTTATGGCTGGCGCTCGATGGCCTGGAGGGCGACGAGCAGGGCGACCGCGTCTACCACGGCGGTCCCGAGAAGGCGTTGCATCACTACGCGTTCGAGCATTATTCCCACTGGCGCGCCTGGTATCCGGACAGCGCGGCGCCCTGGCTGGCCGGGGCGTTCGGCGAAAACGTGTCGACCGTCGGCATGAGCGAGCGCGAGGTGCACGTGGGCGACGTGTTCCGGGTCGGAGAGACGCTGGTGCAGGTGTCGCAGGGACGCCAGCCGTGCTTTCGCGTCAACCTGCGTTTCGGGCGGCCCGATGCGGCGCTGGCTCTGCAGGCCAGCGGCCGCACCGGCTGGTATTACCGCGTGCTGCGCGAAGGCTGGCTGGCGGCGGGCGACGCGTTCGAACTGGTCGACCGGCCATGTCCCGACTGGCCGTTGGCGCGCGCGATCGCGGCCATGTTCCCGATTGATGCGCAGGCGCCGGGGCTGCGTGCCGACTGGCAGCAGGCATCCCGGCTGGCGCCGCTGGCGGAGCGCTGGCGCATGACCTTCGAGCGGCGCCTGGCGAGCGGACGGATCGAGGATTGGAGCCTGCGGCTGAACGGTCCACCGGCGTAAA
This sequence comes from Massilia oculi, assembly GCF_003143515.1. Taxonomy (NCBI): domain Bacteria; kingdom Pseudomonadati; phylum Pseudomonadota; class Betaproteobacteria; order Burkholderiales; family Oxalobacteraceae; genus Massilia; species Massilia oculi. The sequence goes on along the minus strand of NZ_CP029343.1, from coordinate 881,601 downwards.
AATTACCTGGCACGCATGCCTTGCAGTTTTCTCCATGCGTCCGCTATAATGCGGCCTCGCTTACGCGACCACGCAGCACCGATTCAGGAGAGGTGGCAGAGTGGTCGAATGTACCTGACTCGAAATCAGGCGTACGGGTGACCGTACCGTGGGTTCGAATCCCACCCTCTCCGCCAAGCAGCATGAAAAAAGCCACCGCAAGGTGGCTTTTTTCATTCCGGGACGTCACAGAGGAGTAGGGCGCCTGCGCGCCCTACGTGGGGGATTCGAAGGGCATCGCGTACTCGCGATGCCGCGGCCTGCAGGATGTAGGCGAATCCCACCCTCTCCGCCAAGCAGCATGAAAAAGCCACCGCAAGGTGGCTTTTTTCATTACATGAGAAGAGTCGCGCAAAGCCTCGCCGCATCGGGGAAACCCCTATGCGCTTCCCTGATGCGGCGCGCTCCCTTGTTTGCGACAATAGGGCTACGGGTGTCCCCACGCCCGATCCGGGCGGTGCCGCACGAGCTCGTCGGCGCCATGGCCCCATCTTTTTCTTCCATCGAATGACAGGTGCGATGTCGCTCTCTCCGATCGATCCGGTCTTTCGGCCTTTCCTGCATGGAGGCCGCGTCCGGCTTTGCTGAGCTCGGCGGTTGCGGGCCTGGCGGTTGGTTCCGCCGGGCCTGGCTCCCGCCGAGCGCCCGGATGCGCTCCGGTTCCACGCCCGCAAGGCGTGGCCGGCTTTCCAGTATGTCTGCAGCGGGAGCAGCAATGCACGATCCAACCATTTCATATCGCCCGGGTGCGCACGCCCCGGATCCGGCGCGCGAAGCCAGGGCCAGGCTCGCGGGACGCCGAAAACGCCTGCTCGCCCGGCAGGCGCTGGCGCGCGGCGCACACTGGCGCCGCTGCGTGCTCGGCGCCATGACGTCCGGCCTGGCCATCCTGGTCGCCCTCCAGTTCGGCATGGGCCGCCCGGCGGCGGCGCCGGCGCCGTCCGGCGAATAGCTGGCGGCCGCGGGCAAGCCGAACGAACAGGCAACGCGCAAGCGCACCCCAGGCTAGGGGGCCGGGCCGGCCCCCACCCCATCCATGAACAGACCAGACCAGGAACACGATGACCCACAAACTCCCTCGTATCTTCGTATCGAGCACCGACTTCGAACGTCTCATGGCCCGGCTGCGCGCCTTGCCGATCGCCGATGCCGACCGCCTGCAAGGGCTGGCCGATGAGCTGGACCGGGCCGATGTACGCGATTGCCGCGCCATGCCGGCCGATGTCGTCATGATGGGCTCGACCGTCACGTTCGCGATCGGGACCGGCGCCGACCTGACGCTGACGCTTGTCTACCCGGACGAGATGGACGGTCAGGCCGACCGGATCTCGGTCTTCGCCCCGGTCGGCAGTGCCTTGCTGGGTTTGCCAGTGGGGGCGCGCATCGAGTGGCCGCGTCCGGACGGGCTGACGCAACTCATCACCATCAAGCAAGTGAGCTGAAAGCGAGCCGGCACCGATGCGGCTTCAGCGCGGCTGGTTCTGCAAATGCTGGCGCACCAGGTCGGCGACCGTCGCCACGTTCAGTTTGTCCATCACGCGCGCCTTGTGCACCTCGACGGTCCGCACACTGATCGCCAGCAGCTGAGCGATTTCACGGTTGTGGCGGCCGTCGACCACCAATTCCATCACCTCGCGCTCGCGCGGCGTCAGACTGGCGTGGCGGCGCGCATGGTCGCGCGCGGCGTGTCCACGGGGCGCGTCGCGCTGGCGCGACAGCGCTTCTTCCACCGCCTGCATCAACTGCGCTTCCTGCAGAGGCTTTTCCAGGAAATCCACCGCCTGCGAGCGGAATGCTTCGCGCGCCGAGCCGACGTCGCCATGCCCGGTGATGATCAGGACCGGCAGCCTGCTGCCCAGTTCCACCAGCTTCTTTTGCAGGGTCAGTCCATCCATGCCCGGCATGCGGATGTCCAGCAGCACGCAGCCGCGCAACTCGTCGTTCCAGGCGCCAAGGAAGGTCGTGGCGTCGGCAAAGAAGGCGGTCCGGTAGCCGTGCAGGCTCAGGAGAAGGCCGAGCGCGTCGCGCACGGCCGCATCGTCGTCGACGATGTAGACGGTTTGTTCACTGTACATGGTCTGGACCTTCATCGGCGCCGTCATGAAAGGGCAGGGTGATCTTGAGTATCGCGTGGGGGCCCGGTTCCACGCTCAGTGTGCCGCCATGCGTCTCCACGATCGCGCGGCTGATGGCCAGGCCCAGTCCCAGTCCGCTCGACTTGAGCGAGATGAACGGTTCGAACAGGCGCGCGCGGATCTTGTCGGCGATCCCCGGACCGTTGTCGGCGATCCGGATCCATACCGTGGCGCCGTCCATCCCGGAGCGCACCGCGATGCGGCGCTCGGCCCCGGCCGGCATCTCGGCCAGCGCCTGGAGCGCATTCGACAGCAGGTTGCGCAGCACGATCTCGAGCTGGATGCGGTCGCCGAGCAGCACGGCGCGCGGCGGCGGCGAGACGTCGAGCACGATGCCCTGGGCCCTGGCCTGGCCCACGAACGGCGCCACAGCGCCGCGGATGAGTTCCGCCAGCGCCAGCGGTTCGAGCGCCGTCGTCCCGGTGCGAAAGAAGTCGCGCAGGCGCTTGAGCACGTCCGAGGCGCGCTGCGATTCGGCGACCATCGACCTGATCGTGGTCTGCAGCAGGGCCTCGTTGCCGCCGCGCGCCATCAGCCGCTCGCAGGCGCTGCCATACATCGACAGCGCCGTCAGCGGCTGGTTCAGCTCGTGCGCGACGGCTCCCGCCATCTCGCCGGCGGCAGCCAGGCGCAGCGAGTGGCGCAGGTCGTGGCTGGCGCGACGCGCGACATCCACCGCGATCCCGATCAGGAAGCCGGACAGCGTCAGCGTCAGCACCAGCATCTGCACGTTCGGCATCTGCGCCGGGTAGGCAATCGGGCGCAGGGCGGCGATCGTCACGCCCGCCTCGAGCACGATGGCGGCGGTGACCGCACCGGCCATGCCGTGCCGCGCGGCCGACCAGGCCAGGGGCAAAAACAGCAGGTAATAGACCAGCGACTCGGGCGCGGGCCGCTGCAGCCCGACGGCCAGCACCAGCGCGATCAGCGCGACATAGGCCAGCGTTTCCCAGCTGGCGATTCGGCCCAGCACGTCGGCGCGCAGCCCGGCGTCGAGCAGGTAGTGCAGGGCCGGCACGATCACCAGCATGCCCGCCGTCTCGGCGATCGTATAGCGCGTCACCAGATCGAGCCAGGCGCGGCTGGCGAAAGCATCGGCGCCCAGCAGCATCAGCGCATAGGCGGCCGCGCTGAGCAGGCTGCCGAGCGTGACCAGTCCGGCCCAGGTCAGCAGGCCGCGGTGGCTGGCGAAGAAGGCGTGGCCGGCCAGGTAGCGCCGCATGACGGCGCCCACGGCCAGGTACATCGGCACCGGAAGCAAGCCGACCACGAGCGACAGCAAGGGCTGGGCAGGCAGGGCCGGCGTGATGGCGGCGGCGACCAGGACGGTCGCCACCAGCTGCGGCACGGCCTTGAACCCTGCCGCCAGCACCAGGTAGAGCGCCAGGCCAGCGGCCGGGTGCCATACCGGCGCGATCGTCTGATGGCGCGCTTCGGGGCCGCTGAGCATGTCGAGGACGATGTAGGCGATGGCGAAAGCGCCGCCGAGCCATACAGCCCGCACGGCACGCAAGTCGGTCATGGTGTGCTTTCCCGGCGCGCGCGCCGCCGGCAGAATGATAAGAGCGAGGAAAGAGCGCATCCTGCACCGTTTGGCGCGGCAGGTCCATCAGAGAAACCCTTACGTGCGGCCCTGATGCGCGCGCGAATGCCCGTCATTATACTGCCGCCGCCTGGTCGCGGGCTGCATTGCCAGCCCCGATGCACAAGCCCAATCTTCCCGTTCGATTTCTTGACATGGACCTCAACAAGCAATTCATCAAGACCAAGCGACCCTGTGCGGACGGTTTTCGCTGGTTCCTCAAACACCACCAGGAGGGCGCCGATTACCAGCCGCTGCTCGATACGCTGGTGCTGGCCGGACGCACCGGCGACGCCTGCTGGCTGCTGGAGCAGTTCGGCCCGACCGATACGGTGCTCGAGGTCGACGCGGTCGACGCCGGGGCGCTCGTGTTCGCTGGCTCGCTGCTGGTGCGGGGCAACATCGAGGTCGACACCGTGCTGGTGGCCGGTGGCGGCATTCGCGGCGGCGGCGGCATCCGTACCGGGCAGGGGCTCACGAGCGGGGCGACATCCGCGCCGGTGGCATGATCCGCTGCGGCGGCGCCCTGGCGTGCGGTGGCGACGTTGACGCCCAGTGGAATATCGAGGTCGTCGGGGACCTGCGCGCGGCCGGCAACGTACGCGCCGGCTGGGACATCGCCTGCGGCGGCGCCGCCGATATCGGCGGCAACTGCAAGGCCGCGCATGGCATCGCGTTCGGCGCCGCCGCGCGCTGCGGCCTCGGCCTGCGTGCGGGCGACGGCATCGAGGGCGAGGCGGCAATCCGTGCCGGCCACGGTATCGAGGCCGGCAGCAGCATCGCCTGCCGCGACCACCTGGAGGCGCAATGGGGCATTCGCGCCGGCGGCGATATCCGCGCGGCAGGCGCGATCCGGGCGGGCGAAAGCCTGCAGGCGCAGCACATCGAGGCCGGCCAGGGCTTTGGCGTGTACGCCGGGCTGGCGGTGCGCGAGGACAACTGGGCGGCCTGCGCCCAGGTACGCTCGGCGCACCGCCCGGTGCGGCTTTTCAGCGGGCACTGGGAGCCATGATGGCGCCGGCGATTCCCGCCTTCGTGGGCCTGTGCGGCAGGCCGCACGCGCTGCGCATCGACGTCGACCATTGCGACGACGGCATCGAACGTGAGCTGGCCAGCCTCTATCGGCGCATGGCGCGGGCTGGCGACTGCCTGTATGGCATGGCGGCGCCTGGCATTGCGCATCCCGGCTTCGCATTCCGCCATCGGGTTGCCGACGGCGAGCACTACGTGTACGCCATCGACGCCGTGCGCGGCCGCATGGCGGGGTATACGGTATTCAACCGGCTGGTCGAAGTCGACCGACGTACGGATCGCCACGTGCGCGCCCCGCACGCCAAGTTCGGGCTCGCCTACCGGCGCGCCGGCATCGCGACCGCCATCTATCGCTGGTGGCTCGATGACGGCAATTGCCTGCTCAGCGGCGCGCGCCAGTCGCCGGGAGCACACGCCCTGTGGATGTCGCTGGCGCGTCGTTACCGTCTGGTTCATGCGAACCTGGACGGTCGCCGGCTAAGCGCCTTGACGCCAGAGCAGCTTGCCCGGCGCCGCGACGAACTCGGCACCCGTATGCTGTTGCTCGGAGAGGGCTGGGACCTCGAGCGCTGGTGCGCCGCGACCGGCATGCCGCCGCCCGGGACGGCTGCTGCCCCGGCGCCGCATTCCGGGCTTGCACGCCCGGGAACCGTCACTGGCAGCGCGGCACGCCGCTGACATGGCGCCGACGGCCCGGGCAGACCCGCGCCTCAGTCCAGCATCCCGCGCCGCAGCGCGATCACCACCGCGTGCGTGCGGTCGCTGGCCTGCAGCTTTTGCAGCACATTGCTCAGGTAACCCTTGACCGTCTCTTCGGCGATGCCGAGTTCACGCGCCACCTCGCGGTTGCCGAGGCCCTGGGCGACCAGGGCCAGCACGTCGCGTTCGCGCGCGGTCAGCTGTTCCGGCCTGGCCTGGGTCAGGCGCTGGGCCAGGTCCGGCGCCAGCACCCGGCGGCCGGCGTGGGCCGCGCGCACCAGGTCGGCCACGCCCGCGCCCAGCGAACTTTTGAGGACGTAGCCCGAGGCGCCTGCCTCCAGTGCGCGCTGCACCTGGCCGTCGCCGGCATAGGTGGTGACGGCGATGATGCAGGCCTGCGGGTCCCTGGCGCGGATCGCACGGATCGCCTCGATGCCGCCGCAGCGCGGCATCGCCAGGTCCATCAGGGTCACGTCGGGCAGCAGCTCGAAGTAGCGTTCCTGGGCCTTGAAGCCGTCGTCGGCCTCGGCCACGATCGCGATGTCCGGCTCGTCCTCGAGCACGCCCGCGATCCCGCGCCGCATCAAGGGATGGTCGTCGACCAGCAGGACCCGGATCGGCAGCGTCGCGCGCTCGCTCATTGCGGTTCGCCGGCGCGGCGCATGCCCGGCGCGAAAATGACGGTGGACCTTCCCATGAACTTCCTGATCGATTGTGTTGGCGATTGTCGCCACGTCCCCCCCGATCGGGCCTGCTGGAGGTGGAATGTGACCGCTATCCTCCCATTATGCCGCCTCCCGGTTACAAATCAATACAAGTAGCGGGATGGCACATGGCGTCGCGGCGGCATTGTCAATCAGCGAGGGAGAGCGAGATGAGAGGCGTACCTGGATATGAAACACTGATATTCCTGGATTTCGAGCTGGTGCCGGCGGCCCGGCGCCTGCGGCGCGGCGGGCAGGCGGTCGCGATCGGCGGCCGGGCCTTCGACCTGCTGGTGCTGCTGGCCACCCACGCCGGCGAGGTGCTGAGCAAGCGCGCGCTGATGCAGGGCGTGTGGCCGAACACGGTGGTGGAAGACGTCAACCTGCGCGCGCAGGTCGTCAATCTGCGCAAGGTGCTCGGTGGCGGGGGCGATTGCCCCTGGCTGGTCAACGTCGCCGGCCAGGGCTACTGCTTCACCGCGCCCGTGCGGCGGCCCTCGATGCGCTACGGCGCCGACGACGGCTGGCAGGAGGAGGCGCGGGAGGTGAGGGAGCTGCGCGCGCCGGCACGCGCCGGGGCGGCGGCGCTCGGCGCCTGAGCGCGTGCGGCCATGCCGTCGCTAGCGGCCCGCCGCCGCGCACACCGGCGAACCGTTGATATAGCGCCAGCCCTGGCCCATCACCACCACATCGGACTCGTCCAGCTTGCGTCCCGGCCCGCACAGGGTCCGATGCGCTGTTGAATTGCGCACGTTGTACAAGGTCTTGAGCGGCTGGTCGGCGTCCGGATAGGCGATCACGCCATCCACGCTGAACGAGCTGTCAAGGTGGGTGGTGCGTTCGTAGAAGATATCCGGATCCGGGTTGTACCACGAGGGCGCCGTCTCGAGCACCCAGCGTCCCAGCGGGCTGAACCAGGTGTACTCGTAGCGTTTGGCGTGCCACATGGCGCCGAACTGCAGCACCAGCACCGCCGTCATCAGGGCCAGCGGCCAGCGCCGCTGCAGGGCCAGCCAGGCCAGCGCCAGGTACAGCAGCGGCGAGGCGCCCCACACCACATAGCGCATCGGGCCGGAGGCGCCGGAATTCCAGTTGACGGTGGACAGCGCCGGAATCGCCAGCGCCAGCATCAGGCCGACCGTCGCGGCCAGGTGCCACAGCGGGCGCTGCGCGCGCCGCTGCCACAGCAGCCACGCCAGCAGCACGGTGACGGCCGGGAAGGCGATGATGGCGCCCTGGTTCGGGTCGAAGAAGAACGAGCCCAGGCGGCCTGGAGTGACCAGCGCCGGGTCGGTCGAGAACTTGGCGATCAGGCTCGGCTCGTGGAACTCCCACAGGCTGAACAGCATCGGCACCACCGACAGCCCCATCTGCAGCGCGCAGGCGATGACATGGCGCCGGTCGACGACACGGCGCAGCGCGGCTTGCCATGCCAGGTCTTCCGAGACGATCAGCCAGCCCATGCGGATGAAAGGTGCGAACAGGCCGAACAACACCAGCGGCGGATTTTGCGTCGCGGCCAGGCCGACCAGGATCGCGCCCGCGATCGGGCGTCCGATGGTAAACAGGATCAGGCCCGCCAGGAGCGAGCCCATGGTGAACACTTCCGGGCTGGTCCAGTTGAGGTAGGGCAGCGCGCCGCACAGCACGAACAGGGTGATGCCGACCCAGGCGCGCCTGGCCGAGCCGAGCAGCAGGTAGCAGGTCGCGGCCAGCGCCAGCACCGGCAGGTAGTTCATCACCTGGTAGGCCTTCCACGGATTGACGCCGATGCCGTCGAGGATGACGAACGGGACCGCCGTCAGCATCGAATAGCCGACGAAGTGGATCGACATGTAGTGGCCGCGCTCGGACAGCAGCAGGCCCGGGATCGGAACTTGCTCGCCGGCGCTGATCCGGTCGCGGATCGTGCCGAGCACGGTGCGGAACTCGACCTCGTTCTGCGGCGTGAGTTCGATCATGCGCTCGACGTCGCTGGCCACGATGTAGGGCGTGCCGTGCTCGGCGACGGCCACCGTGGTCAGGCCATACTCGAGGAAGTCGCCATAGCGCTTGACGCTGGTGGTGCTGAACACCACCACCAGGAGCAGGAACACCGACAGCAGAAAGCGCAGCAAGGCTTGCTTGCCGGGAGGAGCGACTTGCATGAATGGTAGTCGCGCACTGTTCGCGCTGTAATTGCAGTAGTTGCCAGATTGTAATGCCTTGCCCTGGCGAGTACCAGCATTCGCGCGTCATCCCGACGTCGATTATTCACGGCGCATGGATCGGATACGCACTGGCCATGAGCCAGCCATCACTCCAGCCTCAGCGCCTGACCGCATGCAGCGACACCGCCGCGATCCGCTCGACGTCCTCGTAGCCCGGTTCGCCCAGCTGGCCGCCGAAGATGTCGGGATCGAGCTCTTCGTAGGTCCAGGTGTCGCATCGCGCCGCCAGGGTCGGGCGCAGGCTTTCCAGGAAGTGGTCGCGCTGGCCGCATTGGGCGACGCCGGTGTAGAGCATCAGGCTGCCGCCGCGGCGCAGGCGTCCCAGACTGTGTTCGACGATCCGGCGCGACAGTTCGGCGCCGCGTTCGCCGCCGCCATCGCGATAGCGGCGACCATCCGGATCGGCCACGAAGGGCGGGTTCGACACCACCAGGTCGAAGTCGCCCTGCAGGCCATCGAACAGGTCGCTTTGGGCCAGCGCCAGGTTCGAGACCCCGTTCAGGCTGCCGTTGACCATCGCCAGTTCGAGCGCCCTGCTATTGATATCGGCGCCGATCACCTCGGCGTGCGGGAAGGCGCGCGCGATGGCGAGCGCGCCGGCGCCGCCGCCACAGCCGATGTCCACCGCGCGCACCGGCCCGGCGCCGACGAAGGCGAAGCCGCGCCGCATGGCGGTGATGAAACGGTAGGCGTCGGGGCCGAAGAACACGCTGTCGTCGTCGCGTGTCGGCCAGGCCGAATGGAACAGCAGCATGTCGTCCAGGGTCGACGCCCGCACCAGCGAACGCAGCCCATCCTCGTTTTCGTCCAGCACGCCGGCGTCAGCCATCAGCGCGACCACGCTGGCCGGCAGCAGATCGCGGTCGAACGGCCGGCTCCAGCCGAACACGCCGCGCAGGTCATGCGCGCGCTCGTTGCCGGGACGGTTGTTGATGCGGCGGTGCGTCGAGGGCGTGACCGTCATGAAGCAGTAACCGGCCTGGCGCAGGGCCGTGCCGAGGGCGAGGAGGGCGCTGGCATTGGATGAGTTCATTGCGCCAGCGTGGCACAGGCGCCACGGCCGCTCCGTACGCGCACGCACGCACGATGTGTGCGTGCGCGGGCCGGATTTGGTGCATTATGTGATCAACCGGCAGACGATGGAAAAGCGACCGGAAAATCGAGAGCGAGAGAGGAATCATGACGAAGCTGGAACTGGATGAAGTGCCGCGCAGCCGCATGGCGCGCGAGATCGCACGCGAGCGCCGCGAGCGCGCGCTGCACGACGAGCTGCGCGCCGGATTGGGCGCGCTGGACGACCTGCGCGGCAAGGACGCGCGCGAGCGCGCCGACACCTGCAACCTGCGCCGCGGCGGCAACTAAAAGGAGTATCGATGCGTTGGGAAGGCGACCGTGAAAGCGACAATGTAGAAGACCGGCGCGGTGGCGGTGGCGGTGGCGGTGGCGGCTTCGGCTTCGGCGGCCGTTCGATCGGCATCGGCACCATCGTCGTCGCCCTGGTCGCCTCGTATTTTCTCGGCGTCTCGCCCACCACGATCCTCGGCCTGCTGTCGGGCGGTGCGCCGCCACAGCAGCAGGCGCAGGTCGAGCAGCCGCGCGCCGACGATCGCGAAACGCGTTTCGTGCGCACCACACTGGCTTATACCGAGGATGCCTGGGCTCAGCTGTTCAGCGAGCAGGGCGCGCAGTACACGCCGGCCCGCCTCGTCCTGTTCGAAGGCCGCACGAGCACCGCCTGCGGTGTCGGCCAGAGCGCGACCGGTCCATTTTATTGCCCGGCCGACGGCAAGGTGTATATCGACCTGGGCTTTTTCCGCACCATGCAGCAGCGCTTCAACGTCGAGGGCGAGTTCGCACAGGCCTACGTGATCGCGCACGAAGTCGGCCACCATGTGCAGAACCTGCTGGGTATTTCGAACAAGGTGCATGCCGCCCAACAGCGTGCCTCCGAGACCCAGGGCAACGCCTTGTCGGTGCGCCTGGAACTGCAGGCCGACTGTTTCGCCGGCGTATGGGCCAATCGTACCAACCAGCGCGCGCGGATCCTGGAACAGGGCGACGTCGAGAAGGCCCTGAACGCGGCCAGCGCCATCGGCGACGATGCCTTGCAAAAGCAGGCGCGCGGCGTGGCCGTACCGGATTCATTCACCCATGGCAGCTCGGCCCAGCGGGTGCGCTGGTTCGAGCGCGGACTGGAAAGCGGGCAGGTCGAGGCATGCAATACATTTGATGCCAAAAACCTGTAAATGGCATCATTTGGTTGCAATAGGGAATAATCGCCTTATTTTATTCGGCACTATGGGCTGAAATCCGCATTCGTGCGCCTATCGCGATTGGCGACTTTTTCGCACCGCTATCGCTGATTTCCCGGTCGACGTCCGATCATGACCGTGTTGCCGATTTGTGGCAACACGGTCATTGTTCTTGAGCAAACCTACCTTTACAAGCTCGTCCATCATGGTCGATGACCGGCGCCCCCCGGCCCGGCATTCCGGATGGAGACGAGATGATCCCGCAACCGCTTCTCAAGGCAGCCCTGCTGGCGGCTGCCGTCCTGTGCGCGCCCGTGTTGTCGCCTGCAGCGTTGGCTGCGCCGATGATGGGCCCGCCGCTCAAGCTGGACGGCAAGGCCCAGGCCCAGGTCGTGACCCAGCTGGCGGCGCGCCGGCCGGCGGTCGGCCTCGACGCCGACCACGGCTACAAGGTGATGGCCCAGCACCCGGGCGTGCAGGGCACGCACGTGGTGCGCGTCGCCCACCTGTACAGGGGTCTCAGGATTTTCGGTTCGGAATCGGTGGTGGTGCTCGACGCGCGGCGCCAGATCGTGTCCGAAAGCGCTTCGCCGCGCCGCCTGCACCTGGGACGGGGCGCCGCCAACCGCATGCGCGGCGCCACCGCCGGCTTCAACGTCAGGCCCACCATCCACCGCAAGGCCGCGATCGCCGCTGCGCTGCGCGACATGCCGGACGGCGTCGTCAACGTGGTCGCGCCGACGGCCGAACTGCTGATCTATCCATTGATGCGCGACGAACGCGCGCCCGGCGCCGAGGGCAAGCTCGAGTCCGAGCTGAACGCGGTCGACCTGGTCGAGACGGTCGAGCGCTACGAGCTGGCCTGGCTGGTGCGCCTCCGCACGCGCAGCGGCGAGCAGCCGCTGTACTACGACGTCGTCGTCAACGCGCGCGACGGCGAGATCATCGACCGCTGGAACATGCTGCAGACGGTGGAGGGCATCGGCAAGAGCCAGTACAACGGCGAGGTTCCCTTGAGCACCACCTTCGCCAACAACATTTACCAGATGCTCGATCCCGAGCGCGGCAAGGGTGGATCGTTCGGCGCGATGGCGATCACCAACGCCAGCCACGGCACGTCGAGCGGCCGGGTCTACACCAGCACCGTCAACACCTGGGGCGACGGCAAGCAGTTCGTCGAGGGCGGCAGCACCACGGGGCCGAATGGCCAGACCGCCGCCGTCAACGCCATGTGGGGTCTGAAGAACACCTATGACATGCACAAGAACGTGCTCGGCTGGCTGGCGCTGGACGGCCAGGACACGGCCACCCACATCGCGGTGCACGTCAACCGCGGCTACGACAACGCCTATTACAGCGACACCTGCCGCTGCATGTTCATCGGCGACGGCACGTATTTCACCAACCTGGCGTCGATCGACGTGGTCGGCCACGAGATGGGCCACGGCATCACGGCCGCCACCTCGAACCTGGTGTACTCGGGCGAGCCGGGCGGCCTGAACGAATCGAGTTCGGACATCGCGGGCGAGGTGGTCGAAGCCTATGCGCGCGGTGGCGGCACCGGCGACGTGATCCCCGAGAGCGGCAACGACTGGATGCTGGGCAGCGAGATCAGCCGCACCGGCACGCCGCTGCGCTGGATGATCAAGCCGAGCAGGGATGGCAATAGTCACGACGCCTGGAGCACGGGCCTGCGCCGGCTGGACGTCCATTACAGCAGCGGCCCGAACAACCGCATGTTCTATTTCCTGGCGCGCGGATCGAATCCCGATGCCGGCAACGATGCCTGGAGCCGCTACCTGGTGAAGCAGCCGCTGGCAATGACGGGCATCGGGATCGACAAGGCCTTCCGCATCTGGTTCCGCGCCAACACGACCAAGTTCACGTCCTCGACCAATTACGCCGACGCGCGCGCCAGGATGATCGAGGCGGCCGGCGAGCTGTATGGCGCGGGTGGACGCGAGGCGATCGCGGTGCAGCGCGCCTATGCCGCGATCAATGTCGGTGCGGACGTCGACGAACCGGTGGCCGAGCCGTCGAGTGCGCCCGTTACTGGTCGGACATTAGTGGAAACGGATTGAGCGGCGTGCCTTTCCACCACTGCTTTTCGGGCGTCAGCGCGACGACGGCGAAGTGCAGGTGCGGCGCGCCCGGATCGGCATTGCCGGTCGCGCCGACGTAGCCGACGACGTCGCCGCGCTTCACAATCATGCCTTCCTTGATGCCGTCGGCATAGCGGTCGAGGTGGGCGTAATAATAGGCGTACTGCTCGTTCGGATCGAACTGGTAGACCGTCAGCCCGCCCGGTTTGCTCTGGAACAGCTTGACCACCTTGCCGTCGGCCGCCGCGAGTACCGGCGTGCCGGTCGGCGCCATGATGTCGAGCGCCTCGTGCTGGCGCTGCTCGCCGCGCGGCTGGTAGAAGGTGTCGGTCAGCTGGTCCGACTTGACGCCCCGGACCGGCACCAGCAGCTTGCCGGGAACGGTGGCAGGGGCCATGGGCGCGGCGCCTTCGGCCAGTTCAGGCCGCAGCGGCAGGTCGGCGTCGAGCAGGTTCGGCTCGACCACCGGCGCGGGCGGCAGCTGGCCCTCGATCTGCGCTGCGGGCACGCCGGCCGGGTTCGAGGCCGGCGGCGCGGTGGCAACGACCTCGGGCGCCGGCGACCTGGATCGGTCGCTCAGCAACACGAACAATATCCCGGCGCCCAGCAGCGCGCCAACGATCAAGGTCATCAGCCATTTCATCGCGTTCTCCGTCCGGCGCCTTCTGCGCCGCTAGCAGGTTGTTGTAAAAGCGTATGTGATCATTACTTGACCAGTTCGACGTCGGTGCCGTCACTGACCACCGCGCCCACTTCGGCGGCGCTCCAGTTGGTCAGGCGGATGCAGCCATGCGACTCGGTCTTGCCCACGTGGCCCGGCACCGGGGTGCCGTGGATGCCGTAGTGCGGCTTCGAGAGATCGATCCACATCACCCCGACCGGATTGTTCGGGCCCGGCTTGATCTGGGTCTTGCTGTCGCCCGGCTTGGCGTCCCAGAACAGTTTCGGGTTGTAGTGGTAGACCGGATTAGCGTGCACGCCATTGATCTTCCAGTTGCCGATCGGCAGTGGATCGCGGCTGCTGCCGGTCGAGACCGGATATTGGGCCAGCAACTGGCCGCCGGCGTCATACAGTTGCAGGGTCTTGGTCGAATCGCGCACCACGACCCTGGCTGCCGGCGCCAGCGGCTGCTTGCCGCTCACGTGGGGGACCACGATCCGTTCGCCGGCCTGGGACAGGGACTTGCCGGGATTGAGGCGCTGCAGCAGGGCCGGGCTGGCATGGAATTTTTCGCCCAGGCCTTCGAGCGCCGTGGCATAGCCGAGGGCGGGCAGCTTGGCCTTGCCCATCATCGTGTCCGGGATCGGCAGGAAGGGGCCGGCCACGTCTTCCGCCGCGATCGTGTATTCGGCCAGGGTCGGGCTGGGATCGGTGTTCAGCGCGTTCCAGGTGGCTTCGTCAAGCTTGCCGGTGACGGGAAGGTCGCGCCGGGCCTGGAAGGTGTTCAGGGCCTGGCGCATGTTCGAGCCATAGGCGCCGTCGATCTCGCCGGGGGACAGGTATTGGCGCTCGAGCAGCACCTGGGCCCGCAGCAGGCGCTCGAATTCGGCCTGTTCGGCGATGGCCGGATCCTGCATCGCGCCTGGCGCCGCGGTTTGCTGCTGCAGCGGCTGCTGTACAGGAGCTGGCTGGCCGACCGGCTGTTGCGCGAAGGCATAAGGGAGCACGCCTCCAAGGGCGACGATCAGGGTCAGTGCGGTGGCTTTCTTCATACGGTCTCCTGCAAGTTGCTTCTGGAAACCTTAGCGTAATGACATGAATCAACCGGGTCTGTGCGTGAACGAACTCTTCAATCTTGTCCGGTTTGTTCCGCCCGGCGCTACAATCGACCCACCATGCCGACAATCATTCATACCGTCACCGTCGTGCCCCTCGACGCCAGTTTTTCTGTGCAAAAAGATGCGACCCTGCTGCAGGCGCTGGAGGCAGCCGGGCTCGATGCGCCCAGCTCATGCCGTAATGGCACTTGCCGCACCTGTATTTGCCGACTGCAGGCAGGCACGGTGGCCTATGCCATCGAATGGCCCGGCCTGTCCTTCGACGAACAACGCGAAGGGTATATTTTGCCTTGTGTGGCGCTGGCGCGCAGCGATCTGGTGGTTGACATGCCACTGGCCCGGCGCGTGCAATTCGATTGAGCCCGTCAGGCTACGCCGTCCAGGCCGGTTGTGGCGAAACGCTCGCGATATACTTTCGGTGCGATGCCGAGTTTCTTCATGAACACCCGCCGCATATGCGCCTCGTCGCTGAAGCAGGCGCGCGCCGCCACGGTCTTGACTGGCAGCGCAATGTCGGCCAGCAGGTGGGTGGCCCGCTCGAAGCGGCTGGCCTCGATGAACTCCTGGGCGCTCAGGCCGACCTCTTGCTGGAACACCCGGGCGAAGTGGCGCTCGCTCATCATCGCCCGGGCGGCCAGTTGCGCCGTCGTAAAGCGTTGGTGCAGGTTGTCCAGGATCCAGTTCTGCAGTTCGCGGATGTTCGGCCGCGCAGTGCGTTCGCTCTTGAGGTAGGAACTGAACTGCGACTGGCCGCCGGGGCGTTTCAGGTAGACCACCATCTCGGTGGCCACCTCGAGTGCCAGGTCGCGGCCGAAATCTTCCTCGACCAGGGCCAGCGCCAGGTCCATGCCGGCGGTGACGCCGGCCGAGGTCCACAGCTTGCCGTCGCGGATGAAGATCGCATCGGCCTCGACCGCGATGGCGGGATAGTCGGCCTGCAGGCGATCGGCCACGCTCCAGTGGGTGGTGGCGCGCTTGCCGTCGAGCACCCCGGCGGCGGCGAGGAAGAAGGCGCCCGAGCACAGCGACGCCAGGCGTTCGATGCGGGGGCAGGCCGCCGCCACCCAGTCGACGATCGCGGCGCCGTCCGCCAGCGCGGCATCGATGTGGCGCGCGCCGACCACGATCGCGCTGTCGGGCAGGGCCAGCGTGTTCAGTACCTTGGTCGCCTCGAGCGACATCAGGGTGTCCGACCGCACGGGACCGGAGCGGCTTGCCGCGATGCGCACGTCGTAGCCGGGCGGGTGGCCATGCCGCGCGAGATGCAGGTTGGCGTACTCGAACACCGACATCGGCCCGATCGCCTCCATCGCCTTGAAGCCGGGGTAAACCACGATGTCGACGGTTCGGGTGCGTTCTGTGCTGGCCTCGATGGCGGGTGGGGTCGTGCTGCTCATGCGCCATTGTCGCCGCCGCGGCCGGCAAAATCCAGTCTTCATGCAGCAAATTCCTGCCAATTTCTTGCCCCTCCATCCATGGTGGGGGACGGAGGGCGCATACTGCGGGCAGATCACATCCAATCTTATTAACGCAAGCAAGGATCACCATGAAAACCAAAGCAGCCGTCGCATGGCAGGCGGGCCAGCCGCTGACGATCGAGGAAGTGGACCTGCAAGGCCCGCGCGAAGGCGAGGTGCTGGTCGAGCTGAAGGCCACCGGCATCTGCCACACCGATTACTACACGCTGTCGGGCGCCGATCCCGAGGGCCTGTTCCCGGCCATCCTGGGCCACGAGGGCGCTGGCGTCGTGGTCGACGTCGGCCCGGGCGTGACCACCCTGAAGAAGGACGACCACGTCATTCCGCTGTACACGCCGGAGTGCCGCCAGTGCAAGTTCTGCCTGTCGCGCAAGACCAATCTGTGCCAGGCGATCCGCTCCACCCAGGGACGCGGCCTGATGCCCGACGCCACCTCGCGCTTCTCGCTGGACGGCAAGCCGCTGTTTCACTACATGGGGACGTCGACCTTCTCGAACTACATCGTGGTGCCCGAAATCGCGCTGGCGAAGATCCGCAGCGACGCGCCGTTCGACAAGGTCTGCTACATCGGCTGCGGCGTCACCACCGGCGTCGGCGCGGTGCTGTTCTCGGCCAAGGTGGAAGCCGGCGCCAATGTGGTCGTGTTCGGGCTTGGCGGCATCGGCCTGAACGTGATCCAGGCCGCGAAGATGGTCGGCGCCGACAAGATCATCGGCGTCGACATCAATCCGGCCCGCGAAGCCATGGCGCGCAAGTTCGGCATGACCGATTTCATCAATCCGAACGAGGTCGCCAACGTGGTGGACCAAATAGTGCAGCTGACCGACGGCGGCGCCGACTACAGCTTCGAATGCGTCGGCAACACCACGCTGATGCGCCAGGCGCTCGAATGCACCCACAAAGGCTGGGGCCAGTCCTTCATCATCGGCGTGGCCGCCGCCGGCCAGGAGATTTCCACCCGCCCGTTCCAGCTGGTGACCGGGCGCGAATGGAAGGGCTCGGCCTTCGGCGGCGCCCGCGGCCGCACCGACGTGCCGAAGATCGTCGACTGGTACATGGAGGGCAAGTTGAACATCGACGACCTGATCACCCACCGCATGCCGCTCGAACGCATCAATGAAGGCTTCGACCTGATGAAGAGCGGCGAATCGATCCGCTCGGTGGTGCTTTACTGACGAACGCGGATCAGTCGGCCGGCAGCGCCAGCGCTTCGTGCGCGGCGCTGGCCGCGACCCCGACCTTTTCTCCGCCACCCATCAGATAGACGCGGTTGCCGACCACCGCCGCACCGTGGCCATGACGCGGCGTCGGCATGGCCGGCAGTGCCGACCAGCGGTCGCTTGCCGGGTCGTAGACCCAGGATTCGGCGAACACCTTGGCGTGCGGGACGAACTGCTCGCCGCCGAACACATACAGTTTTCCACCGTGGGCGGCCGCCGCCAGGCCGCCCTGGGCCAGCGGCATGGGCGAGCGGGTTTCCCAGCGGTCGCTGGCCGGGTCATACACCTCCAGGGTCGCCACATTGACCGGCCGCGACCTGCCGTCGGCCTGCGCGACCATCCGGCGCCCGCCCACGACGTAGATCCTGTTGTCGATCACGGCGCCGGCCGCGCTATTGCGCGCGCTGGGGGCGTCGGCGATGCGGGACCAGAGGCCCGTGCGTGGGTCCAGGGCCTCGGCCCGATTGGTGTCGGCGTGTTCGCTGATGTGGCTTGCTTCCGGGCTGGTCGGGATGCGGCCGCCGATGAAATAGATCTTGCCTTCCACGCTTGCGACCACGCCTTCCGCCCGCGCTTGCGGCAGCGACGGGCCGCTCGACCAGCGGTCGGTTTTCGGATCGTAGACGAACACCGAGGCGTGGGCGCGCCAGTCCGGAATCGCGCCGGAGAAGCCGCCGATGCCGTAGATCCTGCCGCCGGCCGCGGCCAGGGCGATGTGGTGGCGGGCTTCGGGCAGCGGCGCCAGCTTGATCCAGCGGTTCGCTTGCGCGTCATAGCTTTCGAAGAGATCGGACAAGCCCGGCGCCGCACTCAGGATGCCGCCGGCCACGTAGATCTTGTCGTCCAGGACAGTCGGATAGATTTCCTGGCGCGCCAGCGAGGCGTCGGCCACGCGCGACCAGGACTGCGCCAGGACGGCATGGGAAGCGGCGAGCATGCCCATCGCCAGCAGTGCCGGCACGATCGGTTTCAAGATGGGGACTCCCTGGATCATCGTTGGATGGCGAGCGCCTGTTCGATCACCCGCAGCACTTGCGGCCAGGCGGGCGAGGTCGCCGCCACTTCGTCGTAGTGGCTGGCGTCCGGCAAGATCACGACCTCGGCCTTGTCTCCGGCCGCTGTTGCCCGCGCCGCGTAGTCGTGGGCCACGCGCGGCGGAGAAATCGTGTCGAGCGCGCCCGTCACGAGCCAGGTGCGGCTGCCGTTGGGCATCAGGTCGGCGGCATTGGTGTCGGCCAGCACGTCCGTCCGTTCGGGGCTCGGCGTGCCGGCCAGTTGCGCGATGTCGCGGTCGCAGCTGGACTTGATCAGCGCCGCCTCGTGGCGCAGGTCGGCCAGGCCGCCCAGGCTGACGATGCGGTCGACCTTCAGGCCATCGGGGTGGTAGAGGGGGCTGCCGGCGGGGATGCGCGACCGGCCCGCGATCCACTGCACCAGCTGGCCGCCGGCCGAATGGCCGACCGCGACGATGCGCCCCAGGTCCAGCTTGTGCGCCGGGGCATTGGCGGCGAGCAGGTCGAGCGCCGCGTGCATGTCGAGGTACATGCCGGGATAGCCGCCGCCTTCCTCGTCGACACGCCGGTATTCGACGTTCCAGACGGCGATGCCGCGCGCGGCCAGGGCGCCGGCCATGTTGCGGAACTGCGTGATGCCGCCGAACTTGCTGGTCCAGCAGCCGCCATGCACCAGCACCGCCACCGGGAACGGTCCGGCGCCCTGCGGCACGAACAGTTCGGCGTATTGCGAGGGAGCGGGGCCGTAGGCGAGCTTGGCGCTCGGAGCGGGGCCGCTCAGGGCCAGGTAGTCGTCGAGTTTCATGGGGGCGGCGTGGGCGTTCAGGAGCGCGCCGAGCAGGAGGACTGGAAGCAGGCTGGACAGGCGCATGGCAAGTGTTGCCGAAGTGGATAAAACGCCACTATAGCCGAGATGTTCTTGCTGCGGGACATTGCACTGGTGGTGGACCAATCGAAAAACCTGGCTGCTCCATCCGTGCTAGTCTGCGCACGAATGCACTACAGGCAACCGCGTTGCCTTCCATGTCATCGCGCGCCGGCCGGCATCGCCGCGGCGCGCGTCCAAGCTGAGAGGCCCATATGAGCGAACGACAGTCGTACGAATCCAGGCAAGCGCGCCAACGCGACCGCGTTGGCCAGCACTTCCATTCCACGCCCGATCCGGAATTTCCGGGAGAACCGCCGCCACCGCCAGCGCAGCCGCCGGTACCGGACGACGTCCCCGACCCGGTCAACGCCCCGGTCGAGGAACCCCGCCTGCCCGAACCGCCGATCCGCGCCAGTTAGGCGCTTCGTCCCGGCTTACAGGCCGGGCGTCCCCTGGCGGTTGCCTTCCGGCGCACCGCCGCCGCCTTCATTACCTTCCTTGCCGCCATGCGGCGCGTCCTCGTCGGACTGGCGGTTCGACGGGGGCAGGGATGGGATGCCGCGAATCATCTCATCGGTTTCATGCTGTCCCGGAGAACGTTCGCCGCTCCCGATGTCCGCTTCGTCGTACATCACGCGGCCCTTGTTCTTGGGATCGATACTGGGCGTCGGGTGGTTCATGCTGTGCTCCGCTAAAGTTGTCAATGTCGTACGATCCTAACAGGCAGCCCGCAGTCCCGGCGCGCGGCAGGAAGCCGCCTATGGTGTTGCTTTTTCGTCGCCCGAAACGCGGGTGTGCTCGCTGTCACACAGCGGCAACGGTGCGCTTTCTATAATGAGCTTGTAACTATAAAAAGCAGGAGGAGACGATGGGTTCGACCTTGTACAACAAGATTTACCTGGGCCGCCGCCCGCTGCTGGGATCCGCCCATGGCCGGCTGGCGCTGGTGCTGGGGGTGATTGCCGGGGCCGGGATCGGCTGGTACGCGCTGCGGTCGCTGCGCTGAAGGTTGCCGCGACGGGCCGGGGCGCGTACCATGCGCCCTTTGCTTAATTGAATGCGGTAATGAAAAACGAAAAGCTGACGACGGACGAGTACGACGCGCTGGAACTGGTGCGCCGTGGTGGCAAGCAGAACCTGGCCACGGCCTGCGTCGGGCGCAACACCAAGCGCCTGTGCGGCATCAAGCTGATGTCCCTCGGCCGCGACAAGCGGCTGGCCCTCACCGAAAAGGGCGAAGAAGTGCTGTTCCTGCGCCGCTGCGTGCTGGGCCTGCGCGCGCTGGCGCAAGACCCGATGGCGGCGGTCGACGAAGACGTGCTGCGCTTTTTGGGCCGCAAATCGCATATCCTGCCGCTCGAGGCGGGTGGCCATGCGCTCAGTGAGCGCGGACGCGAATCGCTGGCCGACATCGACCAGCAGGAAGAACGCCGCTGATCTCCAGCGGTGGCGCCGGCGCCTAGCTCGCGCGCCGCAGCTTCGGATAGACCAGCGCCCGCACCGCCACCTCGGCCGGCACGTTCATCGTGGCCAGGAACTCCGCCGCGCGTACCAGGCCGAGCGTCGGGATCGAGGCTATCGCCTGGTTCACCAGGTCGCGGGTGCGACCGTCCACGCGCTGGCTGTGGCCCGCCTGCACGCCGGCCGCGCTTGCCGCGTCAGGCGTCTCGTCGATCATCATGGTTCGTTCTCCGTCAGTGCAAAATTGGCACGGGTATTGGACGTCCGCCGATATGCAAATGGCTATGGAAATGTTTTCGAGAAGGCAATTTTCATGCTTCCCGGATAGGGTCGGCGCGACGTGGCCCCGGCGACGGTTTCAGGCGGGCAGCGGCGCTTCCTGTTCGAGCGCCGGCGCCGGCAGCGCACGGCGCTGGCGCAGCAGCTGCTCGAATTCAGGGGCCGCCAGCGGCTTGCTGAAGTAATAGCCCTGCATCTCGTCGCAGCCGTGGCTGCGCAGGTAGTCGAGCTGTTCCGGCGTTTCCACGCCCTCGGCGATCACCGCCAGCTTCAGGTTGTGGGCCAGCGCGATGATCGAGGTCACGATCGCGGCGTCGTTGGCGTCGTGCGTGATGTCGGCCACGAAGGAGCGGTCGATCTTGAGCACGTCGATCGGGAAGCGCGACAGGTAGGAGAAGCTCGAGTAGCCGGTGCCGAAGTCGTCGATGGACAGGTTCACCCCAAGCGCCTTCATCCGGTGCAGCAGTTCCACCGCCGGCGTGACGTCGCTCATGAACAGGCTTTCGGTCAGCTCGATCTCCAGGCAGGCCGGGTCCAGGCCGGTATCGTTCAGCGTCGACTCCAGGCTTTCCAGCAGGTCGGGCGCGCCGAACTGGCGCGCCGACAGGTTCACCGCCACCCGCAGGCGCGGCAAGCCCGCGTCCTGCCAGGACTTGTTCTGGGCGCAGGCGGTGCGCATCACCCAGGCCCCGATCTGGACGATCAGGCCGGTCTCCTCGGCCACGCCGACGAAGCGGCTCGGCGGCACCATGCCCAGCTCCGGATGGTTCCAGCGGATCAGCGCTTCCATGCCCACGATCTGGCCGCTCTTGAGGTCGACCTGTGGCTGGTAGTGCAGCACGAATTCATTGCGTTCGAGGGCATTCCTCAGCGCGCTCTCGATGCGCACCCGCTCCTGAGACTCTTCGTTCATCGCCGGGGTATAGAACTGGAAGTTGTTCCGGCCCAGCTTCTTGGCGCGGTACATGGCGATGTCGGCATGTTCGATCAGGTTGTCGCTCGACGTGCCTGCGCTTGGATACACCGCCACGCCGATCGAGCAGGTGACGAAGAACTCCTTGTTGCCGAGCATGACCGGCTGGGCCACCGCATCCATCACCCGCTGCACGATGGCCGGATCGAGCAGCTCGTCGGCGTGCTCGTTGAGGATCGCCACGAATTCGTCGCCGGACAGGCGCGCCACGGTGTCGGCATCGCGCAGCGACGAGCGCAGGCGCGCCGCCACCGTCACCAGCAGCACGTCGCCGGCCTTGTGGCCCATGCTGTCGTTGACGAACTTGAAGCGGTCGAGATCGATCAGCATCACCCAGACCGGACGGCCGCTGCGGTTGGCGTAGGCGATCGCCTGGCCCAGGCGGTCC
This sequence comes from Massilia oculi, assembly GCF_003143515.1. Taxonomy (NCBI): domain Bacteria; kingdom Pseudomonadati; phylum Pseudomonadota; class Betaproteobacteria; order Burkholderiales; family Oxalobacteraceae; genus Massilia; species Massilia oculi. The sequence goes on along the minus strand of NZ_CP029343.1, from coordinate 859,387 downwards.
TGCAGCAGCGAGCGGTTGGGCAGGCCGGTCAGCACGTCGTGCTGGGCCACGTGGTGCACGCGCTGTTCGGTCAGCTTGCGTTCGGTGATGTCGCTGCCGGTGCCGCGGTAACCCTGCAACACGCCTTCGTCGTCGAAGACGGGCTGGCCGTTCACGCAGAACCAGCGGGTGTCGCCGTGGTCGTCGACCACCTGGTATTCGAGGTTGGCGAAGGCCTCATGCGCCTGCATCTTGGCCAGGTGCTCGCGTCCGCTCTCGTTGTCGAGCAGGCCCGGCACGTACTCCCAACGCGTCTTGCCGAGCAGGCCCTGGACCGCGACGCCCGACTTTTCGGTGAAGCCGCCGGTGATCATCGTGAAGCGGAAATCCTGGTCCTGCTCCCAGTACCAGTCGGACGACATCGCGACCAGATGGCGGAAGCGCTGCTCGCTTTGCAGCAGCGCCTTTTCGGCGCGCTCGCGCGCGGCCATGTCCTCGATCAGGCGGCGGTTGCTGCGGCGCAGGTCCGACGTGCGCTGGCGCACCAGTTGCTGCACCTTGCGCGCACGCATCCCCGCCGACTGGACGAAGGCGGTGCCAAGCAGGGTCACCAGGATGCCGCCCACCAGCAGCGCCACCGAGGCCATGTGGTCGGGCAGGAAGGGGCGTGGCGCGGCGGCGACCTCGACCCGCCATGGGCGTCCGCCCGCCTGCAGCACGGTAGCGCGGGCGCCATGGTCCGGCCGCAGCCAGCCGATGAGCGCCGGGCGCGCACGGGGCGCGGTGGGGCCGGTCGACATCAGCAGCGCCGCCGGGTCGGCCCGTTCGCCGGCATACACCGACACGAAGATGTCGGCCCGGTCCAGCAGGCCGGCTTCGAGCAGCGACTGGTGCACCAGTTCCTTGCCCCGCACGACGGCCGCGGTATTGCCGAGCAGCTCGCCGCGCTTGCCCAATACCGGCATGACCAGATCGAAGGCGGTGGCGCCGGTCCGCACCAGCGTGAACAGGCTGGTCGCGGTGGGCTGGCCGCTGTTCTTCGCTTCGTCGAGCGCGCTCATGAGCGATGCATCGCGGCCCAGGTCCAGGCCGAACGCGCCTTCGTTGCCAAGCATCGGTTCGACGTACTCGATCACGTGATAGCGGGCGCGCGCCGGCGCCGGCGCCAGACCGTTCGGTGTCTTCTCGGTCACGACGGCGCCCGGCCGCACGCGCTGCAGTTCGGCCTCGACCGCCGCGCGTTCATGGGCCGGCACCACCCGGTGGTAATGGAAGGCCTGGATGAAGCGGTGCCGTTCCAGCAGGCGCGAGGTGAAGTCGGCGAAGCGTTCGCGGCTGACCGGCTCGCCGTTCGAGAACAGCTGGTTGGTCACCGCCAGCACCTCGATCGCCCCGTCCATCCCCTGGCGCACCGCCGCCACCCGCTCGTCGGCGCGCTGGGCGAATGCGAGCGCCATATTGTCGTACTCGAGGTGGCTGACGCCCATGAACAGGCCGAGGGAAGCGGCCAGGCCGCCCCCCAGGGTGAGGGCCGCCGCGAGTGTTAGTGAACGGATCGGTCGGCGCGGCATCGGGTCGTATTCCTGGACTATGGTCTGGCTATGTGCGTGTGTTGACGGAAAACTGCTTGCCGGTGGGCATTAATCCGCGCAAGTGTGTCATAAACGCGATGGGCTCGCAAACGAATCCTGTCGTGCGAGACAATTCGGCCACATGTTCAGGCCCGGCGCCATGCCAGCCAGATCACCAGCAGGCGCGCCAGCAGGCGATTGCTCCAGCCGAAGCCGCGGCCCTCCCTGGACGCCATGCGGACAAGCAGCCGTTCGGCGCGGCCAGGCGCCGCGCCCGGTTGGCTGGGGCGGACCGCGAACAGGATCCGGTTATTGCCGGCGATGCGCGCGAACCAGCCAAGGCGGCCGTCGAAGGCGGCGCGCAGGCGCTGCAGCGCGCCCGCATACTGGGGATCGTAAGTAAATATGTTGGCCACCAGCACGCCGCCCGGGTGCAGTGCGCGCCGGCAGGCGGCGTAGAAGGCGCCGTCCGTCAGGGTGGAAGGCAGGCCCTGGCTGTCGAAGCCGTCGACCATGAGCACGTCGCAGCAGCCCGGCATGCGCGCCAGGTAGTCGGCCGCGTCGCAGTGCAGGATGCGCAGGCGGGCGTCGTCGGGCGGCAGGCAGAACTGGTCGCGCAGGGCGATCACGTCATCCCGGATTTCGAGCACGGTGATGCGGGCGCGCGGGAAGTGGCGGTGGCAGAATTTGGCCAGCGAGCCGCCGCCCAGGCCGACCATCACGATGTGGCGCGGATCGGGCGCGAACAGCGCGAAGCACATCATGGCGCGCGTGTATTCCAGCACCAGCGCGTTGGGCCGCGAGACCAGCATCTCGCTCTGGACCTCGCCGGGCGTGAATTCGAGGGTGCGGCGGTCGCCCTCGGTGCGGACCAGGGGCGGGCGGGTGTCGTCGGTGGCGGGGTGGTCGAGGCGAGCCGGCATGGGTGGAGTATATGCGAGCGGTGCGCCTCGGCGTCCTAAAGATCCACTCCTTCGGGGGCGGCCTTGCATTGATCGGCTCGTCGCTGAGCGTATGCAGCCAACAACAGGCAACAGCGTCGCCCCTGTGTCGAGGATGCACGCGACGTCGCCTGGCCGGGCACAGTCGCCATCGCATCCATGTCGGAAAATGACATCAGGCGCCTGACCCCATCAGCGGCACCACGCCGAAGATCACGGCCGCGACCAGCATCACCAGCGAGGCCGAGATCGACCAGATCAGGGTGTAGCGCTGGTGGTCGCCGAACTCGACCTTGCACATGCCGACCAGCAGGTAAGTCGAGGCGACCAGGGGGCTGAGCAGGTGGACCGGCTGCCCGATGACCGAGGCGCGGCCGATCTCCGCCGCCGTGATGCCATACACCTCGGCCGCCTTGGCCAGCACCGGCACCACGCCGAAATAAAAGGCGTCGTTGGAGATGAAGAAGGTGAACGGGATGCTCAGCAGGCCGGTGACGATCGCGAGATAGGGGCCCATCCATTCCGGCACCGCCGCGATCACGCTCAGGGCGATGGCGTCGACCATTTTCGTGCCCTGCAGGATGCCGACGAAGATGCCGGCCGCGAAGATCAGCGACACCACCGGCAGCACATTCGCCGCATGCGCCTCGATGCGCGCCTTTTGCGCTTCCAGGCCCGGATAGTTCACGGTGATGGCGATCGCGAAGAAGATCATGAACAGCACCGGCAGCGGCAGGGCGCCCAGCACCAGCAGCACCAGCAGCGTGACGGTCAGCAGGAAGTTCACCCAGATCAGCCCGGGGCGCGCGGTATCCGGCGAGGACACGCCGGCCGGTGGTTCGTCGCCACCGCCCGAACCGCCCGATCCGACCGTGGCCGCGGTGCCGGCATCCGCTTCGATACGGCCGGCGGCGAAGGCGCGCACATTGCCTCCGTGCGCAGCGGCGGCCGGCGCGGCGCTCCACTGGCCGGTGGTGCCGTTCATGGCGCCGGCCACCGCGAGTTCCGGAAAGGCCGGCTGCAGACTGGCCACCGGGGCCATTTTCTTGACGCTTGACTGTCCCGGCAGGCTCACGGTGCCCAGGCGCTTGCGTTCGCGCATGCCCAGTACCCAGGCCACGAACATCACCCACGCGGCGGTCACCGCCATCGCCGGGATCATCGGCACGAAGATGTCGCTCACGTCCACGCCGAGCGCAGTGGCGGCGCGCGCCGTCGGGCCGCCCCAGGGCAGGATGTTCATCACGCCGCCGGCCAGCATGATCACGCAGGCCATCGTCAGGCGGCTCATCCCCAGGCGCATGTACAGCGGCAGCATGGCCGACACGGTGATCATATAAGTGGTGGCGCCGTCGCCGTCGAGCGAGATGAACATCGCCAGCGCCGCAGTGCCGACCACGATCTTCATCGGGTCGCCCTGCACCAGTTTCAGGATGATCCGCACGATCGGGTCGAACAGGCCGGCATCGATCATGATGCCGAAATACAGGATGGCGAACATCAGCATGACGCCGGTCGGGGCCAGCGAGCGGATCCCTTCCAGCATCATCGGTCCGAGGCCGGCGCCGAAGCCGCCGATCAGGCCGAAGACGATCGGCACGACGATCAGCGCGACCAGCGCCGGCAGGCGCTTGGTCATGATCAGGAACATGAAGACGACGACCATCGAATAGGCGAGGATGGTCAGCATGTCATGCTCCGCTATAGGTAGGGAATGGCGTGGCAGGAAGGTATGACTGCGCGGCGCGCGCGAAAGCCGGCTGCTTCATGATGTCTCCGATCGTTGTCGTGAATGGGGTGGTTCCCCGTTTTCGCCAACTATAGGCCGCGCTAGCTTTCAATCAGCTTTCAGCGCGCGGCGCATCGAAGCTGACCTGGACTTCCAGGCCGCCGGCATCCGCCCGCCCGAGCGCCAGGGCGGCGCCATGCAGCGTGGCGATGTCGCGCACGATCGCCAGTCCCAGTCCGGTGCCGCCGGGATTGGCTTCCAGCGTGGCCTGGGCGCGGTAGAAGGGCATGACCACCTTGTCGATCTCGGCGTCCTGGATGCCGGGGCCGCTATCGCTCACCGCCAGCACGACACGAGCGTCGCGCCGCCCCACCCACAGCAGCACGCTGCCGCCCGCCGGGGTGTAGCGGATCGCGTTGTCGACCAGGTTCGCCACCAGTTCGTGCAGCAGCAACTCCCGGCCGACGACGGTGGTGTCGGCGTCGGCCTCGGCTTCGAGCGCCAGGTCGATGCCGTTCTGCACCGCAGGCAGGGCCAGTTCCAGGCCCACCTGGCGCGCAATGGTTGCCAGCGCCACCGGCTGCGCCGCTTCGCCGCCGCCGCCATGCTCGATGCGCGCCAGCACCAGCAGGCGGTTGGCCAGGTGGATGGCCGAGTCGGTGGTGCCGGCAATCGAGGCGACGATGGCGCGCATTGCCGCCGGATCGTCTTCGCGCAGGGCCAGCGCGGCCTGGGTCTTGAGCACCGCGAGCGGGGTGCGCAGCTGGTGCGAGGCGTCGGCGATGAAGCGGCGCTGGCTGGCGATCAGGTCCTGCATGCGCGCCATGGTGCCGTTCATGGCCGCCACCAGCGGCCGCACTTCCTTGTGCACCAGGGCCTGGTCGATGGTCGACAGGTCGGACAGCGGGCGCGTCTCGACCTCGTTCTTCAGGCGCATCAGGGGGCGCAGCACCAGGCGCACCGCGAACCACACCAGCGCCGCCACCGCCAGCACCAGCAAGGCCTGGCGCCACAGGGTGTTGAGCAGGATGTCGCGCGACAGGGCGTTGCGGGCGTCGAGCGTCTCGCCGACCTGGATCAGGGCGATGCCGCGCATCGAATCGTCGTAGACCGGCTGCAGCAGGGCCGCGATGCGCACCGGTTCGCCGTTGTAGCTGGCGTGGTAGAAGCGCACCAGGGCCGGATACAGGTCGCTGCGCGGCACGTCGGCCGGGACCGGCGGCAGGTCGTCATAGCCGCTGACGGTCTCGCCTTCGAGGCCGGTGACCTTGTAGTAGATGCGGCCCAGCGTATCGGTCTCGAAACTGTCCAGCGCCACATATGGGACGTTGGCGACCACCTTGCCGTCCCTGACTGTCACGCGCTCGGCCAGCGCGCGCGTGGACGACAGCAGCGAGCGGTCGTAGGCCACGTCGGCCGCTTCCAGCGCGTCGCGGTACAGCGACACGGCATTGAGCGCGACCAGCGCCACCAGCGGCAGGATCAGCCAGCGCAGCAGCTGCTGGCGCAGGCTGCCGAGCGGCGTGGACTCGCGCTCCATGGCCTTAACCGGCTTTTTCCTGCATCAGGTAGCCGATGCCGCGCAGGGTGACGATGGCGGCGTCGCCGCCCGGGCGCTCGAGCTTCTTGCGGATGCGGTGGATGTACAGCTCGATGGCGTCGAGATTGGCGTCGTCGCTCAGGGCGAACACTTCCTGGAACAGCTTTTCCTTCGACAGCGCGCGGCCCGGTCTGGCGATCAGCGCCTCGAGCACCGCGTGCTCGCGCGGCGTCAGCGCCAGCGGCTCGCCGCAATAGGAGAACATGCGCGAGACCGTGTCGAAGGCGAGCTGGCCGCAGCGGTGCACCAGCGCCTCGTTGCCGCTGCGCCGGCGCAGCAGCGCCTTGACGCGCGCTTCGAGTTCGGCCAGCTCGAACGGCTTGGGCAGGTAGTCGTCGGCGCCCAGGTTCAGTCCCTGCACCTTGTCTTCCAGGCCGCCGCGTGCGGTCAGGATCAGCACCGGCGTGTTTGCGCGCGCGCCGCCGCGGGCGCGCAGGCGGCGCAGCACGTCCAGGCCGTCCATGCGCGGCAGGGTCAGGTCGAGGATCACCAGCGCGTAGTCCTGGGTGTGCAGCAGGGCGTCGGCATCGGCGCCGGTGCTCGCGCATTCGACGGTCAGATGGGCGTCGCGCAGCGCCTTCGACACCCAGTGCGACAGCTCGACGTGGTCTTCAACTAGCAGGATTCTCATCGCGCCAGTGTAAGCGCAATCCCGGGGCGGTGGAAAGGGCGGGCGTTGAAAGCTAACTGAAAGCTGGCCGCGCATATAGTCGGGCGATAAAGCAGCACAACCATAACAAAATCCGGAGACACCATGAAGCAGTCGGCCCTCGCGCTCGCCGTCCTGGCAGCGCTTTCCCTGAACCATTCCGCCCACGCCCAGAGCAACGTGCAGGTCTATGGCCTGATCGATGCCGGCGTCGAGTACGTCAACCATGCCGCCGAAGACGGCGGCAAAGGTGGTGGCAACCTCGTGCGCGTGATTTCGGGCGGCAAGAACACCTCGCGCTGGGGCTTTCGCGGCAGCGAAGACCTCGGCGGCGGCCTGAAGGCGATCTGGCAGCTCGAAGGCGGCATCCTGATGGATACCGGCGAAAGCGACGGCCACGTATTCAAGCGGCAGGCCTGGGTCGGCCTGGACGGTTCGCTCGGTCGCCTCGTCATCGGCCGCTCGTTTACCACGACCTATGAACTGGTGATCAAGTTCGATCCGCTGGGCTTCGCCCCCCATTATTCCTGGGCCACCGGCGCCAGCGCCACCGGGCCGTCGAAGTATGGCATGACGACCCAGTTCGACAACCTGGTCAAGTACACGGGAAAAAGCGGCGGCTTCACCTACGGCGCCACGATCGGCCTGGGCGAGCGCTCGGGCAGCCTGGCCGAAGGCCGCAAGCTGGCAATGGGCGGCTCGTGGTTCGGCGAGGGCGGCCTGGGACTGATGGCCTCGTATGAGCGGATCAATGGCAACGCCGTCGCCGGCGTGCCCGCGCGCGACGAGACCACCGCCTACCATCTGGCGGCCGATTATCAGACCGGCAAGTGGCGATATACCGCCGGCATGCGCGGCTACAAGCTTGACGCTGCGCGCGCCAGCGCCGACCTGCGCGCCGACACGTACTGGGGCGGCATTTCGCGCACGATCGATGACGTGACCCTGACCGGCGCCATTTATCATGTCAACACGAAGGACGTCCCGGCGCTGGAAGACGCCGACCCGACGATGTTCGTCGTGCGCGGCATGCTGGCGCTGTCCAAGCGGACCACGCTCTACCTGTCGGCCGCGCATGCGAAGGCCGAGCATGGCCAGCTCGTCGGGCTGTCGCGCGACGACCCCGGTTTCGGTTCGAACCAGACCGGCATCACGGCCGGCATGCAGCATCGTTTCTGAGCCGGTCCGCCACCGCCGCCGGCATGGCGCTATCATGCGTCCCATGAGATTCGTGCACACCTTCCTCGCCATCCTGGCCCTGGCGCTGGCCGCGCCCGGCGGCGCCCAGCCGCGCGAGGCCGAATGCCTGATACCGTCCAAACCCGGCGGCGGCATGGACCTGACCTGCAAGCTGGCCCAGAAAGCCCTGCACGGCCAGCCCGGCGCGCCCGAGCTGCAGCTGAGCTACCTGCCGGGTGGCGTGGGCGCCGTGGCCTGGCACACCATCGTGTCGCAGCGCCGGGCCGAAGCGAATACCCTCGTCACCTTTTCCGGCGGTTCGGTGCTCAATCTCGCGCTGGGGAAATTCGGCGACGCCGACGTCGACGATGTGCGCTGGGTGGCGGCCTTCGGCGCCGACTATGGCATGATCGCGGTGCGCGCCGATTCGCCCTGGCAGTCGCTCGACGATTTGCTGAACGCCCTGAAGCGCGATCCCAAGAAAGTCCTGATCGGCATGTCCGGCACGGTCGGCAGCCAGGACTGGATCAAGATGGCGCTGCTGGCGCAGATGGCCGGCATCGATCCGCGCAAGATGCGCTTCGTCGCCCTCGAGGGCGGCGGCGAGCAGTTCATCGCGATGCAGGAAAACCACGTGCAGGCGGTGTCGGGCGACACCTCCGAGGCCTTGCTCCACACCGGCGCTGGCCGGGTGAGGGTGCTGGCGGTGCTGTCCGAACAGCGGCTGCCGGGTGCGCTGTCAAATGTGAAGACCGCGCGCGAGCAGGGCTACGACGTGGTCTGGCCCGTGATCCGCGGCGTATGGATGGGGCCGGACGTGCGCGAGGCCGACTACCGGCGCTGGGTGCAGGCTTTTGCCAACATGGAGGCCAGCCCCGGATTCGCCGAAAAGCAGGCCCGGGCCGGCCTGTATCCATTCTCGCTCACCGGCGACGCGCTGACGCGGTATATCAGGCAGTCGGTCGCCGGCCACCACCGCCAGGCGCGCCAGTTCAAGCTCTTGCGCGAACGTTAGCCGCCAGGGTCAGGCCCGGCTATACTGTCGCTCGGACGCGCTGGCCCGGACCAGGCGTCGCCCCGCACAACCCAAGATTTCAGGACGACATGAATACAATGTATGGTGAACCGGTTTCCCAGCGCCTGCGCGCCCTGGTTCGCGACATGCCGCGCACCGGCATCACGCTCAGCGAATTGATCCACCGCGTCGGCAACGACGGCCTGCTGATCCTGGTCACCCTGCTGACCCTGGTGTTCCTGATCCCGATCTCGATCCCGGGCGTGAGCACCGTGTTCGGCGCGGCCATCCTGCTCATCAGCGTCAGCCGCCTGTCCGGACGCGACCTGTGGATCCCGTCGAAGCTGTCGCACCGCGTGATCGGCACCCGCAAGCTGCGCCCGCTGCTGCGCAAGGCGCTGTCCTGGCTCAAGAAGCTCGAGCGCGTCAGCCGTCCGAACCGCATCCAGTGGCTGGTGGCCGCCGGCCCGGTCGCCTTCTTCAACAATGCGGCCCTCATCCTGGGCGCCGTACTGCTGATGATGCCCTTCGGCCTGATTCCGTTCAGCAATACCTTCCCGGCGGTGGCCATCCTGTTCCTGGCCATCGGCCTGCTGCAGCGCGATGGCCTGTGCATCCTGCTGGGCCATGTCAGCAATGTCGTGACGATCCTGTATTTCAGTGTATTGATCGGCGGCGGCGGCCTGGCCGCGCGCGAGGTGTTCAACCGCTTCGCCGGCTGAACCTGGCACGCTTGTTGATGTCCAGAAGCAACGTCGAGGCGGAAGAGTTGGCTTGTTGGAAAGCATCTTCTTCTGATAAGCTGGCCGCTTCGACGGAGAGCCCATGTTCCTGGACCATCCCACCATGACCGCGACCGATGCCGTGGCCGAGCCGGACCGCCTCGAGCGGCTGCAGCGCGTGTATGGCTACGCCGCAGCGCTGGCCGATGTGGCGGGCGATGGCGGCTTCGTCGATAAAGTCACCCAGTTGCACGATCACAAGGGCACCCTGATCGTGTTCTGGCACGAACCGCCCCTGGAAGCGGAGCGGGACTATTTCACCCGCGCCTGGGCCAGCAAGGTCGGCGACGGCACCCTGAACGTCGAACATGAGTACTGACACAATGATGCTGGACGCGTCGACCATGGTCCTGGTACTGGCATTGGGCAACCTGACCCTGTGCGCGCTGCTGACCTTCTTCAATCACGGACCGACCCGCTCGCCGGCGCTGGTGCTGTGGAGCCTGTCGAAACAGATCCAGGGCGGCGCCTGGCTACTGCTGGCCCTGGGCGACGCCGGCGTGGTGCCGGCTCCGATCGCGGTGCCGGGCGGCTATGCCTTGCTGTTCGCCGGCGTGGCCGTCGAGGGCGGCGCCTCGTGGGAGGCCGCGCGCCGGCGCGCCTGGCGCACGCCGACCATGATCGTCGGCGGCCTCGCGATCCTGGCTTTCTTCCTGTGCTACCTGATCGACGAGGACGCCCTGCGCGCCGTGGCGGCCTCGCTGCTGCTGGGCGGCTTCTATTTCTCGGGCGCGCTGGCCCTGGCATGGCGCTGGCGTGATGTCAGCCTGCTGCAGCGCTTCCTGGCCCTGGCCAGCATGGCGCTGGCCCTGGTGGTGGCCTCGCGCGGCCTGTCGGTGCTGTTGTTGCCGGGCGGCTGGGGCTGGCTGACGAGCGAGCTGCTGGGCCAGCTGTCCAGCGGCGCCCTGTACCTGCTCATGCTCGGCAATGCCTTCGGCGTGCTGCTCCTGACGCGCGAACGCCTGCAGGACGCGCTCGAACGCGCCGAAGTGATCGATCCGCTGACCGATGCGCCGAACCGGCGCGGCTTCTTCCAGCTGCTGGCGCCGTGGATGGCGCTGGCGCGCCGTCCGGGCCAGCCGACCGCGCTGGTGGTGTTCGATCCGGATGGCTTCAAGCGCGTCAACGACAGCTATGGCCATCCGGCCGGGGACGTCGTGCTGCGCCAGCTGGTCGACGTCTGCCGGCGCCAGTTGCGCGACAGCGATCAGCTGGGGCGCGTGGTCGGCGTGGAATTCGCGCTGCTGTTGCCGCGCACCAATGTGGCGGAAGCCGCGCTGGTGGCCGAGCGCATCCGCGCCGCGATCGAGTCGACCCCGTTCAAGGGCGAGCGCGCGATGATCAAGCTCACGGCCAGCTTCGGCGTCACCACCATCCGCCCCGAGGACAGCACCACGACCCTGTTCCAGCGCGCCGACGAGGCCTTGCAGCGGGCGCGGCAGGCGGGGCGCAACCGGGTGGAGCTGGCCGGCGAGACCCTGGCCGAGGTATGAGCGGCCTCTCTTGAGAGAGTGAGCGCGCGGCGCCGTCACGCGCATGTCACGGACGCGGCATATCCTGCGGCCTGTTCAAAGGACATGCCATGCAAGCATCACATAGCGAATCACCAATCTACGCCGCCGTCGAGCTGGGCTCGGACAGTTTCCGCCTGCACATCGGACATGTCGAGGAAGGCGTGCTGCGCCTGGTCGCCACCATGGCCGAGCCGGTCCGGCTGGCCGCGACGCTCGACGAGGACGGCATGCTGTCCACGGCCGCCATGCGGCGTGCGCTGGACTGCCTCGAGGCTTTCCGCGGCGCGCTCGATGCCTGGCGCCCACAGGCTGTGCGCGTGGTGGCGACTTCGGCCCTGCGGATGGCGCGCAACGCCGCGCTGTTCCTGCCCGCCGCCGGCAAGGCGCTGGGCCGGCCGATCGAGCTGATCGCCGGCGACGAGGTCGGGCGCCTGGTGTACCTGGGGGTGGCGACCACCCTCGGCGCACACGACGCCACGCAGCGGCTGGTGGTGGATGTCGGCAGTGGCGCGACCGAGCTGGTGCTGGGGCAAGGCGCCGCGATCCGGCGTATCGAATCGTTTGCCATTGGCGCCGTGCGCCAGAGCCTGACCTTCTTCGCCGATGGGTGTCTGGACGGCGCCGCTTTCGACGCCGCGGTGCGCTCGAGTCGCAGCCGCTTCGCCGAGGCCAGACTGGGCGCCCAGCGCTGGCAGCGCGTCTACGGCGCCTGCAACCCGGTACGTGCGCTGGCCGAGATCGCCCAATCAAGGGGCGAGCCGGAAGGCATACTGACCAGATCCGGCCTCGAGAGACTGCGCGCCGACTTCATCGCGCTTGGCCACGTGTCGCGGGTGCGCCAGGCCTATGCGCCGGCCGAACGCGTTTCGCACCTGCCGGGAGGATTGGCGATCCTGATCGGATTGATGGAAGAACTCGACATCGCCGAACTGGCGGCGGTGCAGGCCGGCCTGCGCGTGGGCGCGCTGTGGGACCTGCACCAGCGCGCCGTGGCGGTGAACTCGCTAGCGAATCCGCTCGGCGTCGCCTGATTCGGCCGCCGGGACGGGTGGCGCCACCAGATGCGCCGTGCCCGGCGGCTCGTCGCGCAGCCAGCCGAACAGGATCGCCATCATCAGCGGGCCGACGAACAGGCCGATCACGCCCAGCGTCGAGACGCCGCCCAGCAGGCCGAACAGCACCGCCAGGAAGGGCAGGTTGACGCGCTGCCCGATCAGTTTCGGGCGGATGAATTTATCGACCAGGAACAGCTCGACCGCGCCCCAGGTGAACAGGCCCAGCGCCTCGGCCGAGTGGCCCTGGCCGAACAGCAGCAGCGACACCATCGTGAACGACAGCGGCGCGCCGCCCGGGATCAGGGCCAGGTAGCCGGTGATCACGCCCAGCAGCACCGGGGCCGGCGCGCCGGCCACCCAGTAGGCCACGCCCAGCACGATGCCTTCCAGGATCGCGATCGATCCCAGCCCCAGCGCGGTGCCGCGCACCGACAGCGGCAGCACGCGCCGCAGCTTGGTGTACTGGTCGGGCAGCAGGCGCGCGCCGGCGCGGTCGATGTAGTGCATGACGCTGTTGCCGTGCACGTACAGCACGAACAGCGTGAGCAGGGTGAGAAACAGGTACAGGGCGTTGGCCAGGATCGTGGAACCCCAGACGCGCGCGGTATCCGTCAGGTGCGGCATGAAGTCGCCCACCGTGGTGCGCACCAGCGCGTTGAGTCCGCCCGGCACGGCGAGGTGCTCGAGCCACCACTTGACGGCGGGTTCGGCCACCAGCGGCAGGTTGGCCAGCCAGCTTGGGACCGGCACCCCGGTCTGGTTGAAGCTGATGAGCATGCGCTGCAGGCTGGCCAACTCGTAGGTGAGGGTGTGGAACAGCAGCACCGACGGCCCGACGAAGCTGACGATCAGGAGCAGCAGCATGGAGCTGGCGCTGGCCAGCGGCGCCCAGCCGCGCCGCAGCAGGCGCTGGTGCAACGGCCAGGTGATCACCGCCAGCAGGCCGGCCCAGGCGATCGAGCCAAGAAAATGTTGCAACAGGAAGGCCAGGGCGATGGCGAACAGCACCGGCAGGATCAAATGAGCTTTGTTGCGCATACTGGCCCGGGTTGAATCACGTTTTCCTCAATAGTTTCCACGTCGTGCAGAGTTTACAGCAGAGTTGTCCGCTCGAAAGAATAATACAGGATGCATTCCCATAAAAGCGGAGTTTACAGAATGAATACTTCCGAAAAACAGAAAGCCGCCGCTATGAAGATCGCTATGAAGATCGTATTGTGACACCGATCGGCGCCGGCGGCAGCAAGCGCGCGGTATGTACGGCAGCCTGCGGGAAGCGAATAAATCGTTTATACTATTTGCCCTCGCAACGATGGAGCAGCACCATGCCACGCAAGCCGGCGACCGCGCCCGAACCAGCAGCACCAGCGCGCGCGGCGCGCCTCAGGGCGAAGAGCGCCAGTCCAACACCTGCGGCCAGGACGGTGACGAAAGCCGCGGCCAAGCCGGCCGCAAAGCCGGCCGCAAAGCCGGCCGCCAGGGTCACCAGGGCCGCGACGGCGAAGGGCGGACTCAGGACGGCGGTCAAGTCGGCCGCCAGGGCGCTCGCGACTGCGCCGGCCAGGAAGGCCGTCGCCAGGCCGGCGGCGAAGGCCGTGGAACGCGCTCCCGTCCAGGATGCGCGTCCGGTACTGGTGCGCGACAGCTTCACCATGCCCGAGGGGGAATACGCGGTGCTGCTCGAAGTCAAGCAGGCCTGCCTGCGGGCCGGCATCGACGTCAAGAAGAGCGAACTGCTGCGCATCGGTGTGGCCCTGCTGGGCCAGCTCGACGTGGCCGCCTTGCAGGGCGTGCTGGCGGCGCTGCCCCAGCTCAAGACCGGGCGTCCGCCGCAAAGCTGAAGGTCGGGCCGAACCCCTTAGTGGATTGCCGACGCGCTCGTCAACTCCTTGAGTTCGCGGATCGGGATATTCGATTTCTCGTGCATGCGCAGCAGGATTGTGGCGCCGACGTTGAGTTTGCGGTGGCGGATCTTGCTGATGATCGGCGGCTGCACTTCGAGCACGCGGCACAGCTCCGCGTCGTTCTTCAGCTGCAGGCGCTCGATCAGGGTGTCGAGCAGTTTGTTGGGCACGAAACTCGAGGGCTCTAGCGCCCGCGCTCGATGCATGGCCTCGAGCATTTCCTGTTTTTTCTGTCGTACGCTCATGTCGATTCTCCAATATGAAAACATGATTCAAGACAGATCGACCGTTCTGGAAAAGTAGCCCGGCCTGTTGTAATGGCTTGTTGCGGCGGGTCGTTGTGATAATACTACGATTATGTTGCGCACGCTTCGCGAAATTTAACTAAAAATGCTGCAATTGCGCGTTTCTTCCAGGAACTTATGCTAATTTCAGCCCGGAATGCGAGAGGAGCAACACCTTGTCGGCCATGGCGGCCGCGGCGTGGGAGTGGGTGACCATGATGGCGCCGGCGCCGTGGGTGCGGGTCTCGCGGCGCAACAGCTGGAGAATGACGTCGGCCGTTTCCGGATCGAGGTTGCCGGTCGGCTCGTCCGCCAGCAGCAGGGCCGGACGGTGCACCAGGGCGCGCGCGATCGCCACCCGCTGCAGTTCGCCGCCCGACAGCTGGCGCGGGAAATCGTCGCCCCGTCCTCCCAGGCCGACCGCTTCCAGCATCGCGGCCACGCGCGCGGCCGCGGGTCCCGCGGGCATGTTGGTGAGCAGCAGCGGCAACGCCACGTTCTGGCGCAGGGTCAGGTGCGGCAGCACGTGGAAGGCCTGGAAGATGAAGCCCATGCGGGTGCGCCGCAGGCGGGTGGCGGCATCGTCGTCGAGGCTGGACATCGGCGCGCCGTCCACGATCACCTGGCCGGCGTCGGGTGTGTCGAGCCCTGCGATGAGGTTGAGCAGGGTGGATTTGCCGACGCCCGATTCACCCATGATCGCCACGAACTCGCCGGCCTCGAACACATGCGACAGCTGCGCGAGCACCGTGCGGCCGCCGTAGGATTTGGTGAGCTGGTCGAGTTCGAGCATGTGGATGAGATGGGCCTATCGGGTCAGGGAACGCCGGAGGATGGAGCTGGCCGCATCGACCAGGGCCACCAGCACCAGCATCGCGATCACCACGGTGGCCGCGCTGGGCATCTGGAACAGCGACAGGTGGTACTTCAGCATCTGGCCCAGGCCCCCGGCCCCGACCACGCCCAGCACCGCCGCCGCGCGAATATTGTTTTCCCAGCGGTACAGCGTGTACGACAGCATCTGCGGCAGCGCCTGGGGCAGCGTAGCGTACAGGAAGGCTGCTAGCGGCCGCGCGCCGTTGGTGCGCAGGGTCTGCTCGGCATGCGGCTCGACGTTTTCGAGGGCGTCGGCGAACAGCCGCCCCAGCACCCCGGCCGTGTGCGCGGCCAGCGCCATGGTGCCGGCCATGGGTCCCAGGCCGGCCAGCACCAGCAGCACCGCGGCCCACACCAGCTCGGGAATCGAGCGCAGCACATTGAGCACCAGGCGCGTGACGGCGCGCGCCACGCGGCCCAGGCGTCCGGCGCCGGCCAGCGCCAGCGGCAGGCCGACGATGGCGGCGAGCAGGGTGCCGATGGCCGACATGGCCAGCGTCTCCCACAGCGCGCCCAGCGTTTTGACCAGGAAGGGCGTGCCGGTCTCAGGCGGCGCGAAGCCGGCCAGGAATTCGCGCGCCGAATCGACCGCCTCGGCGGTGAAGAAGGCGCTCCACTGCAACGGCAGCGAGGCGAAGCTGGCCACGACCAGGGCCAGCAAGCCAAGCAGGATCAGCCAGGTCCCGATGTCGCGCGGCGGCGCCGGCGGCACTGCCTGCAACTGCGTGGATCGCTTCATCCCAGCCTCCGGCGCAGCATCTTCGACACCAGGTCGGCCGCCGCCACCAGCAGCACGAACACGATCAGCATGGTGGCGACTTCGCCGCCGGCCATCATCTTGGTCGATTCGTCCAGGCGCTGGCCCAGGCCGCCGGCGCCGACGAAGCCCATCACCGCCGAGCCGCGGATCGCGCACTCCCAGCGATAGACGGTATACGACACCAGTTCGGCGCTCGAGTCGGGCAGGGCGCCGTACAGCAGCGCCGGCAGGCGGCCCGCGCCATTGGCGAGCAGGACGTCGGTGGCATGGGCGTCGCTCGACTCGAGGATCTCGGCATATACCTTGGCCAGCATGCCGCTGTACGACAGGGCGATCGCCAGCACGCCGGCGGTCGGCCCCAGGCCGACGATGCGCACGAACAGCAGCGCCCACACGAGTTCGGGCACCGAACGCAGGACCATCAGGATCCAGCGCAGGCCCTGGCGCACGAGCGCCGCGAACGGATGAATGCGGCCGGTGCCCAGGCGTGAGATCGACAGGCGTTCGGTGATGACGAAGGTGGCGGGAATCGCCACCAGCAAGGCCAGCGTGAGGCCGGCGGTGGCGATCGCCACCGTCTGCCAGGTTTCGCGCAGCACCATGGCCAGGAATTCGGCGTCATGCGCCGGGACCAGGAAATCGGACAGGAACATCCCGGCCGCGCGCAGGCTTTGCGCGTCGAACAGCAGCCAGGGCTTGAATTCGGCGCCCGCCAGCAGCGGATACAGCAGGACGAGGAGAATCGCGGCCCAGGTGACGCGCGTGCGCCACGCGGGATCGCGGTGAAGAACTGCAGCGGCGCTCATCAGAAGCAGGCGCCGACGGCGATCTGGCCGGGTGTCTCGTGCAGGGTGGCGGGTGCCGGCTCGACCGCTTCATTGGCGTACAGCTCGGCGATCATGGCGTCGCTGACCTCTTCGCGCAACGCATCGAACACGATGCGGCCGTCGCGCAGGCCGATCAGGCGCCCGAACTGCTCGCGCGCCAGGTCGACCTGGTGCAGACTGCACACCAGGGTCGCATTGCGCCCCTGTGCTTCCTGGCGCAAGGTGGCCAGGGTGTGGCGCGCCAGCGCCGGGTCGAGCGCCGAGATCGGCTCGTCGACCAGCAGCGCTTCGGCGTCGGAGAGCAGCAGGCGCGCCAGGCCGCAGCGCTGGCGTTCGCCGCCCGACAGGCGGTCGACCCGGGCATACAGCTTGTCGCCCAGCGAAAAGCGCGCCAGCGCGGCGTGGGCGGCGGCGGGATCCTGCGGGCGCACCAGCGAGGCCAGGGCCTGCCATAGCGACCAGTGCGGCAGGCGCGCGGCCAGCACCGCCGTCACCACGCGCTGGCGCGCCGGCAGCGGCGGCGCCTGCGGCGCCAGGAACAGGCGCGCACGCAGGTGGTGGCGCTCGGCCCCGTTCAACTGCCAGGCATCCTGGCCGAAGATCTCGAGCGTGCCCTCGGCCGGCCGGTGGGCGCAGGCGAGGGTGGACAGCAGGGTGGTCTTGCCGGCCCCGGAAGGACCGATCAGGGCGACCTGCTCGCCGGCGCGGATCGTGAGGTCGAGCGCGTGCAGGGCCGGCGCGCGGCTGCCGGCCAGGTGGCGCACGGTCAGGCCGCGCAGGCGGTAGGTCGCCATGGTGAATCGCCTTCCGATATTACTTCAGCAGGCCCGCATTGCGTGCGGCGGCTTCGATCGCGCCATAGTTGGCGGTCTTGGTCGGCACGAATTTCGTCGCGCGCTGCAGGTCGAGGATCTGCTTGCCTTCGGCGGTCGAGCCGTCCAGCGCCAGGAAGGCGTCGGTGATTTTCTTCTTCAGCGCCGGATCCATGTCGGTACGCACGGTCCAGTTGTAGTCGAAGTAGCCCGGGGTGGTGTAGAACACGCGCACCTGCTTCGGGTCGACCTTCTTGCTCTCGACCAGCTTCTCCCAGACCGAGATGTTCAGCGCGCCGGCATCGACCTTGCCGCCGGCCACGGCCGCCACGGTGGCGTCATGCGCGCCCGAGAAAGCGATGCGCTTCAGGTCGGTGTCCGGATTGATCTTGGCTTGCAGCAGGAACGAGCGCGGCATCAGGTGGCCCGAGGTCGACGATTCCGAACCGAAGGCCAGGGTCTTGCCCTTCAGGTCTTCCAGCTTGGTGATGCCCGGCACGGTGGTGATGAAGACCGAGCGGAATTTCTCGTCTTCCTCGCGCTGCACCAGCGGGGTGACCTGGCCCTTGCTGCGCACATTGGCCTGCACGAAGGTGAAGCCGCCGAACCAGACCATGTCGATCTTGCGGTTGATCAGGCCTTCGACCGAGGCGGCGTAGTCGGTCACCGGGGTGAACTCGACCTTCAGGCCGGTGGCCTTGGCCAGGTATTCGCCCAGCGGCTTGAACTTGCGCTGCAGTTCGGTCGGCGATTCGTCGGGGATGGCCGAGACGCGCAGCACGCCATTGCTCTGGGCTGCGGCCGAGCCTGCGATCAGCATCGTGCCAGCAACGGCTGCGCACAGGGTTTTCAGGACGTGACGGCGAATGGACATGGTCATGGTGGCTTCTTAGTGATGGTTAATCGTGATGGAATACGAATTATAAATGCCCATCATTCCACTCGGCAAAAACAATAGACGAATTGCTGGGTCGTGCCGAACGGTGTCCGGTGCAGTTCGGTGCGGCTTTCGACCAGGCGGAAGGCCGGGCCGAACTGGTCGTGCAAGCCCTCGGCGTCATAGCGCACGATGTCCAGGCCGCTGCATTTGGTGGGCCCTTCGGGGCCGAAGGTGGCGACGATCACGCTGCCGCCCGGACGCATGGCGCGGGCCACCTGGCGTACGTAGGCGGCCCGCTGGGCGGGTTCGAGCAGGAAATGGAACACGGCGCGGTCGTGCCAGACGTCGTAGCGCCGCTCCGGCAGCTCGGCCTGCGTGATGTCTCCCACCAGCCACCGGGCCCGGCCGGCCTGGGCGCCCAGGCGCGCGCGGGCGACGCGGATCGCCTCGGCCGAGATGTCCAGCACGGACACGTCGGTGTAGCCGCGCGCCAGCAGGTCGTCCACCAGCGTCGCTTCGCCGCCGCCGACGTCGATGATCGCCGCCGAGAGTGCCCCTGCGCTGCGCTCGATCAGGGCGAGCGAGGTGTCCAGGTGCGGGGCGTACCAGCTCACCGCATCCGGCGCCCTGGTGCGGTACACGGTCTCCCAATGAAGTCGCTGGTCCATATTCCACTTTAGAAAGATCGCAGGGCAGCCGGCCCTGCACGCTTGCATTGCCGCGCGCCGGCGATTCGAGGGAATCCGCTATGATGGCAAAAACAGCAACGATGGAAGTAAATCTCATATGCCATCTCGCATGGTGCGGTGTGGCGGCACGAATGATAAACCTTATGCTGACAACCTGCACATCCGACGAGCGCCAGGCCGCCGTTGCCAACGCCCATGACGCACAAGACCTGCATGCGGGCCTCGGCGCGCCAGACGTCTGCATCTCGCCCAAGTTCCTGTACGACGCGCTCGGCTCCAAGCTGTTCGAGGCCATCTGCGAGTTGCCCGAGTACTACCCGACCCGTACCGAAGCAGCCATCTTCGAGCGCCATGGCGCCGAGATCGCGCGCGTGGCCGGCCTCGGGACGACGCTGATCGACCTCGGCGCCGGCAATTGCGCCAAGGCCGCCAGGCTGTTCCCGCTGCTGCAGCCTGCGCAGTACGTGGCGGTCGACATCTCCAGCGAATTCACGCATGACGCCCTGGCGCGCCTGCGCCAGCGTTTCCCGCAGATCGCGATGGAAGCGCTGGGCATGGATTTCTCGAGCCGCTTCGAGCTGCCCGACCTGGTGCGCGCCGAGCGCCGCCTGTTCTTCTATCCGGGCTCGTCGCTCGGCAATTTCACGCCCGAGGACGCGCAGGCCTTCCTGGCGCGCCTGCGCGCGCAGTGCGGGCCGGATGGCGGCATCCTGATCGGCATCGACCTGGCCAAGGACAAGGCCACGCTCGACGCCGCCTATGACGACGCGCTGGGCGTGACCGCCGCCTTCAACCTGAACATCCTGCGCCACGTGAACCGGCTGGTCGACGCGGACTTCGACATCCGCCAGTGGCGCCACCACGGCTTCTACAACGCCGCGCGCGGACGCATCGAGATGCACCTCGAGGCGCGCACGGCGCAGGACGTGCACTGGCGCGGCGGCGCGCGCCGCTTCGAGGCCGGCGACTGCATTCACACCGAGAACAGCTATAAATACCAGCAGGCCGACGCCATCGGGCTGCTGGAGCGTTCCGGCTTCGAGGCGACCCGCGTCTGGACCGATCCCCAGCGCTGGTTCGCGGTGATCCACGCACAGGCCATCTCCGTATGAACATGCTGCGCGACGAGGGCCTGCCGCGCACCTTCGCCCGGGTGCGCGGCCATTCGCTGCACCTGGCCGAGGCGCTGTCCGACGAAGACTGCTGCGCGCAGTCGATGCCCGACGCCAGCCCGATCAAGTGGCACCTGGCGCACACCACCTGGTTCTTCGAGACCTTCATCCTCGAGCCGCGCGAGCCGGGCTTCGCGCCGTTCCACCCGGCGTTTCGCGTCATTTTCAATTCCTACTACAACGGCGTCGGCGACAAGCATCCGCGTCCGCAGCGCGGCCTGCTCACGCGGCCGGCGCTCAGTCAGGTGAAAGCCTACCGCCACGACGTCGACCGCCGCATGGACGCCCTGCTGGCGCGCGGCATCGATGGCGAACTGGCGGCCCTGGTCGAACTGGGCCTGCAGCACGAGCAGCAGCACCAGGAATTGATGCTCACCGACGTCAAGCACCTGCTGGCGCAAAGTCCCCTGTTTCCGGCCTATGCAAGCGATCCGCTGGAGGCGTCCCGGCCGGCGCCGCAGCTAGGCTGGCTGCCGTTCGAAGGCGGCCTGGCCGAGATCGGCCACAAGGGCACGGGCTTTTGCTTCGACAACGAGCTGCCGCGCCACCGCACCTATGTGGCGCCGTTCGCGCTGGCCTCGCGCCTCGTCACCAATGGCGAGTACCGCGAGTTCATCGAGGCCGGCGGCTACCGCGACCCGGCGCTATGGCTGGCCGAGGGCTGGGACCGGGTCTGCTCGGGCGAGATCACCCGGCCGCTGTACTGGATCGAACGGGACGACGGCTGGCACGAGTTCACGCTGCACGGCGTGCAGCCGCTCGACCCCGAGCGTCCCGTCACCCACGTCTCATTGTATGAAGCCGACGCCTATGCGCGCTGGCGCGGGGCACGCCTGCCCACCGAGGCGGAATGGGAGTTCGCGGCGCGCCAAGCCAGCCTGGGCGCACTGCCGGTGCACCATCCGGCGGCGGCCAGCGGCGCCGGCCTGCAGCAGATGTTCGGCGCCTGCTGGCAGTGGACCAGCAGCAGCTACGCGCCTTACCCCGGCTATGCGCCGGCGCCGGGCGCCATCGGCGAATACAACGGCAAGTTCATGATCAACCAGTACGTGCTGCGCGGCTCGTCCTGCGCCACGCCCGAGGGTCATGCGCGCGCCAGCTACCGCAACTTCTTCCCGTCCGGCGCGCGCTGGCAGTTCACCGGCATCCGGCTGGCAAGATGAGTCGCCGGCGTGACTGGCGCGCGCGCCTGAAAGACCAGCGCGCCAATATCTACATCCTGCAGCACCCCCTCAAGTTCACCCTGCAGGTGCTGAGGGGCTTTCGCGCCAACCAGGGCCTGCTGCTGGCCGGCGCCGTCGCCTATTACGCGCTGCTGTCGATCGTGCCCTTCCTGATGCTGGTGGTGGTGGCGCTGTCGCACTTCATCGACCCGGTCGAGCTGCTCGACACCTTGCGCCGCTATCTCGAACTGCTGGTGCCGGGCCAGTCGCGCCCGCTCGTGACCGAGGTCGCCAACTTCCTGCAGGACCGCCAGTTGCTGACCTGGGTGCTGGCGCTCACCATGCTGTTCTTCAGCTCGCTTGCGTTTACCGTGCTGGAGAATGCGATGAGCGTGATCTTCGTGCACCGGGTCGCGGTGCGGCGGCGCCATTTTCTGGTCTCGGCCGTGTTGCCGTATTGCTACATCCTGGCGCTGGGCATCGGCATCATGGTAGTGACCCTGGTCGCCGGCGCCCTGCAGGTGATGGGGTCCGAGAGCGTGTGGCTGTTCAACTACAAGTGGTCGCTGGGCGGGGTGTCGGGGGCCTTGCTGTATCTGCTGGGACTGGCGGGCGAGATCCTGGTGCTGACCTCGATCTACCTGGTGATGCCGGTGGGGCGGCTGTCGATCTGGCACGGCTTCGTCGGCGGTGCGACGGCGGCGCTGCTGTGGGAAATCGCGCGCCACGTGCTGGTCTGGTATTTCTCGACCTTGTCGCAGGTGAACCTGGTGTATGGCTCGATGACGACGGCGATCGTGGTGATGTTCTCGCTGGAGATCGCCGCCACCCTGCTGCTGCTGGGCGCCCAGGTGATCGCCGAGTATGAGCGGGTGGGGCAGGCCGGCGACGGGGAGCCGCCGGCGCAGCCGACTGGCGATACTCCGCCACTTGCGCGGGGCTGACGTTGTCAGCCCCGCGCACGAGGTGATGCCGATTATTTTCCTTCGCCTTTTGGCTTGATCATCAGGCTGGCGATGCAGCTGCCAGCGATCAGGACTGCCACGACGGTCAGCGAAGCCTGCACCGGCACGTGGTACCACGGCATGATCAGCATCTTGACGCCGATGAAGGTCAGCACCATGGCCAGGCCATACTTGAGCAGGTGGAAGCGGTCAGCCACGTCGACCAGCAGGAAGTACAGCGCACGCAAGCCCAGGATCGCGAACATGTTCGACGTGAACACGATGAACGGGTCGGTCGTGATCGCGAAGATCGCCGGGATCGAGTCCACCGCGAAGATCAGGTCGGTCACCTCGATCAGGATCAGGACCAGGAACAGCGGCGTCACGTAACGCAGGCCGTCCTTGCGCACGAAGAACTTCTCGCCGTGGTCGCCCTCGGCCACGCGCAGGTGCTTGCGCGCCAACTTGAGGATCGGGTTGTTGGCCACGTCCGGCTCTTCGTCGACCGCCACCAGCATGCGGATACCGGTGAACAGCAGGAAGGCGCCGAACAGGTACAGTACCCAGCTGAATTCGCTCACGACCCAGGCGCCGGCGCTGATCATGATGGCGCGCATGATGATCGCACCCAGCACGCCATAGATCAGGACGCGGCGCTGGTATTGCTGCGGCACCTGGAAGGCGGTGAAGATCAGCAGGAACACGAATACGTTGTCGACCGACAGCGCTTTCTCGATCAGGTAGCCCGAGAAGAATTCGAGCGACTTCTGGCTCGCGATCTCGGCGCCGGCGGTGTCCTTCAGGTAGTAGTACAGGCCGGCGTTGAAGATCAACGCCATGCTGACCCAGACCAGCGACCAGATGCCGGCTTCCTTGACGCTGACCTTGTGCGCCTTGTTACCGCCGAAAACGAACAGGTCGAGCGCGAGCATGACCAGCACGAAGCCGACGAAGCCGGCCCACATCATGGGGCTTGCGATGGTTTCCAGTCCGTTCATCGGGCACTCCTTGTAAAGACAGTGGAACGAGGGGGCATGACAATCCTCCAATGGGGGTAAAACCCCACTATAGGATGCGCCGATACCTCGCACAAATCGAATCTTATTTGATGTAACATCGAATTTTTCGATGTTTACGAACGCGCGCCATGTCGACACTCAACTACAAGCACCTGCGCTACTTCTGGATGGTGGCCAAGACCGGCAGCATCGCCAGGGCGGCCGAGCAGCTGCACCTGACCCCGCACTCGATTTCGGGCCAGCTGTCCGAATTCGCCGACAGCCTGGGCGTGGAGCTGTTTCGCCGGGTCGGGCGCAAGCTCGAACTGACCGATACCGGGCGCCGCATCGTGAGCTATGCCGAAGACATCTTCAATACCGGCGACGAGCTGCTCGAAGTGGTGCGCGACCACGCCTTCGTCGCCACCTCCTACCGCGTGGGCTGCGCGGACTCGGTCTCCAAGCTGATCGCCTTCGACCTGGTCGAGCCGGCGCTCAAGCTCGAGGAACCCGTCAAGCTGATCTGCCGCGAAGGACGCCTGGACAGCCTGATCGCCGACCTGGCCGTGCACCGGCTCGACCTGGTGATCGCCGACCGCCCGATCCCGGGCCATTTCAGCGTGCGCGCCTACAATCACTTGCTGGGCGAGAGCCCGATGACGGCATTCTGCACCGAAGCGCTGGCGGCCGCATTCGACCGGCCGTTCCCGGCCTGCCTGCACAATGCGCCGCTGCTGCTGCCGGGCGAGGATTTCGCGATCCACCAGCGCCTGCTGCGCTGGCTCGAGCGCTGCGACGTGCATCCGCGCGTGGTGGGGGAGTTCGACGACAGCGCCATGATCCAGGCGTTCGGCCGTTCGGGCGCCGGCGTGTTCTTCGCGCCCAGCGTGATCGCAGCCCAGGTCGGCAGCCAGTACGGGCTGGTCGCGCTGGGGCAGGTCGAGTCGGTGGTCGAGCAGGTGTATGCGATCACGACCGAGCGCCGCATGAGCCATCCGGCCACCGTGGCGATCAGCAGGCTGGCGCGCGACAAGCTGTTTGCGCGGGGAGACGGCGCTGTTGCGCACAGTCAGTCCGAAGCGACGCCCTGAGTGGCACGTTAAGTTCTTCCCGGAAACAAGTCGGAAACGGCGAAACTGACCGGGAGACGGTGTGCGGGCCCGGTCGACCGTGGCCTGGGCGCACTGAGCTGACTGATCTCGATGCCGGCCGGCGGGGTGGGGCGCCGCCGAGCTCCCCGTGGTGTCGCTTCAGGCGCGGACGGTGATGCCGGCGGCGCCGGCGTCGACGCGGCCGACCACTGCCGCGTCAGGGAATCCTTCGCGCGCGAACAGGGCCAGCACGTCCTCGACCGAAGCCGGATCGCAGGCCACCAGCAGGCCGCCCGAGGTTTGCGGATCGGTCAGCAGCGCGCGCTGGGCCGGGCTCAAGGCCTCGTCGAGCTGCACGTCCTTGCCGTAGGCATCCCAGTTGCGGCCTGACGCGCCGGTGAAGAAGCCGTCGTGCGCCAGTTGCAGCACGCCGGGCAGCAGCGGGATCGTCGCCATGTCGAGCTGCGCATGCAGCTGGGCCCCGCGCGCGAGTTCGAGCAGGTGGCCCAGCAGGCCGAAGCCGGTGACGTCGGTCATGGCGTGCACGCCGGGCATGTCGGCCAGCAGGCGGCCCGGCTTGTTCAATCTGGTGGTGTTGGCGATCATGGCCGCATAGCCGTCCTCGCCCAGTACGCCCTTCTTGAGCGCGGCCGACAGCACGCCCACGCCGAGGGGCTTGCCCAGCACCAGCACGTCGCCGGCGCGGGCGGCGCTGTTCTTCTTGACCTTTGCCGGGTGCACCAGACCCATCACCACCAGGCCATAGATCGGCTCGACGGAATCGATCGTATGGCCGCCGGCGATCGGGATGCCGGCTTCGCGGCAGATGGCGGCGCCGCCTTCCAGGATCTGGCCGATGGTCTCGAGCGGCAGCTTGTTGATCGGCATGCCGACCAGGGCCAGCGCCATGATCGGGGTGCCGCCCATCGCGTACACGTCCGAGACCGCATTGGTGGCGGCGATGCGGCCGAAGTCGAACGGGTCGTCGACGATCGGCATGAAGAAATCGGTGGTGGCGACCAGCGCCTGCTCGTCGTTGAGCTGGTAGACCGCGGCGTCGTCCGAGGTCTCGATGCCGACCATCAGCTCCTTCGGCAGCGGGAAGCCGCCCGACGACTTGAGGATCTCGGCCAGCACGCCGGGCGCGATCTTGCAGCCGCAGCCGCCGCCGTGCGAGAACGAGGTGAGTTTGATGGGTTGGTCGGTGGTGCTCATGAGGTTATCCGGAAGTCGTTGAAAGGGACGTAACGGTCATTATCTCCCATGTCGCGCGGTGGCGCTCGATGGCCGCCCCAAATGCAGGAACGGCCGCCGAATGGCAGCCGTTCTTTTCAGACGCTAGGTCAGGAGTCCCGCCTGCGCGGGCCATGCTTATTCGCCGAACGAACGGCGGGCGCCGTCCATCGAGCGCGGGTGGGCGCCCTTGTAGCCGCCTTCGCGGCGCTGGCCCTGGCCTTCGCGCGGGCCGCCGAAGCGGTTGCCGTCGCGTGGCGCGCGGTCGGCGGCCGGACGGTCGCCTTGCGGACGCGGCGCGTAACCTTCACGCGGGCCACGGTCTGCGTAACGGCTCTCGCCGGCCGGGCGGTCGCCCTGCGGACGCGCCGCGTAGCCTTCGCGCGGTGCGCGGTCGGCATAGCCGCCTTCACGCGGGCCGGTCGGCTTGCCGAAGCCGCGCTGTGCCGGCTTGCCGGCATTGCGGCCGTCGCCCGGCTTCCAGCCCGGACGCGCTGCCGAACGCGGCGCCGCCGCGCGCTTCGGTTCGAAGCCTTCGATGACGTTGACCGGGATCGGCTGGCGCGTGAAGCGCTCGATGCGGCGGATGTTCATGTTCTCGGCGTGGTTGACCAGCGAGATCGCGACACCGTTGCGGCCGGCGCGGCCGGTGCGGCCGATGCGGTGCACGTAGTCCTCGGGGAACTTCGGCAGGTCGTAGTTCACCACGTGGGTGATGGTCGGGACGTCGATGCCGCGCGCGGCGACGTCGGTCGCGACCAGCACCCGGACGCTGCCGCGGCGCATGCCGTCGAGCGTGCGGTTGCGGGCGCCCTGGTGCATGTCGCCATGCAGCGCGGCGGCGGCGAAGCCGGCGATGTTCAGGCGGTCGGCGATCATGTCGGCGTCGCGCTTGGTGGCGGTGAACACCACGGCCTGGTCCAGCGTCTCGTCGCGCAGCAGGTGGTCGAGCAGGCGGTTCTTGTGCGACAGGTCGTCGACAAAGTGCACGCGCTGCACGATGTTCTCGTGGCGGTTCGAGGCGCTGGCGATCTGGATCGTCATCGGGTCGGTCGTGATGCGGCGCGCCATATTGCCCACGACGCCGTCCAGCGTCGCCGAGAACAGCATGGTCTGGCGGGTCGATGGCGTGGCGGCGACGATCTTCTCGATGTCGTCGATGAAGCCCATGTCGAGCATGCGGTCGGCTTCGTCCAGCACCAGGATCTCGAGCTGCGAGAAGTCGATCTTGCCCGATTCCATATGGTCGATCAGGCGGCCAGGGGTGGCGACGAGGATTTCAGGATTTTTTGCCAGCAATTGCATCTGCTTTGGATACGGCATGCCGCCCAGGATCGAGACGCAGCGCACGCGGCGCATATGGGCCGTGTACTTGTCGGTGTTGCTGGTCACTTGCAGCGCCAGTTCGCGGGTCGGGGTCAGGACCAGCATCTTCGGCTGGGCCGGCTTGAAACGGACGCGCTCGCCACGTGCGCGGGCAGCCTGCGCTTCTTGCGCAGGGGTCTTGCCGGCTGGCAGGGGCTCGGCGTTCGCCAGGTGGTGCAGGGCTGGCAGCATGAAGGCCGCGGTCTTGCCCGAACCGGTTTGCGACGAAACCAGCAGGTCGCGGCGGGCGATGGCCGCGGGAATGGCTTGCGCCTGGACCGGGGTCGGGGTGGTGTAGCCGGTGTCGGCGACAGCCTGGACGATGGACGCGTGCAGGCCTAGGGCTTCAAAACTCATGTGTTCTTTACTTTCAGAATAAATCATGCGCTCGCACATGGGGCGCGAACGTAAAAATGCAACGCGAACCGACAAACGAAATGACTCAGTAATGAAAGAAATTTCGGCACAAAAGCTTTGCGCCGGGACGGTGTCTGGAAACGACACGCAAGGCGGGAGGCTTTGGAAAGGCGCTCTGCATCGAGCTGCCTGGGGTTTGCGTAGCTGCTTGTTGTACTGCTAACGCTGTTGCTGCCGGCTCATCGAATCTCCTGGAGATCGTATCGAGCGGACGCGATGTCGCAGCGCACAAACCGAACTATACAGGTTTTTCCGGTTCTTTGCACGACAGCGCGTAAAACCGCATAGCTAATGCTGCGCAGCAACATCAGCGCTGCTTGCGCGCCGACGAGGTATTGCGGGCGATGCGCTTGCCGGTCTTGCTGCCTGCGGCCTTGGCCTTGAAGCGCGAGGCATTGCGCTTGGCCTTGCCGCGGTCGGCCTCGAAGGCGACGACGGCGTTCTCGATGATGTTCTCGGCGATGTCGCCATGGCTCGAGGCCGAGGTTTTCGGCACCAGGATCGTCGATCCGGCTTTCAGGCGCGACTGCGGCGGGATGTTGTTGGCCTGGCGAATGACCTCGGGCGTGGTGCCGAACTTCGAGGCCAGCTGGGCGATGGTCACGCGGGCGCCGGTGATCTTGTGCGTGGTCCAGGTCGACAACGCATGGCCCCATTGCGCCAGGTTGATGTGGAATTTCTCGGCGTTCTCGGTCGGCAGCAGGATCTTGGTCCGCTCGCCGCCAATGATGACCGGCTTCTTGAATTGCGGATTGAGCGCCTTGAATTCGTCCAGCGACATTTCGGCCAGTTGCGCCGCGATGGCCAGGTCGATGTCGCTGGTCTTGTCGACCGTGGTGAAATAGGGCTGGTTGTCGATCGCCGGCAGGGTGACGCCGTACTGCGATGGATTGGCCACCACGTTCTTGACGGCTTGCAGCTTGGGCACGTAGTTGCGGGTCTCGGCCGGCATCAGCTCGGCCAGGCTGTCGAAGTCGGTCGGCTTGCCCAGTTCCTGGTTTTTCTTGATGGCGCGCTGGACATTGCCTTCGCCCCAGTTATACGCCGCCAGGGCCAGCGGCCAGTCGCCGAACATCGTGTACAGGCGCTGCAGATAGGTCAGGGCGGCGTCGGTCGAGGCGATCACGCCGCGCCGCTCGTCCTTGAACATGTTCTGGCGCAGGTCGAAGTCCTTGCCGGTGCCCGGCACGAATTGCCACAGGCCGGCGGCGTTGGCGCTCGACATGGCCTGCGGATTGAAGGCCGATTCGATCACCGGCAGCAGGGCCAGCTCGGTCGGCATGCCGCGCTTTTCCAGTTCCGACACGACGTGGTACAGATAGGGCGAGGCGCGCCCGGAAATGCGCGACAGGTTTCCCGGGTGGGCGGCATAGGCCTGGGCGTGGCGCGTCACCAGGGCATTGTTCAGGTCGGGAATCGCATAGCCGCTGCGGATCCGGCCCCAGACGTCGGTCTCGCGGTACTCGTCGGCATCGAGTTTCATCACCGACGGCAACTGCGCCGAACGCTCGAGGCTGGAAGCGGCGAGGGCGCCGGAAGCCGGGGCCGCGTCCATCGCCTGGCTCAGCGGTGCTGCCGCCAGGAGGGCCAGCGCAGCCAGGGTGAGAATGGAGCGTTTCGTGTCGTGCATAGGCTTCATGGTGAGGCGTTTCCAATGTTGCGTCCAGGAACGAAAGGACAGGACAAGAGGGCAGTGTACGTATCAATTGTCGAGTCAGTCAAGAATTAAGTCGCTGTCGTTACAATTCAGGCCGCGCGATAAATGTCATCCGTTGGCATCATGAAAACGGAAGATGCCGCACGTATCATGAATATTGATGAGCGGGACGCTGCTTGCCCGACCCGCCGCGAATAACGGCCGCGTCTGGCAAACCTTAGCGCCGTGGCGGGGTCGAATTGTGCGTGGCCGCAAAGAGTGCGTACAATCCAGGCTTTGCCGTTCGCCTTTCGAAAGCTTCACCATGAGCACCCCCAATCTGAACGCCGACGATGACGCCATCGTCGCCGCCACCCGCAAGTGGCTGGAGCGGGCCGTCATCGGCCTCAATCTCTGTCCCTTCGCCAAGTCGGTCCATGTCAAGGAGCAGGTGCGCTACGTCGTGTCGAACGCCACGACGCCTGAGCAATTGCTTGAAACCTTGATGGACGAGTTGCAGCGCCTGTCCGACACCAGCCCCGAGCAGGTCGACACGACCTTGCTGATCCATCCCTTCGTGCTGAACGATTTCGAGGATTACAACGAATTCCTGGACGTGGCCGACGTCGCGGTCGAGGACATGCAGCTCGACGGCGAGTTGCAGGTGGCTTCCTTCCACCCGGATTACCAGTTCGCGGACAGCGACGCGAACGACATCTCGAACTACACCAACCGCGCCCCGTACCCGATCCTGCACCTGCTGCGCGAGGACAGCATCGCGCGCGCGGTGGAGGCCTTCCCGGAAGCGGAAGAGATCTTCGAAAAGAATATCGCCACCATGGAAAAGCTCGGCCACGAAGGCTGGGACAAGCTCGATGTCGGCCCGGCCTGAAACAGACGGCGCCGCCGCGGCGCCCGAACGTCCCGATACCCCGTGCGTGGCGGTGTGCTCGACCACCTTCGACGAGGTGTGCCGCGGCTGTGGCCGCACCGTCGCCGAAGTCGCCAACTGGGTGTCGATGGACGCTGCCGCGAAGGAAGTCGTGTGGCAGCGCATCCTGGCGCAGGGTTATCCGCGCCGCAACAGTTAAGCGCGGGGCTCAATACGCCCCGATGAAATCCTTCTTGCCGATCGGGACGCCGTTGTGACGCAGGATCGCGTACGCCGTGGTCACGTGGAAGAAGAACTGCGGCAGCGCGAAGTGCGTCAGGTAGCGCGCACCGTCGTCGAAATGGCGCGCCCGCTCGCCGCTGCCGTGGGTGATGGGGCGGGTGGCGCCGGCTTCCACGTCCGCCTGTTTCAGGCTGTCGATGAAGCCCAGCGTCTTGCTGATGCGCTGCTGCAGTTCGGCGAAGGTGCGCTCGCCATCCTCGTAGCGCGGCGGCTCGACCCCGGCCAGGCGCGCGCTCGCGCCCTTGGCGAAGTCAGTGGCGATCTGGACTTGCATGGCCAGCGGGAACATATCGGGATACAGGCGGGCCTGCAGCAGGGCGTCCGGCTCGATGCGGCGTTCCTGGGCGTGGGCCTCGGCTTTTTCGAGCACCGCGGCCAGGCTGCCCAGCAGCTGGCGGAACACCGGCACCGAGGCGGCATACAGGGAATGGCTCATGTGGTCTTTCTCCTAAATAGTTGGTCCTACAGCATCCCGATCATAGCAAGACTTGTCGCGCCTCGTTGACAGCTAGTGACTCCCGGCAAGCAACTGTGCATAATCTGGCCATCCTCCATGCATCGGGCTCGCCCGACCCAGTCCAGCATCCATGTCGAGTCCCGCCGCCCGCACCCCGTCCCGCCTGCGCTCGCTGTACGGCCGTTCGCTTTACGGTGCGCTGCTGCTGGTCGTGTTCGCCGGCTTGCTGGCCCCCGCCGTGGTCGGCGGCTACCTGCTGGTCGACCTGCATCAGCGCGCGGGCGCCAATCCGAATGACACGTTGCAGGGCGATTATGCGCTGGTGCTGGTGCTGCAGCTGGCGGTGTCGCTGCTGCTGATCGCGCTGCTGCTGCGGCGGCGCCTGCTGTCGCCCCTGCGCAAGCTGACGCGCTTTTCGGATCGCCTGGCGCGCGGCGATTTCGAGACCCCGCTGGGGCTGGCGGCCCAGGACGAGCTGGGACGGCTGGGCGAGCAGATGGAGCGCATGCGCCTGGCGATCCGCGACCTGTTCGCCGACGTCGCACGTAGCGAGGAACAGTTCCGCACCATCGTGACCCAGGTCCCGGGCGCGGTCTACCGCGTGCGCGCCGGTGGCCCGATCGAATTCGTCAGCGACGAGATCGAGAAGATCACCGGCTACCCCTCGGCGCGCTTCATGTGCGCCACCACCGAGGATTGGGCCGCCATCGTCCATCCGGAAGACCGGCGCGTCTACCACCGCACCGTGCGCAACGCGGCCTTGTCAGGAAACGCCTATGAGATGGAGTACCGGATCGTCGACGCCCACGGCATCGAGCGCTGGGTGCAGGAGCATGGGCAGCCGCAGGGCGCCTGGGATCCGGCGCTGCATGGGCCGGATGGGGTGCGGGTGGACGGCATCATCTCGGACATCAGCGAGCGCCGCCACGACGAGATGCGCATCGAAGCGCTGCTGGCCGAGCAGGCCGCGATCCTGGACAACGTCATGTTCGGCGTGCTGTTCGTGCGCCAGCGCCGCATCGTCTCCAGCAACCGCCGCTGCGAAGAGCTGTTCGGCTACGGCGAGGGCGAGATGGTGGGACGTTCGACCGCGATCCTGTATCCCAATCACGAGGACTACGAACGCGCCGGCGTCGAGCAGTATCCGCTGCTCGAGAAAGGCATGGACCTGGGCGAGGAGCGCCAGCTGCGCCATCGCGACGGCAGCCTGTTCTGGTGCCTGATGAGCGGCTGCGCGCTCGAACCGAACCGCGCCGACGAGGGCAGCATCTGGGTGTTCGCCGACATCACCGAACGCAAGCTGGCCGAGGAAAAGCTGCGCCTGTCGGCCAACGTCCTGGAACACATCGCCGACGGCGTGATGGTGCTCGACGTGCATGGCCGGATCGTGGCCACCAATCCCGCCTTCACCCGCATCACCGGCTATGCAGAGCATGAGGCCGTGGGGCGCGCATCGAGCCTGTCTTCGCACGACCAGTCGGGCACCCGCAACGATCCCGCCCTGCACCAGGAACTGTGGCGCGAGCTCGGCGCATCCGGCTTCTGGCGCGGCGAGATCTGGGACACGCGCAAGGGCGGCGACGCCTACCTGGAAGCGCTCACGGTGTCGGCGGTGCGCGACGACGATGGCGCCACCACCCACTATGTGTGCGTGTTCAGCGACATCACGCGCGAGCGCGAATCGCAGATCCAGCTCGACCACCTGGCCCACCACGACGCGCTGACCGCGCTGCCCAACCGCCTGCTGTACCACGACCGCCTGCGCCACGCGATGGCGCGCGCCGAGCGCGACGGCGAGCAGCTGGCGGTGATGTTCATCGACCTCGACCGCTTCAAGAACGTCAACGACACGCTTGGCCACCAGGTGGGCGACGAGCTGCTCAAGCAGGCGGCGCTGGCGCTGTCGCGCTGCCTGCGCGAGGGCGACACCCTGGCGCGCCTGGGCGGCGACGAGTTCATCGTGCTGCTGGAAGACGTCGACGGCGTGCATGGCGCCACGCGCGTGGCCGACAAGCTGATGGCGATGTTCGAGCAGCCCTTCGACGTCTCGGGCTACGAGCTGTTCGTCACCGGCAGCATCGGCATCAGCCTGTATCCGCAGGACGGGAACGATATGCACCTCCTGATCCGCAATGCCGACGTGGCGATGTACCAGGCCAAGGCGCGCGGCCGCAACGGCTACCGGTTCTACGCGCCGGCGATGAGCGGCGACGGCGACCTGCGCCTGCGCATGGAGGCGCTGTTGCGGCGCGCGATCGACAAGCGCGAGATTCATCTGGCCTACCAGCCGCAGGTCGAGATCGACAGCGGCCGCCTGGTCGGGGTCGAGGCCCTGCTGCGCTGGAACAGTCCCGAGCTGGGGGAGGTGGCGCCGAGCCGCTTCATCCCGCTGGCCGAGGACACCGGCTTCATCGGCCAGCTGGGCCAGTGGGTGCTGCAGGAAGCCTGCCGCCAGATGGTGGCGTGGGAGGCGGACGGCCTGGCGGTGCCGAAGATCGCCGTCAACCTGTCGGCGCGCCAGTTCGAGCGCGGCGGCATGGCCGCCGCCGTGGCCGAGGTGCTCCAGGGCGCCGGCCTGGCGCCGCAGCGCCTGCAGCTCGAGGTGACGGAATCGGTGATCATGAACACGGGCGACGCGCTGCAGTACGTGAACGACCTGCATGCGATCGGCGTCTGCCTGGCGATCGACGACTTCGGCACCGGTTACTCGTCGCTGGCCTACCTGAAGCAGTTGCCGGTGCGGACCCTGAAGATCGACCGCAGCTTCATCAAGGACATCCCGCAGGATCCGGACGACGAGGCGATCGCGATCGCCATCATCCAGCTCGGCAAGAGCATGAACCTGTCGGTGATCGCGGAAGGCGTCGAGCGGGAGGACCAGGCGGCCTTCCTGCTGCGCCACGGCTGCAACCTGGCCCAGGGCTATTTGTATGGCAAGCCGCTCGCGCACGACGAGATCCTGGCGCGCTGGGGAGCCAGGCATCATGCGTAAGCAGGGTCGCCGCAACTTCCTGCTGGCCGGCCTGGCCGCCGGCGGCGCGCTGCTGATCGGCTGGGGCGCGCAACCGCCGCGCCAGCGCCTGCATCCGTCGCGACCGCTGGCGCTGGATGATGGCGAGGTCGCGCTCAATGGCTGGGTTGCGCTCGCGCTCGATGGCACGGTGTCGGTGGTGGTGCCGCGCAGCGAGATGGGGCAGGGCGTGCACACGGCGCTGCCGATGCTGGTGGCCGAGGAGCTCGACGTCGGCCTGGACGCGGTGCGCGTCATCCAGCCGCCGATCGACAAGATCTATGCCAACGTCACGGTGCTGCGCGAGAACCTGCCGTTCCACCCGGACGACGCCGGCCGCACGGCCCAGGGCGCCCAGTGGCTGATGGCGAAGATCGGCCGCGAACTGGGCATCATGTTCACCGGCGGCTCCAGCAGCGTGCGCGATGCCTGGCTGCCAATGCGCGAAGCGGGCGCGGTGGCGCGGGCGATGCTGGTGAAGGCGGCTGCGCAGGAGTGGGGGGCGCGTGCGGAGGATTGCCGCACCGAAGACGGCTTCGTGATACACGTCGACGGCCGCAGCGCCGGCTATGGCGCGCTGGCCGGGCTGGCGGCGCAGGCTGGCGCCGGCCTCACCGCGCGCGACGTGCGCCTGAAGGAAGCGAAGGATTTCCGCCTGATCGGCAAGCCTTTGCCGCGCCTCGACAGTCGCGCCAAGTCCGACGGCAGCGCGCGCTTCGGCATCGATGCGCGGCCGGCCGGGATGGTCTACGCGGCCTTGACGATGGCGCCGACGCTCGGCGCCACGGTGGCGGGTTTCGACGCCGACGCGGTGCGCCGGATGCCGGGCGTGCTGGCCGTGGTCGACGTCTCGTCCGCGCTCGAAGGGCGCACCGGCGCCGGGGCCGGCGTGGCGGTGGTGGCCTCGACCTGGTGGCAGGCGCGCCAGGCGGCCCAGGCCTTGCCGGTCACCTGGCAGCCGGGCGAGGGTGTGGCGCTGTCGAGCGCTTCGGTCCTGGCCGGCCTGGCGCGCGCGCTCGACGAGGAGCGCGGTTACGTCTATCACGAGACCGGTGCACAGGAGGTCGAGGGCGCCGTGCGCACGCTGCGCGCCGAGTACCGCGCGCCGTTCCTGGCGCATGCGGCGCTGGAACCGGTCAACTGCACCGCCCAGGTCGCGAACGGCAAAGTGCGGCTGTGGGCCTCGACCCAGGTGCCGAGCATCGCGGTCGACTGCGCCGCGCGCGTGGCCGGGGTGGCGCGCGAGGACGTGGCGATCGAGGTCATGCTGCTGGGCGGCGGCTTCGGGCGCCGGCTCGAAGTCGACATGGTGGCGCAGGCGGTGGCCGTCGCCATGGCCACCGGCGGCCAGCCGGTGCAACTGATCTGGACCCG
Organism: Massilia oculi; assembly: GCF_003143515.1. NCBI lineage: Bacteria > Pseudomonadati > Pseudomonadota > Betaproteobacteria > Burkholderiales > Oxalobacteraceae > Massilia > Massilia oculi. Next base: position 824,307 of record NZ_CP029343.1, on the reverse strand, counting down.
CGAGCAGGACACGATGCACGACGTCTACCGGCCGGCGGCGCTGGCGCGCTTCACGGCGCAGCTGGACGAAGGCGGGAACATCCTGGCCTGGGACAACAAGTCGGCGAGCGGCGCCATCGGCCACCAGTACGTCGAACGCAGCCTGGGCCTGCCGGGCGTGGGACCGGACAAGACCACCGCCGAAGGCGAGTACGACCATCAATATGCGATCCCGAACCAGCGCGTGGCGCACGTGATCGTGGACAGCCAGGTGCCGATCGGCTACTGGCGCTCGGTTGGACATTCCCACAATGCCTTCTTCAAGGAGTCGTTCCTGGACGAGGTGGCGCACGCCGGCGGGCAGGATCCGGTGGCCTTGCGGCGCACCCTGCTGGCGGGGCAGCCGCGCGCGCTGGCGGTGCTGGATGCGGCAGTGGCTGCCGCCGGCCGTGCGCCCGACGGACGCGCGCACGGCGTGGCGCTGCATCGCTCGTTCGGCAGCACGGTGGCCCAGGTGGCCGAGGTCTCGGTCGAGGACGGCGCGATCCGCGTGCACCGCGTGGTGTGCGCGATCGATTGCGGCCTGGCGGTCAATCCGAATATCGTGGCCCAGCAGGTCGAGTCGGGCGTGGTGTTCGGCTTGTCGGCGGCGCTGGCCGGCGAGATCACGATCGAGGCAGGCAAGATCCGGCAGTCCAACTTTGGCGACTATCCGCTGCTGCGCATCGGCCAGGCGCCGCGGGTGGAAACCATTGTGGTGCCCAGCAGCGCGCATCCGGAAGGCGTGGGCGAGCCGGCCGTGCCCCGGTGGCGCCGGCGGTGGCGGCGGCGGTGTTCACGCTGACCGGGCAGCGTTTGCGCAGCCTGCCCTTGAAGTTGGGTTGAGCACCTGGCTGTCGCCGGCGAAGACGGCGGATGCTTCGCGGGGAAGCCGCCCGCCGGTCATTGCTTGCCGGGGCCGTAGAGCAAAGGTTTAGCGCAGGGTCAATCCGGCGCGCCGAACAGCACGCGCAGATTGCATTCTTCTTGCCAGTCGCGCCGCTCCTGGCTCGACTGCGCCAGGCGTGCCAGTTCTTCGTCGCTCTGTCCGGCCTGGGCCTGGATCAGCCGGTCGGCCACGCCGCCGTCGGGCACCATGGTGCCGAAGAAGGCGACCGTGTCGCCGCGCTGCAGCAGCAGGGTCGGGAAATTGTCGACGTCGAGGTCGCCCACTAGGTCGGCCTGGTCTTCGATGTCGATCCAGACGAAGTGCTTGTCGGGATGGCGCAGCGCCAGTTCTTCGAAGGTGGCGCGGTAGGTCGCGCAGGTGCCGCACCAGGCGGCGCACAGGCAGGCGACGGTCCAGCCGTCGCCGTTGACGGCGGCGGCGACCGCGCCGCGGGTCGTGGAATCGAGGGTCAGGCTCTGCATGTGCGGCATTGTACAGCGACTTCCGGATCGTGTTGCAGCGCAATGGCGATTCGCGCCGCCGCCATGGAAGGCGCCGGGCCGAGAGGTTAAAATAGCGGCATGTCTACCATCCTTGCTATCGAAACCTCGGCCGAGCTGGCGTCCTGCGCGCTGCTGGCCGGCGAAATTGTCACTGTCCGTTCGACGCCTGGCGTGCGCAGCCACTCGCAATCGGTCCTGCCCATGGTGCAGGAGCTGTTGAACGAGGCCGGCATCGCGCTGGCCGACTGCGACGCCGTCGCCTTCGGCGCCGGTCCCGGCTCCTTCACCGGCGTGCGCACCGCCTGCGGCGTGGCCCAGGGCCTGGCCTATGGCGCCGGGCTGCCGGTGCTGCCGCTGGTGACGCTCGAAGCGATGGCCGAGGCCTGCCGCGCCGCCACCGGCGCCAGCGACGTGCTGGCCGTGCTGGATGCGCGCATGGGCGAGGTGTACTGGGCCCAGTACCGCTTCGACGGCGGCAAATGGACCGAGGTGGTGGCGCCGGCGCTGTCGGCGCCGCAGGACGTGGCGCCGACAGCGGCAGAAGGCCTGAGGGCCTGCGGCAACGGCTTTGCCGAGTATGCCGGCGCCTTCGCCGGCCAGCCGTTCGCCCAGGGCGCGCTGCCCGACATCGTGCCGCATGCGCGCGAGCTGGCGCTGCTGGCGCGCGGCGCGCTGGCGGCCGGGCAGGGCGTGCCCGCGGCCCAGGCCCAGCCGCTGTACCTGCGCAACAAGGTCGCCTATACCAGCGCCGAGCGCCAGGCGATCAACCAGGCCAAGGCCGGCGCATGACCCGGTTGCAGGATACCGACTTGCGCCTGGCCCCGATGACGGCGGCCGACGTGGACGAGGTGTGGGCGCTCGAATGCAGCGTCTTTCCTTATCCCTGGAGCCGCGGTAACTTCGTCGACGCGCTGGCCAGCGGCTACGATTGCTGGACCGTCCGCGAGGTCGGGGGAGAAGCCGACGGCGAGCTGGCCGGATATTATCTGTTGATGTACGCGCTCGACGAGGCGCACCTGCTCGACGTCGCGGTGGCCGGCAAGCGCCAGCGCCAGGGCCTGGGCCGGCGCCTGCTTTACCAGATCGGCGCGCGCGCCCTCGGCCAGGGCATGGCATCGATCCTGCTCGAGGTCCGGCCGTCGAACGAGCGGGCGCTGGAAGTGTATCGCCGCCATGGCTATGTCCAGATCGGCCGCCGCAAGGGCTATTACCCGGCCGGCCAGGCGGGCCGCGAGGATGCGATCGTGATGAGGCTGGATTTATGAAGAACACGAGCCAGCGCGACGCGCTGTTCCTGGCCGAGATGGGCATCGGCCCGCTGTGGCAGCTGCGAGATGCGCCGCAGTCCGGGGCCGCGGTGTTGACCGATGCGGTGACCGATGCGGTGATCGATGCGATGAGCGATCCGGCGGCCGAAGCGGCCGTCGCCGAGGCGGCGCCGGAAGCCGCCGCGCCCGCAGCGGCGCCGGTTTCTGCGCCTGCGGCTGCACCGGAGCCGGCGCCTGCCGCACGCGTCCACACGCCGCTGTCGGCGCCGCCTTACCGCAATCCGCCGCCCGTGGAAGACGCATCGGCCTGGGACGACAGCGTCGCGCCCGAACCGGCGACGCCCGATGTCGCGACCATGGACTGGGCCGGGCTGCGCCAGGCGATTGCCGCATGCAAGGATTGCGCCTGCGGCGCAGGCCGCAAGCCCGTCCACGGCGCCGGCCCGCGCCAGGCGCGCTGGCTGATCGTCGCCGGCACGCCGAGCGCGCTCGACGACGAGGCCGGCCAGCCGCTCACGGGCGACCCCGGCAAGCTGCTCGACAATATGCTGCACGCGGTCGGGCTGTCGCGCGAGCGCGATGCCTACGTCACGCCGCTGGTCAAGTGCCGGCCGCTGAACGCGAAGGGCGGCGACCGCGCGCCGACCCCCGGCGAGATCGCCGCCTGCCGTCCCTTCGTGGAACGCGAACTGGCGCTCACCGGAGCCACGACCGTGCTGACCCTGGGCCAGGTCGCGACCAACGGCCTGCTGGGCCGCGCGCTGCAGGAGCCGCTGGCCGGCGCCCGCGGCGAGGTACATCGCCTGGGCGAGACGCCGCTGGTGCCGACCCTGCATCCGGGCGAACTGCTGCTGCGCGGCGAAAACAAGGCGCTGGCCTGGGCCGACCTGTGCCGGGCGCGTTCCCTTGGACCACGCGACTAGCAGCTATCAGGCGGCCTTCCACCGCCGCTGGGGCCACCTGCGGCGGGCCCCGGTGCGCGCGCTGGCCTGGCTGCTCGATTCTCCCGACCTGCTCGACGCCGACGCGCCCGAATGGGCGGGCCGCATCGCCACGCTCGGCCCGGTCACAGCAGGGGTGGCCGACTGGCTGGCGCGGCTCGACCTCGACCCCACGGCGCTCGACGCCGCCCTCGGCGGCAAGACGTATACGCGGCTCGGGCTATACGCCGAAAAGCTGATGGCCTTCTATTTCGCCGAACAGGGCCGCCTGGTGCGCCACGGCCTGCAGGTGCGCGCCAGCCGCAACGACACGGTGGGCGAATTCGATTTTTTGCTCGAGCGCGGACCGGATGCACTGACCCACATCGAGTTCGCCACCAAGTTCTACCTGCTCGATGGCGGCGGATCGAGCGAATTCGACGCGCTGGTCGGCCCCAACCTGGCCGACAGCCTGGGCCGCAAGATGCGCAAGGTGTTCGAGCGCCAGCTTGCGCTGGGCGAGCACCCGGCGGCGCAGGCGCTGCTGCCGCGGCCCGTTACCCTGGCGCAGGCGCTGGTCAAGGGCTGGCTGTTCTACCCATCCGGCAGCTGGCCGGCGATGCGCGGCATCACGGCCGGGCATTGCCGCGGCTTCTGGTGCGCGCTGGCGGAACTCGATGAGGTCGCCGGCGAGGCGTTCCTGGTCTTGCCCAAGCTGGAGTGGCTGGCGCCGCTGCGCGCGCCGGCGGCGACCGCGACGATGGACCGGGTCGAGCTCGCCGCCGTGCTGGCCCGGCAATTCACGGCTTCCGGCACGCCGGTCCTGGTGGCCAGCGTACGCCGGCACGACGGTTTCGTCGAGGAAATCGAGCGCGGTTTCGTCGTGCCGGGCGATTGGCGCGGGCGGGCGGCCGCGGCGCGGATGGCGAAGCCGGTCGCCTGATCATCCGCGCAGCAGCCGTGGCAGCGGCCGGGCGCGCGCGCCGTCCGGAAACAGCACCCGGGCCGTGCGCTCGGGATCGAGCCCGAACGCCTCGGCGCAGGCTTGCGCCACCAGCGCGTCCAGCGCGAGCGTGGGCCTGAGATCGCGCCCGTCGAGCAGGTCGGCGGGGGCCAGCCCCGGCCAGTCCGCGACGATGCGCCCGCCTTGCACCGCGCCGCCGACCAGCATGGCGGCGGACCCGGTGCCGTGGTCGGTGCCGCCGGTGCCGTTGGCCGCCGCAGTCCGGCCGAACTCCGTCGCGACCAGGATCGTGGTCTGGCGCCAGGCGTCGCCCAGGCCCTCGCGCAAACCGTCGACCAGGCGGTCGAGGTCGCGCAGCTGCTTGGCCAGCCGTCCGTTCTGGGCGCTGTGCGTGTCCCAGCCGCCGGTCTCGATCATGGCGATGCGCGGACCGTCGGGCCGCGCCAGGAAACCCGCCGCCATCCGGCCAAGTTCGCCCGGCGGCTGGCGGTGTCTGGCGTCCCCGGCGCCGCCGGCCATCGCCTGCGCCTGGAGCGCCGAGGACCACAGCGCGTGCAACTGGGCGTCGCCTTCGTACAGCCGGCGCACGCGCAGCAGCAGGTCTTCGTTCGCCTGGGGCAGCGAAGACGGGGCGAACGACGTGGCCCCGGCCGCGCCGCGCAGGGCCAGCGGCACGGTCGGCGCGAAGGCGATCGCGTCGGCCTGGGACCCGGCGCGCGGCAGCAAGCCCACCAGCCGGTTCATCCAGCCGTCCTTGACCCGGTAGGGCGCGTTGCCGCCGCTTTCGAGCACGTTCTGGCCGTCGAAATGGGAGCGGTCGCGGTAGGGCGAGGCCACCGCGTGGAACATGCTGGCCTGGCCGGCCTCATACAGCTTTGCGATGCCGCCCAATGCGGGGTGCAGCGCGAAGCTGCCGTCGAGCTTGTGCGCGCCGGTTGGATCGACGGCCAGCGCGCCGCGCAGGCGGGCATAGGCGGGATCGGCATACGGCACCACCGTATGCAGGCCGTCGGCCGCGCCGCGCTGGATGATGAAGACGAAGCGGTGCGCGGTGTCGGCCCCCGCGAACACGATCCGCGGCGCCGCGCACAGGGCCGCGGCGGCCGAGAGAAAAGCACGTCGGTTCAGCAGCATGTCATCTCCTCAGGAATTCGGGCGCCGCCAGCATCAGGGCCAGCGCGGTGCCGGGACTGTCGGACGAGGCGATCGCCTTCGCCGTGGCCGGGCTCAGGGAGCCCGGCAGCACCCGCGGCGCGAGCGCGCGCGCATCGAACGCGTCGCCGGCCTGCATCGCCAGCCGCTGCGCGGCCTCGACACGGCGCAGCAGCGCGTCGGGCGCGGCCCAGGTGTCGGCGACGTCGCCGAAGCCGGCCGGCGCGCCCGGCCGCCATACGGGCTGTCCGAGCTGGTTCATCAGGTTAACGAGCTGCGCCGCCGGCATCTCGCGCCGGCCCAGGGCGCGCATGCCGGACAGCGCCCAGTCCCAGGGCGACTTGAACTTGGCGGGGCCGGGTTGCCAGGACTCGGGCGCGGCCACCAGTTCGCGGTACAGGCTGGGCAGGTCGCCGCCGCTGCGTTCGAAGCTGCGCGCCAGCCGTTCCACCAGCGCCGCCGGCGGATCGTCGGCGACGAAGTGGCGCGCGAGCTTGGCGCCGACGTGGCGCGCGGTGGCGGGGGAGACCGCGAGGTCATGCAGGATGGCGCGCGCCTGTTCTTCTCCCGCCGGCGCGTAGCGTCGTCCCAGCACGTTGCGGGCGCCCGGTTCGTGCAGCGCAGGCGCGAAGCGGAACGTGTCGGCGCCGTCCGGGCCGGGCAGCGTCCAGCCGGTCAGCGCGCGCGCGAATTGCGTCACGTCGCCCTGCGCGTAGCCGCCGCGCACACCGAGGGTGTGCAGCTCGAGGATCTCGCGCGCCAGGTTTTCGTTGAGGCCCGGGACCCGGCGTCCCTGGGCGCGCCGCGCCGCCACGCTGTCCGGGCCGGTGGATCCGGCCTGGTCGAGGTAGAGCAGCATCGCCGGATGCCGCACCGCGGCCAGCAGCAGGTCTTCGAAGCGGCCCAGCACGTGCGGCCGGATGGCGTCGGCCTCGAAGCTGCCGGCCAGTCCCAGCACCGGCTGCTTCTCCACCGATACCGCGAAGTGATTCGACCAGAAGTGGACCAGCCGTTCGACGAAGGGTGTGGGGCTGCACAGGGCGCTGGCGGTGCGGGCGGCCACCGCCGCGCGGTAGGCTTCCCGGGCCTTGCGCTGCCAGGCGGCACGGACGTCGGCGCGCTCGGCCTGCGGCGCCTGGCGCTGGGCGCGCTGCTGCGCGATCCAGGCGCGGGTCCGGGCCGGGGTGCGCTCGACGGCGCGCCATGGCGCGGGCAGCGGCTCGAAGCTGTCCAGCTGGGCCAGCAGCCAGCCGCGCGGGTCGGACGGCGCCTCCTCGTCCGGTCGCGCGCCAAGGCCGAAACGGTTTCTTGCAATGGCGTCGGTATTCATGCGGCCCATTATAGGAACAGGCCGCGCTTGACCGATGTAAGCGAGTGTTACAGCGGGATCGAAAAGAACGGAAGGTCGGTCAGTGCTTGCCTTCGCCGATCAGCCCGAGCGAATCGTGTTCGCGCTGATTGAGCGTGTGGCGGCGCTGGATCAGCAGCATGATGCCGGCGACCGACAGGCCGAAGATGACGATGATGATGTCCAGGTCGAGGTTCAGGGTGATCATGATCGCGTAGGCGGCCAGCATCACCAGGATCGACAGGTTCTCGTTGAAGTTCTGTACCGCGATCGAGTGGCCGGCGCTCATCAGCACATGGCCGCGGTGCTGCAGCAGCGCGTTCATCGGCACCACGAAGAAGCCCGACAGGAAACCGATCAGCGCCAGCAGCGGGTAGGCCACCGATACCGAGGTGACGAACACCATCACGGTCACGACCAGGCCCATGATGATGCCCATCGGAATCACGGTCAGCGACTTGCGCAACGGAATCATGCGCGCCGCCATGGCCGCGCCCAGCGCCACGCCGATCGCGACCACGCCGATCAGGTTCGTGGCCTTGTCCAGCGGCAGGCCGAGCGAGCGCTCGGCCCATTTCAGCACGATGAACTGCAGGGTGGCGCCGGCGCCCCAGAACAGGGTCGTCACGGCCAGCGAGATCTGGCCCAGCTTGTCGCGCCACAAGGTGGCCGAGCAGTTGGCGAAGTCGGTGATCAGCTTGATGGGGTTGCGTTCCTGGTGTTCGTAGCGCGCGCCGGTGTCCGGAATGCGCAGGTTGAACAGCGCGGCCAGCATGTAGATGCCGACCACGACCGCCATCGCGGCTTCGGCGCCGGTCGTGATGCCCAGGCCCGCGAAGGCGTCGAACGACAACAGGAAGTTCGCGCCGCGCTCGCTCACCAGGGTGCCCCCGAGGACGGTGCCGAGGATGATCGACATCACGGTCAACCCCTCGATCCAGCCATTGGCGGGCACGAGTTTCTCGGGCGGCAGCAATTCGGTCAGGATGCCGTACTTGGCGGGCGAATACACGGCCGCGCCGAAGCCGACCACGGCATACGAGAGCAGGGGGTGGACGGTAAAGAACATCAAGGCGCAGCCGGCGACCTTGATGATGTTGGCGATGAACATCACGCGCCCCTTCGGCAGGGCATCGGCGAAGGCGCCCACGAAAGCGGCGAGCAAGACGTAGAACAGCACGAATGACAGCTTCAGCAACGGAGTCAGCGATGCCGGCGCATCCATGGCGACGAGCAGGCTGATCGCGACAAACAGGAGCGCGTTATCCGCCAGCGACGAGAAGAACTGCGCCGCCATGATGGTATAGAAACCACGGTTCATTCGAGAATTCACAAATCTGGTCCGGGTTGCTTTATACCATGAATGCATAGACGGGCGAAACGGGAAACGGTGCCATGGCGGCGGCGCGCGGTCCGCTCCGGTAAAATAGGCACTTGACGTTTTATACCGGATTCCCTCCGTTTTTCTTAAAAGATTGCCATGCCGCGTCCGCTCTTCGCCACCATCCACCTCGATTCCATGCAACACAATCTGGCCCAGGCGCGCAGCTGCGCGCCGCTGGCGAAGATCTGGGCCGTCGTGAAAGCCGATGCCTACGGCCATGGCCTGGAGCGCGCGCTGCGCGGCTTCGCCAGCGCCGACGGCCTGGCGCTGGTCGAGCTGGAAAGCGCGATCCGGCTGCGCCAGCTCGGCTGGACCAAGCCGATTCTTTTATTAGAGGGATTCTTCGAAGCGGCCGACGTGCCCATGCTGGCCGAGCACGATATCGCCACCGCCGTGCACAGCATCGAGCAGGTCAAGCTGCTCGAGTACACCCAGCTGTACCGCCCGATCGACGTCTACCTCAAGATGAACACCGGGATGAACCGCCTGGGCTTTCCGCCCGCCGAGTATGCCGCCGCCTGGCAGCGCCTGCGCGCGATCCGCGACGTGCGCTCGATCACCCACATGACCCACTTCGCCAACGCCGACGAACTGGAACACCCGCGCCTGACGATCGCCGAGCAGGTGCGGCGTTTCCAGCTGGGGGCCGCTGGCCTGGCCGGCGAGCGCAGCCTGTCGAATTCCGGCGGCGTGCTGCACCAGGCCGAACTGGCCGGCCAGCTGTCGAACGACTGGGTCCGGCCCGGCATCATGCTGTACGGCGGCACGCCGGGCGGGCGCAGCGCCCAGGATTTCGGCCTGCGTCCCACCATGACCCTGCGCTCGGAAGTGATCGGCATCCAGCATATCGGGCCGGGCGACACGGTCGGCTACGGCAGCCGCTTCGAGGCCGACGGCCCGATGACGATCGGCGTGGTGGCCTGCGGCTATGCCGACGGCTACCCGCGCAGCGCGCCGCACGGCACGCCGGTGATCGTCGACGGCGTGCGCACGACGCTCGTCGGCCGGGTCTCGATGGACATGATGACCGTCGACCTGACGCCCATCCCGAACGCCCGCATCGGCAGCAAGGTCACCTTGTGGGGCGACGGGCTGCCGATCGACGACGTGGCCCAGGCCGCCGGCACCATCGGCTACGAGCTGATGTGCGCGCTGGCGCCGCGCGTGCGCGTGACCGAAGGCCGTCTCGGCACCGACGGTTGAAGCGGCCCGACCATACCCATATATACAAGTACGATGGCAAAAGCGAAAACCAATTACACCTGCAGCGAGTGCGGCGCGATCGCCACCCGCTGGACCGGCCAGTGCGCCGACTGCAAGGCCTGGAACACGATGGTCGAGACCGTCGTCGACACGCCCGGCGTCAACCGCATGTCGCAGACCCCGCACCGCAGCCTGGCGCAGACGGCGCCAGTGCTGTCGCTGGCCGACATCGAGGCGATCGACGTGCCGCGCTTCGGCACCGGCATCGAGGAATTCGACCGCGTGCTGGGCGGCGGCCTGGTGGCCGGCGGCGTGGTCCTGATCGGCGGCGACCCCGGCATCGGCAAGTCGACCCTGCTGCTGCAGGCGCTGTCGAGCCTGTCCGCGGTGCGCAGCACGCTCTATGTGAGCGGCGAGGAATCCGGCGCCCAGATCGCGCTGCGGGCGCGCCGCCTTGCGGTGGATGCGAAAGACCTGAAACTGCAGGCCGAGATCCAGCTCGAGAAAATCCTCGGCACGATCGCCGACCTCAAGCCGGACGTGGTGGTGATCGACTCGATCCAGACCATGTATTCGGATGCGCTGACCTCGGCCCCCGGCTCGGTGGCCCAGGTGCGCGAATGCGCGGCCCAGCTCACGCGGGTGGCCAAGCAGACCGGCGTCACCATCATCCTGGTCGGCCACGTCACCAAGGAAGGTGCGTTGGCCGGCCCGCGCGTGCTGGAGCACATCGTCGACACCGTGCTGTACTTCGAGGGCGATACGCAGTCGAGCTACCGCCTGGTGCGGGCAATCAAGAACCGCTTCGGCGCGGTGAACGAACTGGGCGTGTTCGCGATGACCGAGAAGGGCCTGAAAGGGGTGTCGAATCCTTCCGCCCTGTTCCTGTCGCAGCACGACAGCCAGGTCCCGGGTTCCTGCGTGATGGTGACGCAGGAGGGCACCAGGCCGCTGTTGGTGGAAATTCAGGCGCTGGTCGACGCCAGCCACCTGCCCAACGCGCGCCGCCTGTCGGTCGGCCTGGAACAGAACCGCCTGGCGATGCTGCTGGCGGTCCTGCACCGCCACGCCGGCATCGCGGCCTTCGACCAGGACGTGTTCATCAACGCGGTCGGCGGCGTCAAGATCACCGAACCGGCGGCCGACCTGGCCGTGTTGCTGGCGATCAACTCGTCGATGCGCAACAAGCCGCTGCCGCGCGGGCTGGTGGTGTTCGGCGAGGTCGGCCTGGCCGGCGAGATCCGGCCGGCGCCGCGCGGCCAGGAGCGCCTGCGCGAAGCGGCCAAGCTGGGCTTCTCGCTGGCGCTGATCCCGAAATCGAACGCACCGAAGGCGAAGATCGAGGGCATGAGCATCATCGCCGTCGAACGCATCGAGGAGGCGTTCAGCAAGTTGCGCGAGATCGACTGACGGTCAAGTCGGCCCTGCCGGCCAGGGGCATGGGGTGTCGGATTTCCTGGAAGATTCTATAATTGTGTCTTGTTCACTGTATTCGGATAAACACGTGTTTCAAGACCAACGGAAATCCCCACGCAAGGTGTACCGCACCAAGGCCATGCTCGCCATGGACGGCCAGCCGCCGGTCGGCGGCAAGACCACCGACGTCGGCGCCAACGGCGTGAGCGTCAGCCTGGCCGATCCGCTGGCGGTCGGGCAGGGCGGGCAACTGTCCTTCGACCTGCTGGTCGAGGGCAGCTTCGTGACCATCAATACGCGGGTCAAGGTGTCATACTGCATCTTCAGCAGCGGCGAGTTCAAGGTCGGCTTCCAGTTCCTGCAACCCGACCTGGCGGCGGTGACGGCGCTGGCGCGCTTCATGCGCTGAATCCGCCCCGCATGCGACAAGCGGCAAGCGCCATTGGCCTCGCCGCCTGATGTATCGGCCCACTGAGCGGGCCATTCGCTATTCGTGATAGCGGTCGTGCAAATCGCTGGAACTGCCGCGGATCTCCTGGTAGATCTCGAACGCCACGAGGGCGGCCAGTCCGCTCAGGATCCCCATCACCATCAGATCTAACATATGAACCAGACGCCTGTCGGCGTCCCCTCCATTCCGTGACTACTATCTCAGGTTAGCAGGCAATGGCGTATTTACAAGTGTCCACAATGCGGAACATGACATTATTCGGCTGACGCCGATTTCCATCCGCGCGCCGCGCCGCGCCCGGCGATGACATCCTTGCGCGCGTGTCATGTTCATGTCACATTGGCCAAATATGTCATGAACCTGTCATATTCGCCCGCTAGACTGCGCCTCATCGTCAGCGGGACCATCCCGTGTGTCACTTCCAAAGGATCCGATATGCGCATGAAGCACCTCCTCGTCTCGATCGCCCTGGCCGCAACGGCATTCTCCGCCAGCGCCCAGAACGTCAACATCACCGGCGCCGGCGCGACCTTCCCATACCCGATCTATGCCAAGTGGGCCGAGCTGTACAAGGCGGCTTCCGGTGTCGGCCTGAACTACCAGTCGGTGGGTTCGGGCGCCGGCATCAAGCAGATCAAGGCCAAGACCGTCGATTTCGGCGCGTCCGACATGCCGCTGGCGGCGAACGAACTGAATGCGGCCGGCCTGTTCCAGTTCCCGGCCATCATGGGCGGCGTGGTGCCGATCGTGAACCTGGATGGCATCGCTCCGGGCCAGATGAAACTGAGCGGCGCCGTCATCGCCGACATCTATATGGGCAAGATCGTCAAGTGGAACGCGCCGCAGATCGCCGCGCTGAACCCGGGCGTCAAGCTGCCGGCCACCGACATCACCGTCGTGCGCCGCGCCGACAGCTCGGGCACCTCGTTCCTGTGGACCGACTACCTGAGCAAGGTCAGCCCGACCTGGAAATCGACCATCGGCGCCGGCACCACCGTCAAGTGGGCGGTGGGCGTGGGCGGCAAGGGTAATGAAGGCGTGGCCGCCAACGTGCAGCGCATCAAGGGCGGCATCGGCTATGTCGAGTGGGCCTACGCCAAGAAGAACAAGATGGCGCACACCCAGCTGCAAGGCGCCGACGGCGCCTGGCTGCAGCCTTCGGACGACGCCTTCAAGGCCGCCGCCGCCGGCGCCGACTGGAAGGGCACCCCGGGCTTCGCGGTGGTATTGACCCACCAGCCGGGCAAGGGCGCATGGCCCGTGACCGGCGCCTCGTACATCCTGGTCCACAAGACCCAGGACGCAGCCAAGGGCCAGCAAGTGCTGAAATTCTTCGACTGGGCCTACAAGAACGGCGCTCCGTCGGCCGCCGAGCTGGACTACGTGCCGATGCCGGCCGAAGTCACCAAGCTGGTGCAGGAAGCCTGGCGCGCCAACCTGAAGGACGCGTCCGGCAAGGCGCTCTGGTAATCCACATTTCCTGAACCCGGAAGGGCCGGTGCGACCGGTCTTTCCGCATGCCAGCGATATTGACAAAACGATATTAATAGCGAAGTCAACCATACCATGAGCGTCCATCCATCCGTGTCCGTGAACGAGCTGCCCGCCAAGGCAGCGGCCCAGGCCGACACCTTCGAATCGCCCGCGCTGCGCAATACCATGCGCAACCAGCGCCTGCAGGATTTTTTCTTCCATAAAGTCACCTGGCTGTTCGCGGCCTCGGTGCTGGCGGTGCTGGCCGGTATCATCGTCTCGCTGGCGATCGGCGCGGCCCCGGCCTTCAAGGAATTCGGCCTGGGCTTCATCACCCGGGTGGAGTGGGATCCGGTGAACGACCAGTATGGCGCCATGATCGCGATCTATGGCACCCTGGCGACCTCGATCATTGCGCTGGCGGTGGCCTTCCCGATCAGTTTCGGCATCGCGCTGTTCCTGACCGAGATCTGCCCGGTCTGGCTGCGCCGTCCGCTCGGCACCGCGGTCGAACTGCTGGCCGGCGTGCCGTCGATCATCTACGGCATGTGGGGCCTGTTCGTGTTCGCGCCGCTGTTTGCCGAGTACGTGCAGCCGGCGCTCAAGGATACCCTCGGCCAGCTGCCGCTGATCGGGGTGGTGTTCCAGGGCCCGATCATGGGTATCGGCATCCTGACCGCCGGCCTGATCCTGGCCATCATGATCATCCCCTTCATCGCCTCGGTGATGCGCGACGTGTTCGAGATCGTGCCGACCGTGCTGAAGGAATCGGCATACGGCCTGGGCTGCACCAGGTGGGAAGTGGTGCGCAAGGTGGTGCTGCCGTACACCCGCAACGGCGTCGTCGGCGGCGTGATGCTGGGCCTGGGCCGCGCACTGGGCGAGACCATGGCTGTCACCTTCGTGATCGGTAACTCGCATGGCATCTCGGCCTCGCTGTTCTCGGCCGGTAACTCGATCTCGTCGACCCTGGCCAATGAATTCGCCGAAGCGGCGACCGCGCTGCACTCGTCGGCCCTGTTCGCCCTGGCGCTGATCCTGTTCGCGATCACCTTCATCGTGCTGTCGGCGGCGAAGCTGATGCTGCTCGGTATGTCCGTAACGAAGGCACCAAATAAGAAGGCCGTGCAAATGAATACGACAATTAAGAACCCCGTCTATCGCAAGCGCCTGCTGGCCCACCGCGTCGGCATCACGCTGTCGGTGCTGGCCATGGGCATCGGCCTGGCCTTCCTGGCCTGGATCCTGGGCACGCTGCTGTACAACGGCTTCGGCGCCCTGGCCGGCACCCTGTTCACGAACGACACCCCGGCCCCGGGCACGCCGGGCGGCGGGCTGCGTAACGCCATCGTCGGCTCGCTGATGATGGTCGGCCTGTCGACCCTGGTCAGCACCCCGATCGGCATCCTGGCCGGCATCTATTTGGCCGAGTACGGCGAGAACAACAAGTTCGCGCAAGTGACCCGCTTCGTGACCGACATCATGCTGTCGGCGCCATCGATCGTGATCGGCCTGTTCGTGTATGCGATCTACGTCGCCAACGTCCAGCACTTCTCGGGCTATGCCGGCGCGATCGCGCTGTCCCTGATCGCGGTGCCGGTCGTGGTGCGCACCACCGACAATATGCTGCGCCTGGTGCCGTCGAGCCTGCTGGAAGCGGCCTATGCCCTCGGCGCGCCGCACTGGAAGGTGGCGATGACGGTGCGCCTGCGCGCCGTGAAGGCCGGCGTCGTGACCGGCGTGCTGCTGGCCGTGGCCCGCGTGGCCGGCGAGACCGCGCCGCTGCTGTTCACCGCGCTGAACAACCAGTTCTACAGCCACGACATGAATGCGCCGCTGGCCAACCTGCCGGTCGTGATCTACCAGTTCGCGATGAGCCCTTACGATGACTGGCGTTCGCTGGCCTGGGGTGGTGCACTGCTCGTGACCGCTACCGTGCTGCTGCTGAACATCATTTCGCGCACCATGTTTGCCCAAAAGACCCCGCGTTAATCCCACTGATAAAAGACAAAGTGATGAACCAAGCCATGCTCAATACGACTCCGGCGCCGGCCGCCGCCAAAGCCAAGACGATCGAAATCCAGGGCCTGAACTTCTTTTACGGCAAAACGCAGAGTCTGAAAAATGTGTCGCTCGACATCCACGCCAAGCAGGTGACGGCCTTCATCGGCCCGTCGGGCTGCGGCAAGTCGACCCTGCTGCGCACTCTGAACCGGATGTACGACCTGTACCCGGGCCAGCGCGCAGAGGGTTCGATCATATACCGCGGCCGCAACATCCTGGAGCCGGGTGTCGACGTCAACATGCTGCGCGCCAAGGTCGGCATGGTGTTCCAGAAGCCGACGCCATTCCCGATGTCGATCTACGACAACATCGCCTTCGGCGTGCGCCTGTACGAAAACCTGTCGAAGGGCGAGATGGACGAGCGCGTCGAGTGGGCCCTGAAAAAGGCGGCGCTGTGGGAAGAAGCCAAGGACAAGTTGAACAAGAGCGGCCTGTCGCTGTCGGGCGGCCAGCAGCAGCGTCTGTGCATCGCGCGCGGCGTGGCGGTCAAGCCGGATGTGTTGCTGCTCGACGAACCGACCTCGGCGCTGGACCCGATCTCGACCGCCAAGATCGAGGAACTGATCAGCGAGCTGAAGCAGGATTACACGATCACCATCGTCACCCATAATATGCAACAAGCCGCGCGTTGCTCGGATTACACTGCCTACATGTATCTTGGCGAGCTGGTCGAATTCGGCGAGACCGACCAGATCTTCATGAATCCGGCGCGCAAGGAAACGCAAGACTATATTACCGGCCGCTTCGGCTGATTCCACCCGGTTGATCATTTTGCCGGCCAGGGCCGGCTTCACAAGAATATTTGACGGAGAAGTTATGACAGGCGAGCATTCATCCAAGCAGTACGACCAGGAACTCGAGGGCATCCGTTCCCAGGTCTTGCTGATGGGCGGCATGGTGGAAACCCAGTTCGAGGAAGCGCTCGAGTGCTTCCGCATCGGCGACATCGCGCGCGCCGAGCGCGTGATGGCCGAAGACCAGGCCGTCAACCAGCTCGAAGTCTCGCTCGACGACGCCTGCAGCCACCTGATCGTCAAGCGCCAGCCGACCGCCAACGACCTGCGCACCGTGATGGCCACCATCAAGGTCATCACCGATCTGGAGCGCATCGGCGACGAGGCGACCAAGGTCGCGCGCACCGCGAAAAGCCTGCACGAGCGCGGCACCACCGGCTTCGCCCACTACGACATGATCCGCACCATCGCCAAGGCGACTTCGGAACTGCTGCACGATTCGCTGGACGCGTTTGCCCGCCTGGACGGCAAGCAGGCCTTGCAGATCATCGCCGGCGACGAGGTGGTCGACCACGAGTTCCGCACCATCCTGCGCACCATGGTCACCTACATGATGGAAGACCCGCGCACGATCTCGTCGGCGCTGGACACGCTGTGGGTGGCGAAGGCGATCGAGCGCATCGGCGACCACGCCAAGAACATCGCGGAATACGTGATCTACGTGGTCGAAGGCCGCGACATCCGTCACAGCAAGGTGATCCTCGACGACCAGCCGGCGGCTTGAGCATGGCGGACAATACCTCCGTCCTGGTGGTCGAAGACGAGCCGGCGATCGTCGAGCTGGTGACGTATTCGCTGCGCGAGGCAGGGTGGGACATCCGCACCGCCGACACCGCCGCCGGCGCCTGGGAAAGCATCAGCCGGGGCAAGCCCGACCTGCTGCTGCTGGACTGGATGCTGCCCGACCAGAGCGGCCTGCGCTTGCTGTCGCGGCTGCGCGCCGACCGCGATTTCCAGGACCTGCCGGTGATCATGCTGACGGCAAAGAGCATGGAAGAGGACAAGCTGGCGGGCCTGAACAACGGCGCCGACGACTACATCACCAAGCCGTTCTCGCCACGCGAGCTGCTGGCGCGTTCGCGCGCGCTGCTGCGCCGTAAATCGCCGCACCTGGCCGAGGCGCCGCTGCGCGCCGGCACGGTGACGCTCGATCCGAACAGCTGCACGGTGACGGTCGAGAACCAGCAGATCGACATCGGCAATGCGGAGTACAAGCTCCTGAAGTACCTGATGGCGCATCGGGAGCGCGTGTTCTCGCGCGCCCAGCTGCTCGACAAGGTGTGGGGCGACCACGCGGTGATCGAGGAGCGTACGGTCGACGTGCACGTGCTGCGGCTGCGCAAGGCGCTCAAGAGCGCGGACGGTTTGATCCGGACCGTGCGCAGCGTCGGCTACATGCTGTCCGAGAAATAAGCGGTGTCGAAGGACGCGATGAATCCCAAGCTGCTGTTCTGGGTGCCGGCGCTGCTGCGCACGGCGCTGTTGTTCGCCGCGGCCGGCGTGGTGTGGTGGTGGTTCGGCCCCGTGGCCGGACTGGCGCTGGCCCTGGCCGGCATGGCGGCCGCCGTGTTCACGCAACTGTCGTACCTGTACAAGCTGGGCGAGTGGCTGGACGAGCCGCACAGCACGCGCCTGCCGGACGGCTGGGGCGCCTGGACCGATGCGTTCGCGCGCTTGTATCGTCTCAGGCGCGACGACGAGCGCCACCAGGCCGAACTGACCGAGTGGCTGGCGCGCTTCCGCCAGGCGATGCACCTGCTGCCGGAAGGCGTGGCCATCATGGACGACGTGCTGTTCCTGGAGTGGTGCAACCCGGCGGCGGAGAAGCACCTGGGCCTGACGATGGAGCGCGACAAGGGCCTGCGCGTCACGAACCTGGTGCGCCATCCGGACTTCATCGACTACATCGTGCTGGGGCGCTACGAGCAGCCGCTGACGCTGTCGTTCCGCGGCCGCAAGCTGGAATGCCGCATCATCCCGTTCGAGAACCGGCGCCAGATCCTGGTGACGCACGACGCCACCGACACCGAGCGCATCGAGGCGATGCGGCGCGACTTCATCGCCAACGCCTCGCACGAGCTGCGCACGCCGCTGACGGTGATCGTTGGCTTCCTGGAGATCGCGATGTCCGACCCGGGCATCGACGTCGCCACGCGGATGGCGCACCTGAACCTGATGACGGAGCAGGCGCACCGGATGCAGCGCCTGATCCAGGACATGCTGACCCTGTCGCGGCTGGAGTCGGACGAGTATCCGCTCAAGCGCGAGCGGGTGGACGTGCGCAGCCTGGTCGAATCGATCGCCGCGGAGGCGCGCGCCCTGTCGGGCGGCCGGCACCAGATCGAGGTGGCGGTCGACGGCCCCGACGTGATGGGCAGCATGGAAGAACTGCGCAGCGCCTTCGCCAACCTGGCCTCGAACGCGGTGCGCTACTCGCCGAACGGCGGCACGATCCGCCTGGCCTGGACCCGTCGCGCCGACGCCCTGAGTTTCGCGGTGACGGATTGCGGCATCGGCATCGACCCCGAACACATCCCGCGCCTGACCGAGCGCTTCTACCGCGTCGACAAGAGCCGTTCGCGCGAGACCCAAGGCACCGGCCTCGGCCTGGCAATCGTCAAGCACGTCCTGCTGCGCCACGGCGGCAAGCTGACGATCACCTCACAGCCAGGCAAGGGCAGCACCTTCTCCGCCGCGCTTCCCAACACCTCGCTGCCCGCCTGACCCTGATTGCGTATCGGCGTCGGGCGCCCATGGCGGGCCGGCAGGACCGTCAGAGGCGCTGTGGCGTGTCGAGGACGCGATCGGCCGGGCAATATATTAGACAAGTGCCGTGCTTTTGTATATCTTTGCCCCCTTACTTCGGAGGCAAGATTTGGGCAGCGACAATTTATCACCGCAACACGCAGCCTATGCATTCGGCCTGGACCTGGTCCGCTTCGGCTGCGCACTGATGGTGGCGCTGTTTCACTTTACCTGGCGGATGCCGAACGAGGCCGATATCATGCCGTTCGGTTGGGTCGGGGTACAGGTCTTCTTCGTCGTTTCGGGCGTCGTCATCGCCAACTCGGCCATCGCCTCCACGCCCTACCGGTTCGCCCGCAACCGCTTCCTGCGCCTGTATCCGGCGGCCTGGATCGTCGCCGCGATCAGCTTCGCGATCCTGTCGGTCGTGCCCGCGCCGGCCTATCACGCGCTGGGCATCGGCGTGAATCCCGCGTGGCGGGCGCTGGCCAGCTCCGTGGTGCTGGTGGGCGAGGAAGCGCTGGCCACCGCCTATTGGACCTTGCCGATCGAAATCGCCTTCTATGCCCTGGTGTTCATCGTACTGCTGCGGGCAAGGGCGGGGCTGCGCGCGGTGGCGCGGCTGCTGGCCGTGGCCAGCAGCGCCTATCTGGTTTCCCTGTTCTACCTGGTGGCGTCGACGTCGGGTCCGGGCGCGCTCGACCTCGGCTACGGCCTGAAGAACATGCTCCTGCTGCGCCACGGGGTCTTCTTCGCGATCGGGATCTATTTGTGGATGGCGACGCAGCGGCAGCCGCTGGACCGCAGCGACCGGGTCCTGTTCGGGCTGTCCCTGGGCGCGGCGGCGCTCGAGATCGTCTGCCGCTCGGTGAGCCTGACGACCATCTTTGCCGCCGGCGACGCGGGGCCCCTGGACATCAGGTGGGTGACGGTCGGCGCGCTGCTGTCCTTCGCGGCCCTGCTGGCGGTGATCCGCGTCTCCTTGGTCAATGCGCAGCGCTGGACGCCTTCCGCGCGCGCGGGGGCCAGGATACGGATGCTCGGCCTGGTCACCTATCCGTTCTACCTGGCGCACGAGGTGGTCGGCGGGGCGATCCTCGTTGCCGCCACCGGCAATGGCCTGGGCCGGCCTGCCGGCCTGGCGCTGGCCATCGCCGCGACGCTTGCCGTGGCCTGGCCGATCGCCGCGCTCGCCGAACCGGCCCTCAGGCAGGCGATCGTCCGCGGCGCGAGATGGGTGCGCGGTTCGGGCGCGCGCACCACGATGACCCTGGGCGCCAACGGGCGGCTGCCGAAATAGGACGACAGGATCGGTGTCAAGCCAGCAGGGCCACCAGCACGGCCAGCGCCGGCACGCCGATCCAGGCCGCCTGGATCGCCCGGCGCGGCGCATACTGCAGCAGCAGCGTGACGCTCCAGGCGGCCAGCGACAGCACGCCGCACCACACGACCGGTCCGATATGCCAGCCGCTGGCCGCGATGCAGGCGCCGAAGGACAGCGCCAGTGCGAGCCAGCCGAGCAGGCGCAAACCCAGGCGCAGGCCCGCGTCCGGTTCCGCGCCGCGGCCGTGGATGTCGGCGTAATGGCGGTCGATCGACAGGCCCTTGGCGGCGAAGCCGCTATACGCCAGCGCGGCGCCGGCCAGGATCAGCGCACTCATGCAGCCTCCAGCTTGTCGGTGGTCACGTCGGCCTTCACGTCGGCCGGCGCGCGCATTGATGCCGCCGCCGGCTTCTTCGGCCTGCCCAGCCACCAGGCCGCGTAGCCGAGCAGCAGGCCGAGCGCCAGCACCACCAGGTCGAAGCCGGCCACCGCGTGCAGGGCCGGACCGCCGAACAGGGTCACGCCCAGATGGGTGTCGGTGGTGAGCGCGTTCAGCACCGGAATCCCGGCCAGCAGCATGGCGCCCAGCGTCAGCTGGAAGCGCCACATCGCGCGCGTCGGGCGAATCTGCGCCAGCAGCGCCGCCAGACCCCAGGCGACGAAGAAGCAGTTGGCCTCGAGGTTCGTGCGCTGCGCGATCTCGACCGGCAGCAGGCGGTTGGCCCAGAAGTAGACGGCGAAGGCGATCGGCAGGCCGGCGATGGCGCCGATGTTCAGGGCGTCGACCAGGCGCACCCCGACGCCGGCCTTGCCGCCTTTCGCGATCGCCCTGGCGTATTTCTGGCGCTCCTTCACGCCCCACAGCAGGGCGCCGGTGGCGACCATCGCGGTGCCGGCCAGGCCGCACACGAAGAACAGCGCGCGCAGCAGCGGGTCGGCGAAGTGGGCCACATGCAGGCCGTAGATCGCGGCGCGCGCGTCCAGCGTCGTGCTCATCGGCTTGGGCCCTGACAGCAGCGCGCCGCTCACGCCGTCGAAGGTCATGGTGGGTTCGATGTTCGACAACTGCTGGCCCGAAGGACGATGCAGCGCCACCCGGGCGTTGGCGTCGTTCGGATTGCTCACCACGATCCGGGTCGGCGCCTGGCCCCAGGTGCGCTCGGCCTGCAGCAGCATCGGCCCGATGTCGGCCAGCGGCGCGAATTGTTTCGCCGGCTTCACCCGCTCGGCATTCGGGAACACGTCCGCGAACATGACGTTCTGCTCGGCGCCGTACAGCGCCATGGTGGGCGAGGGCATGTACATGAACATCAGCGTGACCAGGCCGGTATACGTGATCATCAGGTGGAACGGCAGGGCCAGCACCGCCGTCGCGTTGTGCGCGTCCAGCCACGAGCGCTGGCCCTTTCTGGGGCGGAAGGTGAAGAAATCCTCGAAGATGCGCTTGTGCGTGATCACGCCGCTGACGATCGCCACCAGCATGGACATGGCGGCGATGCCGACGATCCAGCGGCCCCAGATCGCCGACATGTAGTACAGGTCGAAGTGCAGGCGGTACAGGAACTCGCCGCCGCGGGTGTCGCGCGGGGCGGCGGTATGCTCGCCGGTCATGGGATCGAGCGTGAAGTTCTGGGTGCGGAAGGCGGCGCGCCGCTCTTCGCGGCTCATGCCCTTGCGCGGCGGATTGGTCCAGCTGGCGTAGATCAGCGGATTACGCTCGTGCGGCAGGTCGAGGAACCAGGCATTGGCCTTCGGGGCGCGCTGCTGCAGTTCGCGCACCGCGAGCGTGGCCGATTCGGCTGGCGTCACCTTCGAGGGCGCATCGGCCGCCTTGTGCAGTTCGGGCTTCATCCAGAACGTGATCTCGTGCTTGTAGTAGGCGGCGGTGCCGCCCATGAACACCAGCAGCAGCAGCCAGCACACCAGCAGGCCGGACCAGGTGTGCACCCAGGCCATCGATTGGCGCAGGCCTTCTTTCATGACGTCCTCCCGGCGAGCCACAGGATGGCGCCCAGCACGCCGCTGGTTGCGACCACGCCGACCCAGGCGCGCAGCGCGCTGCCGGTGGCGAACACCCACAGGATCACGCAGGTATAGACCACGAAGGAGAGCAGGGTGGCGATGGTGACGGCGTCGGCGCGCGGCAGCGGCAGCGCGATGGCGATCAGCGCGCTGGCGATCGCGGTCAGCACATAGCCGCCGCCGATGGCCGCGGCCGCGCGCGCAGCCACGCCGCCGCGGTAGCGCCAGGTGAGGGTAGTCATGAGACTCTGGCCTTTCTATGCAAAAACAGACGGCGATCAGTGCTGCGCGCCCGGCGCCAGCGCAGGACCGGCAGGCAGGGCGGCGATGCCTTTCGGCTGCGCGACGGTCAGCGAGGACGTATGGCTGGCGCTGGCGTACTGGACGCCGGCGCGCTCGCCGCCGGTCTTGTCGGTATGCGCGGTTTCCAGCACATAGGTGCCCTTCCACGGCAGGTCGAACTTCACCGCGCCGTTGGCGTCGGCCAGCGCTTCCTTCGACCAGCCGCTCGGCACGGTGATCGCCACCTTCGCCTTCGGCAGCGGCCGGCCCTGATAAAACACCCTGAATTCTCCGGGGGTGCCGGTCGGGACGATGTCCAGCGCCAGCTTCGGCTGCTGCGCGGCGAAGCTGGTCGCCAGGCGCGCGGCCGGGATCCAGATGTGCTGGCGGGTCGTGCCGTCCTCGGTCGTTTCCCAGCCCGGATAGGCATTGTCTTCGGCCACGATCGCATCTCCCGCTGCCAGGCTGGCGCCGCCGACCACATAGCCCCTGGTGGTCTTCTCGAGCCTGAGCCCGGTCTCACCGGACGCCTTGAGCAGGGTCGCGCGCGGCGCGACCAACTTGTCCAGCAGGCCCGGCGTGGTCTCGCGCTGGTTCAGGCCGAACTCGCCGAACTGCAGGGTCACGGTCTTGCCGTCCTGTTCCAGCCAGACATGGTGGGCCTGGGCGGCGGGTGCGATGGCGGCAAGGGCGAGCAGCAAGGAGAGCAGCGGTTTCTTCATGGTCGTCTTTCTTTTATTCAGGTTTATTTAATTCGATGATGCCCCCGCTATTCCAAAATAAAGAATGTCTTTTTTGGCTTAGGCACCGAATATGTGCATTGCATCAATTATTGAACAAGAATTATAATGCGAATCATTCTCATTATCAAAACACTTTCAAGGAGTGATCATGTTGCGCCCAGTGCCATCCGTTGTATCCCACCCAACGCCCATCGCCCGTCTCGTGCGCCAGGCCACTGCACTGTGCGCAACCGCAGCCCTGCTGTCGCCGCTGACTGCCATGGCGGCAGCGCCGGAAGCGCCGGACGACATCGCGGCGGACGCGATCCCCACCGTCAACATCACCGGCAGGC
This sequence comes from Massilia oculi, assembly GCF_003143515.1. Taxonomy (NCBI): domain Bacteria; kingdom Pseudomonadati; phylum Pseudomonadota; class Betaproteobacteria; order Burkholderiales; family Oxalobacteraceae; genus Massilia; species Massilia oculi. The sequence continues at coordinate 801,012 of NZ_CP029343.1, read as the reverse complement.
ACGACGCCACCACCGAGAAGAGCAAGTCCTTCGCCACCCGTTCCTCGACCCTGTTCAAGGGCGAGCAGGACATCCGCGACACGCCGCAGCCGGTAACCGTCATCACCCGCCAGTTCATCGAAGAGCGCAACCTGCTCGACCTGACCGACGTGCTCACCAATACCGCCGGCATCACGGTCGAGTACACCGACAGCGAGCGCCTCGGCTACAACGCGCGCGGCTTCGGCATCGATGCGATGCAGATCGATGGGCTGAGCTACAAGCAGTCCGGCTCGGCCTTCATCCAGCCCGACACGGCGGTCCTGGACCGGGTCGAACTGCTGCGCGGCGCGTCGGGCATGCTGCGCGGCTCCGGCAATCCGTCGGCCACCGTGAATATGGTGCGCAAGCTGCCTACCCAAACGTTTCAGGCGTCGGCCGGCCTGACGGTCGGCTCGTGGGATCGCCGCCGCGTCGAGGTCGACGTGTCGACCCCGTTCAATGAAAGCGGCTCGGTGCGCGGCCGGGTGGTGGCGGTCAAGGACAAGAAGGACTTCTTCCAGAACGGGCGCGAAGAAGACCGCGAAGTGCTGTATGGCGTGGTCCAGGCCGACCTGTCGCCGCGCACCACGGTCACCGCCTGGCTGCAGCACACCGATCTCGACGCCACCGGCGCCTGGGGTGGCATACCGGGTAATTTCGACGGGACGTCGCTGAACATGCCGATCGGGACCGGCCTGAGCGCCGCCTGGAATCGCTGGAACCGCTACAACGACCAGGCCCAGATCGGCGTCGAGCACCGCTTCGACAATGGCTGGAGCGTGCGTGCGAATGCCGGCTATCTCGGGCTGCGCATCAAGCCGAATGGCTTCAAGCAGTCGTACATCACGCGCACCAGCACCACCAATCCCTACCTGATGGACATCACGACGTCGCAATACACCGGCGACGACAGCCGCCAGCAGGCGCTGAGCATCGTCGCCGACGGCCCGTTCACGCTGTTCGGACGCAAGCATGCGCTGGTGGTGGGCGCCGAGCGCGTCTACGACCGGACGATCGCGACCTACGGCGTGGGCAGCCTGTTCAGGCAGACCATCGATATCCGCACCTTCGATCCGTATTCGAGTTATCCGGAACGCGAAGTGACGACGATGCCGGCCGGCGGCAATCCACCGACGGTGACGACCAATAACGGCACCTTCGCCACCGCCCGCATCGCGCTGGCCGACCCACTGACCCTGTCGCTCGGCACGCGCCTGAGCTGGTGGGAAACCGAGAACCGCGCCAACGGCAGCGGCTACAAGGTGACGCGCGAAGCCACGCCGTATGTCGGCCTGGTCTATGACCTGTCGAACGAGATCAGCGCCTATACCAGCTATACCGAGATCTTCACGCCCCAGAACGTGCGCGGCGCCGACGGCAACCTGCTCGAGCCGATCACCGGCGAAGACATCGAGCTCGGCCTGAAAGGGGCGTTCTTCGGCGGCCGCCTGAACGCCTCGGTCGGCCTGTTCCAGGTCGAGAACGTCGGCCGCCCGATCGAAGACGCGTCGTCGATCAATCCCTGCCTGCCGTACTTCACCACCGGCTATTGCCGCATCGCCGGCGGCAAGCAGCGCAGCGAAGGCCTGGAGGCAGAAGTGTCGGGTGAGGTCCTGCCTGGCTGGCAGCTGATGGCCGGTTATACCAACACCCGCACCAAATACGTGCGGGACACCGCGGCCAATACCGGCCAGCCGCTGCGCAGCATCGATCCGAAACACCAGCTGCGCCTGTTCACCAGCTACAGCCCGAACCGCTCCGGCCCGGGCTGGACCGTCGGCGGCGGCGTCAACATGCAGAGCGATTCCTTTGTACGCGGCGGCGGCCTGACCGCGACCCAGGGCGGCTACGGCGTCGCCAACGCCATGTTCGCCTGGCGCTTCAGCGACAAGCTGTCGGTCCAGGCCAATGTGAACAATCTGTTCGACAAGGTCTACTACAAGAAATTCGGCCCGACCGGCCTGGCCTGGTACTACGGCGATCCGCGTAACGTGTCGGTGAGCCTGCGCGGCAGCCTGTAACGATCGCCGCCCGCCCACCCTGGGTGGGTTGGATGTGCTCGGGAGAACGAGCCGAGGTACAATCGTCGCCTCGTTCCTTTCCGTACATTCCATGGTTTCTCGTCGTTCTTCCCTCGTGGCCTGCGCCGCGCTGCTGCTGGCAGCCTGCGGCAGCACCCCGACTCCGGCTCCCGTCGTCGCCTCGCCCGTTGCCGCCTCCCAGGCGGCGCCGCTTCCGCCCAAGAAAATCCGCATCGGCCTGGCACTCGGCGGCGGCGCCGCGCGCGGCTTCGCCCATATCGGCGTGATCAAGGCCCTCGAGGCCCAGGGCATCTATCCGGAGATCGTCGTCGGCACCAGCGCCGGCTCGGTGGTCGGCTCGTTGTATGCATCGGGCCTGAACGGCTTCGCCCTGCAGAAGACGGCCCTGACCATGGACGAGGCGACCATCTCGGATTGGGCCATGCCGTGGCTCAGCAAATCCAGCGGCCTGCTCAAGGGGGAGGCGCTGCAGAACTATGTGAACAAGGCGATCGGCAATGTGCCGATGGAAAAGCTGAAATTGCGCTTCGGCGCCGTGGCGACCGACCTCAAGACAGGCCAGCCGATCCTGTTCAACCGCGGCAATACCGGCATGGCGGTGCGCGCGTCGTCGGCCGTGCCGAGCGTGTTCCAGCCGGTAAAAATCGGCAACAAGGAATACGTCGACGGCGGCCTGGTGGCGCCGGTGCCGGTGCGCTACGTGCGCGAGATGGGCGCCGATTTCATTATCGCCGTCAATATCTCGAGCGCGACCGAGGGCGCGGCCACGGCCAGCTCGCTCGACGTCCTGATGCAGACCTTCAGCATCATGGGCCAGCGCCTGAACCATTTCGAATTGAAGGACGCCGACATCGTGATCACGCCGGCGCTCGGCAATATGGGATCGAGCGATTTCGGCGGACGCAATCTCGCCATCCTGGCCGGCGAGCAGGCCGCTGCCGCCGTCATGCCGCAAATTAAGGCCAAGCTCAAGCTCCGGCAGCAAATTCCATAAGAAAGGCGACACCATGAACACCAAACCCTACCTGACCCTGGCGGACGTGAAGAAGATCGGCGCCGCCGCCGAAGCCGAAGCCGTCAACAACGGCTGGAACGTCTCGATCGCCATCGTCGACGACGGCGGCCACCTGCTGTGGCAGCAGCGCCTGGACGGCGCGCCGCCAGTCTCGTCGTATATCGCGCCCGCCAAGGCCAATACCGCCGCGCTCGGCCGCCGCGAATCGAAGATCTATGAAGACGTCATCAATGGCGGCCGCATGTCCTTCCTGAGCGCGCCGAAGCTGGAAGGCATGCTCGAAGGCGGCGTGCCGGTGATCGTCGACGGCCACGTGATCGGCGCCGTCGGCGTCTCGGGCGTCAAGTCGGAACAGGACGTGCAGATCGCGAGGGCAGGGATTGCCGCCCTGAACGCCGCTTGATGGCATATTGCGTGCGCCATATTGTGCACCCAACATAAGTTTCAGCAGGGCAGGGAAGATGGCAGGGTGCGTCATCTTCCGGCAATTTGCGAGAGGGTATGTGGCAGCGCCGCATTGCCGAACATCAGAGTTCGCGCTATAATTCGGAAGTTTATCTAATTCAAACTTAGCCGTAGCGCATACCCACCATCCCTCATTCAACATGACCTCCAACACCGGGCGGCTCCACTGCGTCCAGGACAGTTGGATGTCGGTCTGACGTGGCGAAGCTACGGCAACTTTTTCGGGAGTTGCCCTTGCCGCCATTTTTTTCTGGCCCCTCCGTTCCAGCCATCCTGGCGCTTGCTGACGGGACCATCTTCAAAGGAGTTTCCATTGGTGCCGTCGGTCATACGACCGGCGAAGTGGTGTTCAACACCGCGATCACCGGCTACCAGGAAATCCTGACCGACCCGAGCTACTCGCGTCAGATCGTCACCCTGACCTATCCGCACATCGGCAACTACGGCGTAAACAGCGCCGACGTCGAAGCGGGCAAGGTGCACGCCGCCGGCCTGATCATCCGTGACCTGCCGCTGCTGGCCTCGAACTTCCGTTCGACCCAGTCGCTGGGCGACTACCTCAAGCAAGAGAACGTGGTTGCCATCGCCGGCATCGACACCCGCAAACTGACCCGCATCCTGCGCGAAAAAGGCGCCCAGGCCGGCGCGATCCTGACCGCCTCCCAGGGCGCGGAACCGTCGCCAGCCCAGGCGCTGGAACTGGCGCGCTCGTTCCCGGGCCTGGCCGGCATGGACCTGGCCAAGGTTGTTTCGGTGACCGAGCCCTACGAGTTCACTGAAACCGAATGGAAGCTGGGTGAAGGCTACGGCAAGCAGACCAATCCGCGCTACCACGTGGTCGCCTTCGACTATGGCGTCAAGCGCAACATCCTGCGCATGCTGGCCGAACGCGGCTGCAAGGTCACCGTGCTGCCGGCGCAATCGACCGCCGCCGACGCCCTGGCCCTGAACCCCGACGGTATCTTCCTGGCCAACGGCCCGGGCGACCCCGAGCCATGCGACTACGCCATTGCGGCCTCGCGCGAGCTGATCGAGAAGGGCATCCCGACCTTCGGCATCTGCCTCGGCCACCAGATCATGGCGCTGGCCTCCGGCGCCAGGACCATGAAGATGAAGTTCGGCCACCACGGCGCCAATCACCCGGTGCAGGACCTGGACAGCAAGAAGGTCTTGATCACCTCGCAGAACCACGGCTTCGCGGTCGATCCGGAAACCTTGCCGGCCAACTGCCGCGTGACCCACGTTTCGCTGTTCGACGGCTCGCTGCAGGGCTTCGCCCGCACGGACAAGCCGGCCTTCTGCTTCCAGGGTCACCCGGAAGCCTCGCCCGGCCCGACCGACGTCGCCTACCTGTTTGACCGCTTCATCGGCCTGATGCAAGCAGCGGAGAAAAAATAATATGCCAAAACGTAGTGATATCAAAAGCATCCTGATCATCGGCGCCGGTCCGATCGTCATCGGCCAGGCAGTCGAATTCGACTACTCCGGCGCCCAGGCCTGCAAGGCCTTGCGCGAAGAAGGCTACAAGGTCATCCTGGTCAACTCGAACCCGGCGACCATCATGACCGACCCGGAAACGGCGGACGTGACCTATATCGAGCCGATCACCTGGAAGGTCGTCGAGCGCATCATCGAGAAGGAGCGTCCCGACGCGATCCTGCCGACCATGGGCGGCCAGACCGCGCTCAACTGCGCGCTCGACCTGCACCGCCACGGCGTGCTGGACAAGTACAAGGTCGAGCTGATCGGCGCGACCCCGGAAGCGATCGACAAGGCCGAAGACCGTTCGAAGTTCAAGGACGCGATGACCAGGATCGGCCTGGGCTCGGCGCGTTCGGGCGTGGCCCATTCGATGGAAGAAGCGTGGAGCGTGCAGCGCGAGCTGGGCTTCCCGACCATCATCCGTCCTTCGTTCACGATGGGCGGCAGCGGCGGCGGCATCGCCTACAACGAAGAAGAATTCGAACAGATCTGCAAGCGCGGCCTGGAGGCATCGCCGACCAATGAGCTGCTGATCGAAGAGTCGCTGCTCGGCTGGAAAGAGTACGAGATGGAAGTCGTTCGCGACAAGAACGACAACTGCATCATCATCTGCTCGATCGAGAACCTGGATCCGATGGGCGTGCACACCGGCGACTCGATCACGGTCGCGCCGGCGCAGACGCTGACCGACAAGGAATACCAGATCATGCGCAACGCGTCGATCGACGTGCTGCGCGAGATCGGCGTCGACACCGGCGGCTCGAACGTGCAGTTCTCGATCAACCCGAAAGACGGCCGCATGATCGTCATCGAGATGAACCCGCGCGTGTCGCGTTCGTCGGCGCTGGCCTCGAAGGCCACCGGCTTCCCGATCGCGAGAGTGGCGGCCAAGCTGGCGGTCGGCTTCACGCTCGATGAGCTGCGCAACGAGATCACCGGCGGCGCGACCCCGGCCAGTTTCGAACCGTCGATCGACTACGTCGTCACCAAGATCCCGCGCTTCACCTTCGAAAAATTCCCGACCGCCGACAAGCACCTGACCACGCAGATGAAATCGGTCGGTGAAGTCATGGCGATGGGCCGCACCTTCCAGGAATCGTTCCAGAAAGCCCTGCGCGGCCTGGAAGTCGGCGTCGACGGCCTGAACGAAAAGACCCGCGACCGCGAAAAGATCGAGGAAGAACTGGGCGAGCCGGGGCCGGAACGCATCTGGTACGTGGGCGACGCCTTCGCCCAGGGCTTCACCCTGGAAGAAGTGCACAATCTGACCAAGATCGATCCGTGGTTCCTGGTGCAGATCAAGGAGATCGTGGACATCGAGCTATGGCTCGAGAACCAGACCCTGGAGTCGCTCGACAGGAACGTGCTGTACAAGCTGAAGCAGAAGGGCTTCTCGGACCGCCGCATGGCCTTCCTGCTGAAGGTCGACCCCAGCGCCGTGCGCGCCCGCCGCCACGAGCTGAACATCCGTCCGGTGTACAAGCGCGTCGATACCTGCGCCGCCGAGTTCGCGACCAATACCGCGTACATGTACTCGACGTACGACGAAGAGTGCGAATCGAACCCGACCGACAAGAAGAAGATCATGGTGCTGGGCGGTGGCCCGAACCGCATCGGCCAGGGCATCGAGTTCGACTACTGCTGCGTGCACGCCGCCCTCGCCATGCGCGAAGACGGCTACGAGACCATCATGGTCAACTGCAATCCAGAGACCGTGTCGACCGACTACGATACCTCGGACCGCCTGTACTTCGAGTCGCTGACCCTGGAAGACGTGCTCGAGATCGTGGAACTGGAAAAACCGGTCGGCGTGATCGTGCAATACGGCGGCCAGACCCCGCTCAAGCTCGCGCTGGACCTGGAAGCCAACGGCGTGCCCATCATCGGCACCTCGCCGGACATGATCGACGCCGCCGAAGACCGCGAGCGTTTCCAGCAACTGCTGCAAAAACTGGATCTGCGCCAGCCGCCGAACCGCACCGCGCGCACCGAAGCCGACGCCCTGGCGCTGGCCGAAGAGATCGGCTACCCGCTGGTGGTGCGTCCTTCCTACGTGCTGGGCGGCCGCGCGATGGAGATCGTGCACGAGCAGCGCGACCTGGAGCGCTACATGCGCGAAGCGGTCAAGGTCTCGCACGATTCGCCGGTGCTGCTCGACCGCTTCCTGAACGACGCGATCGAAGTCGACGTCGACTGCATCTCGGACGGCGAAGCCACCTTCATCGGCGGCGTGATGGAACACATCGAACAGGCCGGCGTGCACTCGGGCGACTCGGCCTGCTCGCTGCCGCCGTACTCGCTGTCCCAAAGCACCATCGATGAACTCAAGCGCCAGACCTCGCTGATGGCCAAGGCCCTGAACGTGGTCGGCCTGATGAACGTGCAGTTCGCGATCCAGCAGTCGGAACAGGACGGTCAGACCGTCGACACCGTCTACGTGCTGGAAGTGAACCCGCGCGCTTCGCGTACCGTGCCGTTCGTCTCGAAGGCGACGGGCCTGCAGCTGGCCAAGATCGCGGCGCGCTGCATGGTCGGCCAGACGCTGGCGCAACAGGGCATCACCAAGGAGGTGATCCCGCCGTTCTACAGCGTCAAGGAAGTCGTGTTCCCGTTCGTGAAGTTCCCTGGGGTCGACACCATCCTGGGACCAGAGATGAAATCGACCGGCGAAGTGATGGGCGTGGGCGCCACCTTCGGCGAAGCCTTCGTGAAATCGCAGCTCGCCGCCGGCATCAAGCTGCCGAAGTCGGGCACCGTGTTCCTGTCGGTGAAGTCCTCGGACAAGCCGCGCGCGGTCGGCGTGGCGCGCGACCTGGTCAAGCTGGGCTTCGACCTGGTGGCGACCAAGGGCACCGCCGCCGTGATCTCGGCGGCCGGCATCCCGGTGCGTTCGGTGAACAAGGTGCTGGAAGGCCGTCCGCACGTGGTCGACATGATCAAGAACCACGAAATCGTCATGGTCGTGAACACGGTCGAGGAAAAGCGCAGCGCGATCACCGACTCGCGCACGATCCGTACCTCGGCACTGGCCTCTCACGTGGTGACCTACACCACGATCGCCGGCGCCGAAGCGGCGATCGAGGGCATGCCCCACATCGACGAACTGCGCGTGTACGATTTACAAGGCCTGCATAAAACCTTACACTAAGCACACGCAGTACCCGTAGGACAGCTTAGTACACAAGTGAACCACAGAGCTCGCGCGGCCTTGGCGCCGCGTGCCTCTGTGGTTTTCGCTTTGAGACGCTACGGGTGTCCCGTACAACACAAACAGCAGAGAACCATGAACACACCACTGACCAAATTCGGCGCAGAACTCCTGAAAGAAGAGCTGCACCAGCTCAAGACCAAGGAGCGCCGCATCGTGATCGACGCGATCGCCGAGGCGCGTTCGCATGGCGACCTGTCCGAAAACGCCGAGTACGACGCCGCCAAGGAACGCCAGGCCTTCGTCGAAGGACGCATCGCCGAGCTGGAAGGCAAGCTCTCCACCGCCCAGGTCATCGATCCGTCCACGCTCGACGCCGACGGCCGCGTGGTGTTCGGCGCCACCGTCGACCTCGAAGACCTGGAGTCGGGCCAGAAGGTCACCTACCAGATCGTGGGCATCGACGAAGCCGACCTGAAACTGAACAAGGTCTCGGTGACCTCGCCGATCGCGCGCGCACTGATCGGCAAGTTTGCCGAAGACGTGGTCGAAGTGCAGGCCCCGTCGGGCCCGCGCGAGTACGAAATCCTCGAAGTCCGCTACGTCTGATGGAAGCGGCGGCGGCCAGCGGTGTGAAAGCGGGGCGCTTGCCGGCGGCGCGCCTGCTGGTGGCCGCGCTGTGGACGGGCGTCCTGTGGGCGCTCGGCTATATCGCGGCGCCGGCGGCGTTTTCCGTCCTGGGCAGTAGCCAGGCGGGCGACCTGGTCGCGGTACTGCTCACGCGCCAGGCGTGGCTGTCGATTGCCTGCGCCGTGGTGCTGCTGGTCTTGCTGCGGGTGTCGGGCGACCTGGCGCCGCCGCGCCGCAAGTTCCTCAGCCTGCTGGTGCTGGCGATGCTGGCGTGTACGCTCGTGGTGTTCGTCGGGCTGCAGCCGGCCATGGCGCAATTGCGCGAGCTGGCAGGGCCGGGCGGGGTGAGGGCGTCGCCGTACTGGACGCAGTTCGCCGTCATGCATGGGGTGTCGCAGCTGTTCTATCTTGTGCAGAGCTTGCTCGGGGCATGGCTGCTGGTCAGGTTGCGTTAATCAAGCTGCATTGAACGCGCGGACCGTACCGACGTAAAAAAACCGGGTTGCCCCGGTTTTTTTGTTCACTTGTTCAGCGAATTTTTCTTGGAACTGGTCTGGCGCGGCTTGGCGCGCTTGATGTTGCCGCCGGCGGTGACGCGTTCGTTCCCTTTCAGCATGACCTTGGTGACGCTCGGCTTCTTGGTGCCGCTGGCGCTGGCCTTGACGATGGTGACTTCGCGCATGCCCGGGCCCGATTTGCCGCTGCGTTCCTTGACCGCCTCTTTCTTGGGGCGGTAGAGGACGAGCAGCTTGCCGATGTGCTGGACCGGCGCCGCTTCGAGGTCGGCGCAGATCTGCTCGTACATGGCGACGCGCGCTTCGCGGTCGTCGCCGAACACGCGCACCTTGATCAGGCCGTGCGCATCGAGGCTGGCCGAGATTTCCTTGACGACGGATTCGGTAAGGCCGGCTTCGCCGATCATGACGACTGGATTGAGCCCGTGTGCTTCTGCGCGCAGGGCGCTGCGCTCGGCCGGTGTAAGTTTGATCATAACAATTCTTTTTTGATGTACCTATAAAAGCAGTATTCTACGCGAATGGCCAAGAACAAATTAAACAAAAACTGGTTGCACGACCACATTAACGATCCCTACGTCAAACTGGCCCAGAAAGAAGGCTTCCGCGCCCGCGCCGCCTACAAGCTCAAGGAGATCGACGAGCAGGAGAAGCTGATCAAGCCCGGCCAGGTCATCGTCGACCTCGGCTGCACTCCGGGCAGCTGGGCCCAGTACACGCGGCGCAAGCTGGCCGGGGCCGACGGCGGCGGCATCAATGGCACCATCGTCGGCCTCGACATCCTGCCGATGGAGCCGATCGCGGACGTGCAATTTATACAAGGCGACTTCCGCGAGGAAGACGTGCTGACACAGCTCGACGAAGTCTTGTCCGGCCGCAAGGCCGACCTTGTGCTTTCCGATATGGCGCCCAATTTGTCGGGAATCAGCCATGCCGATGCAGCGCGCATGGAACATTTGATCGACCTGGCGATCGAATTTTCGCAGCTTCATCTGAAGCCGGGCGGTGCGCTGGTGGTTAAATGTTTTAAAGACATGGGTTTCACGCAAATCCTTGAAAAATTCCGGACCGAATTCAAGACCGTGAAGCAGATCAAGCCGAAGGCCAGCCGCGACAAATCGTCCGAGATCTTCCTGCTTGGCCGTGGCTTGAAGAATCCCGCGGACTAAGGCGGGCGATTCATTCTTTAAACGGGTAGAATTTCCTCTTGAAATCTCCATGCGCGCCCACACATCAGCCGCGTGATCCCTCCGGTCCGGTGCCATGGAATTGTATGCAATGTGCCGGCGGGATGTAAAAAGATAGTATTTCGGCACTATTGCCTGCACCGCGTGGCGGTGTCGGCTTATTGCGAGTAAAATCGGAATACTGAAATCGGTAGAGATGCGAATGCATCGGAGGAGTGCTCGTGAATAATATGTTTTCCAAATCCGCCATCTGGGTGGTCGTCGCGCTGCTGTTGTTCATGCTGTTCAAGCAGTTCGACACCCATAGCGTCGCCGGCGGCAGCAAGACCATTGCTTATTCCGAGCTGCTCGATGAGATCAAACAACGTCGCATCAAGGATGTGACGATCGAAGGCTCGAACATCACCGCCACCCGCAGCGACGATTCGAAGGTGCGCGCGACCGCGACCATCCTGGACCGCGGCCTGATCGGCGACCTGCGTGAAAACGGCGTGCGCTTCGACGTGAAGCCGCCGGAGGAGCCATCGTTCCTGCAGCAGGTATTCATTTCGTGGTTCCCGATGCTGCTCCTGATCGGCGTCTGGGTGTTCTTCATGCGCCAGATGCAGGGCGGCGGCAAGGGCGGCGCTTTCTCCTTCGGCAAGTCGAAGGCGCGCATGCTCGATGAAACCAATAACACCGTCACCTTCGCCGACGTCGCCGGTTGCGACGAAGCGAAAGAAGAAGTCTCGGAAATCGTCGACTTCCTCAAGGATCCAACCAAGTTCCAGAAACTGGGCGGCCGCATTCCACGCGGCGTGCTGATGGTCGGTCCTCCGGGTACCGGTAAAACCCTGCTGGCGCGCGCCATCGCCGGCGAAGCGAAGGTGCCGTTCTTCTCGATCTCGGGTTCCGACTTCGTCGAGATGTTCGTCGGCGTCGGCGCGTCGCGTGTCCGCGACATGTTCGAGAACGCCAAGAAGCATTCGCCCTGCATCATCTTCATCGACGAGATCGACGCGGTCGGCCGTCACCGCGGCGCCGGCATGGGCGGCGGCAACGACGAACGCGAACAGACCCTGAACCAGCTGCTGGTCGAGATGGACGGCTTCGAAGCGCAATCGGGCGTCATCGTGATCGCCGCCACCAACCGCGCCGACGTGCTGGACAAGGCGCTGCTGCGTCCGGGCCGTTTCGACCGCCAGGTGATGGTGGGCCTGCCGGACATCCGCGGCCGCGAACAGATCCTCAACGTGCACATGCGTAAAGTGCCGATCGGTACCGACGTCAAGGCCGACATCCTGGCGCGCGGCACCCCGGGCTTCTCGGGCGCCGACCTGGCCAACCTGGTCAACGAAGCCGCGCTGTTCGCCGCGCGGCGCAGCAAGCGCCTGGTCGAGATGATCGACTTCGAGGACGCCAAGGACAAGATCTATATGGGTCCGGAGCGCAAGTCGATGGTCATGCGCGAGGAAGAGCGCCGCAACACGGCCTATCACGAGTCGGGCCACGCGGTGGTCGCCAAGCTGCTGCCGAAGGCCGATCCGGTGCACAAGGTCACGATCATGCCGCGCGGCTATGCGCTGGGCCTGACCTGGCAGCTGCCGGAACACGACAGCCTGTCCGGTTACAAGGACAAGATGCTCGAGGAAATCTCGATCCTGTTCGGCGGTCGTATCGCTGAAGAGATCTTCGTCGGTCAGATGTCGACCGGCGCCTCGAACGACTTCGCCCGCGCGACCAAGCTGGCGCGCTCGATGGTGACCCGCTTCGGCATGTCCGACAGCATGGGCGTGATGGTCTACGAAGACAGCGAGAACGACGGCTTCTTCGGCGGCGCCACCAAGACCATTTCGGAAGCGACGCAGCAAAAGGTCGACGCCGAGATCCGCGCCATCCTCGACACGCAGTACGCGCTGGCACGCCGTCTGCTGGAAGAGAATCGCGAAAAGGTCGAAATGATGACCAAGGCGCTGCTCGACTGGGAAACCATCGATTCCGAGCAGATCAACGACATCATGGCCGGCCGCGAGCCGCGCCAGCCGAAGACTGTGCTGACCAAGCGCACGCCGCCTGGCGACAGCGGCTCGGGCGGTGTGGCGCCGAATGCCACCGCACCCGCCTGACGCTGTCTCTCCCCTCAAAGGCACCCGTCAGGGTGCCTTTTTTGTTTTTTCCGCCATGACCAAAAAACTGCAATGCGGCCACTTCAGCTTCGCGCTGGAGGGAGCTGAATCTGCCTATCCAGTGGTGATGGGCATCCTGAACATTACCCCCGATTCGTTTTCCGACGGCGGCCGCTTCCAGGGCCTTGAATTCGCGCTGACCCATGCCGAGACCATGATCAGGGACGGCGCCACGATGATCGACATCGGCGGCGAATCGACCCGTCCCGGCTCGCCGGGCGTGCCGCTCGACGAAGAGCTGCGGCGCGTGATGCCGACGCTGTACGCGCTGCGCACGCTCGACGTCGCGCTGTCGGTCGATACCTGCAAGCCCGAGGTCATGCGCGAAGCGCTGATCGCCGGCGCCGACATGATCAACGACATCAACGGTTTTCGTGCGCCGGGCGCGATCGCCGCGGTGCAGGACAGCGACTGCGGCCTGTGCGTGATGCATATGCAGGCCACGCCGGAAACCATGCAGCAGGCGCCGCAGTACGACGACGTGGTGGGGGAGGTGATCGCCTTCCTGCGCGAGCGGGTCGACGCGATGACCTTGGCCGGCATCGAGCGCGAGCGCATCTGCGTCGATCCTGGTTTCGGCTTCGGCAAGACGGTGGAACACAACTATGCCTTGCTGCAAGGCTTGCAGCGCATGCGTGACGAACTCGATTTGCCGGTGCTGGCCGGCATGTCGCGCAAATCCATGATCGGCGCCGTGACCGGGCGACCGGTCGAACAGCGGGTGGCCGGCAGCATCGGCGCGGCATTGGCTGCGGTAGCGCATGGCGCTAGAATCGTGCGTGTGCATGATGTGGCGGAGACTGTCGATGCCCTGAAGGTGTGGCATGCGGCGATGCATCCCCCCTCGGTCCTGTAAAAATCGTTTCAATAAGAGAAAAGAGAACTAGATGGCACGGAAATATTTCGGCACCGATGGCGTGCGCGGCACGGTGGGCGTAGCGCCCATTACTCCTGAATTCGTGATGCGTCTCGGCTATGCCGCCGGCACCGTCCTGGCCAAGGGCCGCAAGTCGAGCAGCGGCCGTCCGGTCGTCCTGATCGGCAAGGACACCCGCATCTCGGGCTACATGCTCGAAGCCGCGCTGGAAGCCGGCCTGTCGGCCGCCGGCGTCGATTCGATGCTGGCCGGTCCGATGCCGACCCCGGCCATCGCCTACCTGACCCGCGCGCTGCGCCTGCAGGCCGGCGTCGTCATCTCGGCCTCGCACAATCCCTTCCAGGACAACGGCATCAAGTTCTTCTCGGAACACGGCACCAAGCTGCCGGACGCCGTGGAGCTCGAGATCGAGGAAGCGATCGACGAGCCGATGGGCTGCGTCGCCTCCGATAAACTCGGCCGCGCGACCCGCCTGCGCGACGCCCAGGGCCGCTACATCGAATTCTGCAAGAGCACCTTCCCGAACGAACTCGACCTGCGCGGCCTGAAGATCGTCGTCGACAGCGCCCACGGCGCGGCCTATAACATCGCGCCGCACGTGTTCCACGAACTGGGCGCCGAGGTGATCTCGATCGGCGCCCAGCCGGACGGCTTCAACATCAACGCCGGCTTCGGCGCCACCGCGCCGAAGGCGCTGTCCGAAGCCGTGGTGGCCAACAAGGCCGACCTCGGCATCGCCCTGGACGGCGACGCCGATCGCCTGATCATGGTCGACGCCGACGGCCGCGTCTACAACGGCGACGAGCTGCTGTACGTGATGGTGCGCGACCGCATGAGCACGGGCCCGGTGGCGGGCGCCGTCGGCACCCTGATGACGAATATGGCGCTCGAAGTCGCCTTCAAGCAGATGGGCATCGGCTTCGCGCGCGCCAAGGTCGGCGACCGCTACGTGCTCGAAGTCATGAAAGAGCGCGGCTGGCTGTTCGGCGGCGAAGGCTCGGGCCACCTGCTGGCGCTGGACAAGCACAGCACCGGCGATGGCATCGTGTCGGCGCTGCAAGTGCTGTCGGCCCTGGTGCGTGGCAATAAATCGCTGGCGGAATGCTGCAGCGAGCTGCAACTGTTCCCGCAGACCCTGATCAACAAGAAAGTCACGCCGGGCTTCGACTGGACGCTTGATTCGGCGCTGGTGGCCGAGAAGGAAGCGGTCGAGCGCGAACTGGGCGACAACGGCCGCGTGCTGATCCGTGCATCCGGCACCGAACCCTTGATCCGCGTGATGGTGGAAGCGAAAGAGGCGGCCGTGGCCGAAAGCATGGCGCGCCGCATCGCGGACAAGCTGGCAGCATGACGGAATCGCCAGTCTGGCCGAATGCTGGCCAGGGCTGGCATTTCGCGTCGCCATCGCTTATAATGTTTCTCACGGCGGAGTGTAGCGCAGCCCGGTAGCGCACCTGGTTTGGGACCAGGGGGTCCAAGGTTCGAATCCTTGTACTCCGACCAAAAGATTCATCAAGGCAGGCCGTCATCGACGGCCTGTTTTGTTTTCCGCATCGCTACGCCGGCTGCGCTTGCACTGTCACATTGCAAGCATCAATGCTAACGGTTTATAGTAGCGCCTCTTCCAGGCCGCCCTTAGCTCAGTTGGATAGAGCAACAGCCTTCTAAGCTGTGGGTCACACGTTCGATTCGTGTAGGGCGGGCCACTTCTGCTTACTCAGCGCGCCCGTTCAGGTCACGATGAACTCGTAGCCAGCCTCGAGCGAACCAATGACCCTGGCCTGGTTTTCCGGGCTTTCGCTGAACCCCACCACCATGTCGGCCACGGTGATCGCCTTGCTGTCCAGCGCCTGCTTCCAGAAAGCGAATCCATCGGCGTCCGGCGCGCGGTCGAGCACGTTCGCATAGAGCAGGGTGATGATGTCGGCATTGCTGGCTGCGGCGCCGACCAGCTTGCCGAACTCGGCCGAGTGCACGAAAGCGTCCGCCACCGCGTGCAGGCTGGCCCCGTCACCCATCTGGCCGATCCAGTAGCCGAGTCCACCCTTGTCCGGCGTACGGTCGAAGGCCGCCTGGTACAGGCGGTAGGCCTCGGCCGGAAAGCCCGTGGTCTCGTAGGAAATGTAGTCGCCGCCCTCGAAGGACAGCCGCTCGACGTTGCGCAGGGTGTCGACGCCGTCGAGACCCAGCAGGTCGGTGACCGTGATCGTCCCGTCCTTCACGCTGACCGCGTATTCGTCGCGATAACCCTCCAGCACGAAGGTGTCGATGCCGGCGCCGCCGTCGACGATGTCGTCCGAGCGGGTACCGTACAGCATGTCGTGGCCGCCGGCGCCGACGATGGCATTGGTCGGAGGGTAGACCGGCGCCCGGTCTTCGTACACGTTCAGGCTGGCATAGGTGTCGTAGTAGTCCTGGCTCCATGATGCGTCGATGTAGTACCAGCCGGTATAGGGCGCGACGAAGGAGGCGTAGTCATAACCGTAGGCGCCGCTGCCGTCGTCGCTGGCGATTTCCTTGCCCAGGTCGTCGAACACGCGCAGGTCGACGGGATCGAAGTAACTGCCGCTCTGGACCGTGTACGCCATGCCCCTGGTGGCGTGGAAGACGAAGACGTCGTCCTGGCTGGCATACGGGTCGTGGGTGCCGAAGTGGGCGGTGCGGCCGTAGTACTGGCCGAGCTCCGGGTCCTGCACCGGTCGCAGGTCGAGCCGCCAGGCCCAGTCCATCTCGTTCGGCGTCAGGGTGTACCGGTGATCCTGGGAATAGTTTGGCATGATGGACCTCGCGCAATGTGAGGTCTTCATTGTATGGCTGGGCTATTGCGCCGATGTGTTGAAATGGTGTCGCTTTGTAACGGCGACACCTGAATCGCAAGCATGTCTTTCAATGTATGCATGTGGGGGGCGGCTCGGCGCCGCCCCGATCGTCAAGCCGCGCTGACGGCCTCGGCGCCCGAGTCGCCCCAGGCATGCATCGCGCGGCGCAGCAGCCGGCGCTCGCGGTGGTCGATCACGCTGTCGGCGCGCACGATATCGAGCATGCCCTTGAGGACCGTGACGCGCAGCGCCTCGTCCTGCACCTCGTCCAGCAGGCGGTCGATCGTCGCCGGCTCGATCTCGACCATGCCGCCCTCGCGGTCGGCGCTGGTCGCCAGCAAGTCCTGGGTCAATTCGCCCGCCGTGTCGTCGAAGGTGTCTTCGCTCACCCGCAGCGCCCCGAGCACGCCGCTCCGGTGCAGGCTCTTTAGTTCCTGCGGCGCGATGCGGCCGTCGACGATCATGGCCAGCGCCAGCAGGCGGCACATGGCTTTCGGGCTGTTGGTGGGGTAACTTCTCATTGCATTCCTCGCTTCAAAAGAACTGGGAGTCACCAATATACGGCGCTGCCAATCGAAAGTAAAATCGAATAATCTTTCGAAATCATCCCATTTTTTAGTGGTGTTGCATGATCAATTACAAGCACCTGCAGTACTTTCACGCCGTCGCGACGGTCGGCAGCGTCGCCCGCGCAGCGGAGCAGTTGCACGTGTCGCCGCAGGCGATCAGCACCCAGTTGCAGGTGCTGGAGGAACAGCTTGGCGAGGAATTGCTGCGCAAGAAGGGACGCGGACTGGCGCTGACCGAAGCCGGCAAGACGGTGCTGCGCTATGCCGACCAAATCTTCAGTCTTGGCAACGAGCTGGAGCAGGCAGTGCGGCGCGGCGTGTTCACGGAGACGGAAACGTTGCGAGTGGGCCTGTGCGACGTGATCGCCAAGACGATGGCCTTTCGCCTGCTGCAACCGGCGCGCGACGCCGGCCTGGCCATGCACCTCGTGTGCCGGGAAGGGCGCTTCGCCGACCTGATGGAAGACCTGAGCGCGCACCGGCTCGACCTGCTGATCTCGGACCAGGGCTTGCCGCCCGGCGGCGCGGTGCGCGGTCACAGCCACCTGCTGGGATCGAGCACGGTGACGGTGGTCGCTCATGCCGAGGTCTGCCGGCGCTGGGCCGGACCATTTCCGCAACGCCTGAAGGACGCGCCGTTCCTGATGCCGGGCGAGGACGCCGCCCTGCACAGCCAGCTCAAGGCCTGGCTCGAAGCGCATGGGCTGCGTCCGATCGTGGTGGGCGAATTCGACGACGGCGCCTTGCTCGGCTCCTTCGCTGGCGCGGGCGCCGGCTTCATGGCGGCGCCGACCGTGCTGGCGGACGCGCTGTGCGCGCAGTATGGGCTGGTGCAGGTGGGCGTGATCGATTCGATCGTCGAGCAGATCTATGCGGTGACGGTCGAGCGGCGCGTGCACCACCCGGCCTTGCGACGCATCCTGGAGCGGGCTCCAAGCGCCTTCGGGCAGGCGCCCTCCTAGAACGGCGGGGAGGTGGCGTCGGGCGGCGGCCCGTCGAGGTCGATCTCTCGTTCGACCATGCCGGCAAGGTCGAGTTCCGGCAGCAGCGCGCGCGTATCGAACTGCGCGTAGGCCCGCGCCGGGTGCGCGCGCGGGGCCACCAGCATGATCGGCAGGCGCGGGAACCAGGGACCGAGCCGCGCCAGCAGGGCGTCGCCGACGCCGGCCCGCAGCGAGGCCGGATCGGCGAAGACGAGCGCCATCCGGACGCCGCGCACGGTGACGATGCCGCCGGTCAGTCTCAAATGCGGTCGCTTTCCTTGCGCACCACCCGCCCGATGACGATGCATTCGCCGCCCTGGCATAGCTTGCGGTGGTATTTGCGCTGATCGACGTTGTCCGAGGTCAGCCACCACTGGCCGGCGTCGCGCGCCAGGCGCTTGACCACGGCCTCGCCCTCGTAGTTGAAGGCATAGACGGCGCCGTCGACCAGCTTGGTCTCGAGCGTGTTGATGACCACGATGTCGCCCGCGTACAGCGAGGGTTCCATGCTCTCGCCCTTGACGTAGATCGCGATCAGGTGCGACGGGTGGTACTGGTTGCGCTCGATCCAGGTGCGGCGCATGCCGAGCGTGCCGCCATCGCGCCGTTCCGGCTCGGTCTGATAGCCGGTGATGCCCGCCGACAGCCGCAGCTTGACCATCGGGATCTGCACGAAGCCGTCGTCGTCGCCTTCGGCCGCCACCACCCGCAGGATATTGCTCAACCCGCCAGGGGGCGGCGCGTCCTGCGCCGGCGCGCCCGACATCGACGCCAGGATGTCCGGCGGCAGGCTGCGGCCCGTGACCCGGGAAATGGCCAGCAGCTGTTTCAGGTTCGGGCTGTGCTTTTCGTTTTCCCAGTGCGAGATATTGGCCTTGGTATTGCCGCGCTCGGTGCCGAGCTCGAGCGCCAGCCGCGCGCCGAGCGCCGTGCCGGACAGGCCGGCGCCGGTGCGCGCTTCTCTCACCCAGCACGCAATCATCGTTTGGAGATCCATATCGGCATGGTATAGGAAAACTATACTTAGGAGTATAGTTTTTATTTACTGATGTGGTATAGTTTTCCTATACTTTCATTCACTGCATTGACGTGGCTCAGGGTCGATCACGATGCCCATGCGCCGCTTCAGAGCGAAGCACGGGAGACACGATGATCATTGACACTTACCTGCGCCTGCTTGGCGCCGACCTGGCCACGACGCTGACGCTGTCTGACCTGGGCATCCTGGTCGGCATCCTGACCGGCTTGCTGGGGGCGCTCGTCAATCTGGTGTACACCTGGCGCAAGGACCGCCGCGAGCAGCGCGAAAGCGATGCCGCGTGGGACAGGCGCCGGAGCGAAAAGTGACAGGTCGAACCATACCGCCGCCAGGGTACGGTGCCTGTAGAATAGCGGACCGCATTGACATCGATTCCGGAGTGCCTTCGTTCATGGTTTTTCTCACCGTTCCCTATGCCGAAAAGGACGCCGCCAAGGCGCTCGGCGCCCGCTGGAACCCGACCCGCAAACGCTGGTACGTGCCGGACGGCGTGGCCACCGACCCGTTCGCCAAGTGGCTCGACGGCGCGGCCGGCGTGCAGGCCTCATCTGCGAAGCCGGCCCGGGTCGATAGCTACCAGGGCAAGACCGTGGTCGGCCTGAATTACGTCGAGCTGGCGCACGACTGCAATCCGATGCAGGCCTGCCCAGCCTGCGCGGAGCAACTGGCCGGCACGCCCTGGGCCCAGGCGCAAGCCGGACTGCGGGCGCTGGTGGGCGCGATGCCGGGCACGTCGAGCAAGTGAACGGCGCTGGCCGGGCGTTCGCGCCAGCGTGTGCACGGAGCCGCCCGCCAGCGGGAGTATTTGAATCGTGCGCCTCGCATTACCGCTGAGTAAACGCTAAGATGCCAGCTTGACAATATTGCTCAAGCGACGACATGACCCAAGCGACCGCTGGCAGGCGAGGACACGATCAGGCACGCAGCGACCGGCGCCTGGGCGTGGGCATTGCCATTTCGGTCTTGCTGCACGGGCTGGTATTGTCGCTGCAGTTCGGTGTGCCCGGCCTCGATCTCGGCGGCGGCGGACCGATTGACGTCACGCTGGCGCCATCCCCTGAGGCGCAGCCGGCAACCGCCCCGATTCCCCCATTGCCTGAAACGCCGACGCCGACGCCCGCGCCGCCACCGCCACCGGCGCCTGCGCCGCCACCGCCACCGCCACCGGCGCCTGCGCCGACGCGGGGCCTGCGCCTGGTCGACCCGCCGCCGCCACCGATCGTCCAGGCCGAGGCGCGGCCGCCTGCCCAGGCCCGGCGTCCGAAGCGCCCCAAGCCGCCCGCGCCGAAGCGCAAGTTGCGCGAAGTGCCACCCCCGGTGATCGTGGCCGCGCCGAATCCCGAATCCGAGTTCACCGTTCCCGTGCCCTTGCCGGACGTCGTTCCTGAGCCGGCGCTCGATGCGCCGGCACTGGCCGACGCGGTCGCGGACCAACCTCCGGCGGAACCGGCCGAAGTCGTGGATCCTGGTCCGGATCTCGTCGCGCAACAGGCCGAGGAAGAACGCCAGCGCCTGTTGGCGGCGGAAGAGGAGCTGGAGCGCTTGGCCCAGGCGGAGCGTGAGGCCGCCGAGCGGCTGGCGCAGGAACGGGTCGCGCAGGAGCGGCTCGAACAGCAACGGCGCGAGGAAGATCGTCGCGTGGCCGAGGACGAGGCGCGGATCGCGCGACTGCGCGAAGCCGAGCGTCAGCAGGCGCAGGAACAGGCCGCGCGCGTGCAGGCCGAGCAGCGTCTCGCGCAGCAGGCCGCCGAGCAAGCGCTGCGTCAGGCGCAGATGCAGGAGCAGCTGCGGGAGCAGATGCGGGAGCAGGAGCGCGCCGAGCGGCAACGCCTGGAAGCGCAGCGTCTTGCGCAAGAGGAGGCCGAGCGCCGGCGCGTCGAGGAAAGCGCGCAGCAGCAACTGGCGCAGGAGCGCGCACGCCAGCTGGCGCAGCAGCAGGCGGAAGAACAGGCGAAACGACAGGCGCAACAGCAAGCGGAACAGCAGGCGCGCGCCGAGGCCGAACGCCTGGCCCGCCAGCAGGCGGAAGAAGCCGCGCGCCAGGCCGCCGCGCAGCGGATGCAGGCACAGGCGCCGGGTCCCGGCGCGGGCGCGGCGGCGATGGCTTCCATGCCCGTCGGCCCGGGCCAGGGAGCGGGTCGTGGTGCCGGCAGCGGCGGCGGAAGCCAGCCCGGCGCCGGGGCGCTGGCCGGCTTGCCCGGCAATCGCGCGCGCGAACTGCTGCGCGGCGTGACCATTCCCAACGTGAATGCGCCCGCCGCGCCGGCCGAGCGGACGATGGGCGGACGTCGGGTGCTGGCCGACGGCGGCGAACGCGACGCGCCGCTGCGCCTCTATGTCGACAGCGTGCGCCAGAAGCTGGAGCGCAACGCGGTGCTTGGAGGCGCACGCCTGTCGCTGCAGGACGTGCGCATCGACCCCCTGGTCAGCGTGTCGCTGCGCAGCGACGGCAGCATCGACGACGTCACCATCATCCGCTCGAGCGGACGGGCCGACATGGACGACGCGGTGCGCCGCTTCGTGCGCCTGAATGCCCGCTATTCCGCGTTTCCGCCGAATGTCGCCGCACAATTCGACATCATCGAGATCCGCCGCATCTGGCGCTTCGCCGATGGACTGAAGCTGATCGAAGAGATGCGCTGAACCACCCTGTCCGAAGCCCGCCACGTTTTGCCCGTCGTACCAGACCTGACCGACGCCGCCGTTCGCCATTTGATACGCTGCAAAGCCAAGTCCGATGGACGCCGTACTCTGAACTGAATCGTTCACCTACTGCGTCTATTTTTGATAGGCAACAATCATGGCTCGGTGTCGTTCAGTTGCAATAAGGGATTTGTCGCGGGCTTCACGATGCGCTCCACGGTCGCTTCGCGCGCCGGTGTCCGTGTCCACCATCGCCCTGATGTTTGCCTTGTGTCTCGCCCTGTCGGCCTGCGCGACCGGCATCGGCTTCGGTGAGGCGGCGCGTTCGGGCGGTCCCGGCGATGCGTCGGCGCCCACCACCGAGCTGATCACCGAAACCCTCATCGAAAAAGAGCGCGCGGCGCAGGCCAGCGTCGCCCGGCAAGACCTCACACCCCTGTTCGTGTCCCGGCCGCCGCCGTATACCATCGGGCGCGGCGACATCCTGTCGATCGTGGTCTGGGGCCATCCGGAGCTGGCCGCCGGCGGCATGACCATGGCCACATCGGCCGCCGACAGCGGCGTCGTCCAGCCGAACGCGACGCCGCCAGGCTTCGCGGTCGATCATCAGGGCCGCATCCAGTTCCCGCTGATCGGCCTGCTCAGCCTCGATGGCAAGACCGAGGAAGAAGCGCGCGCTCTGCTCACCGGCAAGCTCGCCCGCTATATCGCCAATCCGAACCTCACCCTGCGTGTGCAGGCCTACCGCAGCCGCCGCGTCTATGTCGATGGCGAAGTGCGCACGCCCGGCCTGCAGGCGATCGACGACATCCCGATGACCCTGGTCGAGGCGCTGAACCGCGCCGGCGGCATGCAACCGGCCGCGGACCAGAGCCGCATCGTGATCGAGCGTGGCGACGACCGCTTCCACGTCAATCTGCGCGAGCTGGTGCAGAAGGGCGTCAATCCGGGCACCATCCTGCTGGCGCATGGCGACGTCGTGCGCGTGCATTCGCGCGACGAGAGCAAAGTGTTCGTCTCGGGCGAGGTGATCTCGCCGAAGGCGCTCACCATGCACGACGGCCGGCTCACGCTCAACGAAGCGCTGGGCGAGACGGGCGGCATCAGTCCCCTGAGCGGCGATGCGCGCCAGGTGTACGTGGTGCGCAAGGCGCAGGACCGCACCCGCGTGTTCCGGCTCGACGCGCGCGATTCCGGCGCGCTGGCGATGGCCGAGACCTTCGAATTGCGGCCCAAGGACGTCGTGTACGTCGCGGCCTCGCCGCTGGCGAACTGGAACCGCCACCTGAGCCTGCTGTTCCCGGGCGCGCTGACGAATGCCGTTGGCGTCACGAATCGTCCCTGAGCAACTGCCGATGCTGTCCCGAGGAGTCCCGCCATGACCAGCCCGCACGAGGCGCATTCGCTCAAACAGGTCTCGCACAGCCCGCCGGTGCTGTCGGTGCCGTTCGATCCACGCCCGCCCGAACCCTTGCCCGAGGAATCCGCGGTCGACCTGAAGGGCTATCTCAATACGCTGTAGCCGAGCCCGATGATGCCGATCACGGCATGGCGGTCGCGCAGCCGGTCCAGCAGCTGCTCCAGGTGAACTGATTGGTTCTCGTCTCGCATGGGTTTCCTCGACATTGACTGTATGACTGCAGGTAAAGACGGCACGTATGACAACGATGTGACGGTATGAAACGGCGGCGCCGGCAGGCGCTAGATCCGGAACGGCACGAACTTGCCAATCAGGCCGGCAGGCACGGGCTCCTCGACCGGCGCCTGCGGCAAGGGCGCCGGCGTCGAGGGTACGTATTCGGACACGATGGCCTTGACCATCGACTCGATGGGGCGCGCTCATGGGTCTCGCAGGCCATCATGAGACAGGTGATGCAGGTCTCGAGCACATTGGGCCGCAGCGCGCTCTCCTTCATGCGCATGATGCGCTGGTGCTCGCTCGGGAAGACGGTGCCGTCGGTGAGCAGTTCTTCATGCAGCTTTTCGCCCGGGAACAAGCCGATGAACTGGATCTCGATGTCGCCGCGCGGCTGCTGCGGCGTGCGCTCGGTGAGGCCGTGCATGGCGATCATGGTGCGCGCCAGGTCGAGGATGCGCACCGGCTCGCCCATGTCGAGCACGAACACGTCGCCGCCCTTGGCCATGGCGCCGGCCTGGATCACCAGCTGGGCCGCCTCGGGGATGAGCATGAAGTAGCGCGACACCTCGGGATGGGTGATCGTCACCGGCCCGCCGCGCTGAATCTGGCGCTGGAACAGGGGGATCACGGACCCCGAGGAGCCCAGCACATTGCCGAAGCGGACCATGCAGAATGTCGTGCCTGCCTTGTTTCCCGCGC
This sequence comes from Massilia oculi, assembly GCF_003143515.1. NCBI lineage: Bacteria > Pseudomonadati > Pseudomonadota > Betaproteobacteria > Burkholderiales > Oxalobacteraceae > Massilia > Massilia oculi. Next base: position 777,074 of record NZ_CP029343.1, on the reverse strand, counting down.
CATGGGCCGGGTCATGGCCGGCGCCACCGCTTGCGTCGTCGCCCGGTGCGCACCCACCGGCGGCGCGAGCCGCCGCAGCCTGGAAGATCAGCTCGGCGATGCGCTTGCTGGCGCCCATGATATTGGTCGGCCGCACCGCCTTGTCGCTGGAGATCAGCACGCAGGTCTGGACGCCGTGCCGCGCCGCGCCGGCGGCGATGATCTGGGCCCCCAGCACATTGTTGCGCAGGCCCTCGACGATATTGGTCTCTACCAGGGGCACGTGCTTGTAGGCGGCGGCATGGTAGATGGTGTCGATGCCGCCGGCGGCCAGCACGCGTTCGACCAGGTCGGCATTGCAGACCGAGCCCAGGTGGGCGTGGATGGGCAGGTCGGGAAACCGCGCCGCCAGCTCTTGCCGGATGGTGTAGAGGGCGTATTCGGAGTGGTCGATCAGGTGCAGGCGCGCCGGGCTCAGGGTGACGATCTGGCGACACAGTTCGCTGCCGATGGAACCGCCGGCGCCCGTCACCAGCACCCCCTTGCCGCGCACGCACCGCGCGAACAGGTCGAGACGCGGCGGAACCGGCGGCCGGCCGAGCAGGTCTTCGAACTTGATCTCGCGGATGGCGTCGCGCAGGACCGACTTGTCGCTGGCCCTGTCGTCGGCCAGGTCGACCAGCCGGGTGAGGATCTTGGTGGGTACGCCGGCCTGACCCAGGCGCTGCATCAGCTCGCGCAGGCGTTCGGGCGTGGCGGCGGGCAGGGCGATGACGATGGTGCGGATGCCGAGCGCGGCGCCGAGCTCGACCAGGCGCGAGGTGTGGAAGACGCGCAGGCCGGCCACGGTGCGCTCGTTCAGCGCGTGCTTGTCGTCGAAGAAGCACAGCGGGCGGTACTCGTCGCCGTCGCGCATGATCTGGGCCAGCCGGGCGCCGGCCTCGCCGGCCCCGTAGATGGCGACCGCCAAGGTCTTGCCGGCGAAGTGGCCGCGCTGGCTGCGCAGCAGTTTGCGCACGCCGATCCGCGATACGACGACATAGGAAAAAGCGATGAACCAATATATCGCCAGCGCGCTGCGCGGAAATCGCGCCTCATCGAGGAATACCAACGCAAGATAGGCGCATAATACGGCAATGCCCAATGCGAGACCGGTCAGGGTGAGCAGGCGATGGTCGATAAAGCGGATGACGGCGCGGTATAAATCGGATAGCCAGAAAGCCGCTATCGTCAGCACCGCCACCAGTAAATAAGAGCCCGGACCAAATTGTTTTGCAAGTTGTAAATCGCCACCGCGCAATATCATTGCGATTAAAAAACACACGGGAAGCGCAACCAGGTCGACGGCGATGGCCAGGGCGGCCTTCGCAGTGCGATGCATGGACACGATTCTCGCGCAGAGCTGGTGCGGTAGGTTGTGGCGTTGAATTGACATGGCAATCGGCTTCTCGCTGAAAGAGAACGACGTGCTGCTGCAATCAAAATAATGGTTTACTGCCCGATCAGGCGTTTAAATAAAACTCTGCGCTGGGTGGGGTGGTTTTGCCGATTGGTTTTGTGTGTATAAACTTATTATCTGTCCGAGATTGAGTGACAGGTTTGAGGTCACTCAACAGCGATAGGGGATATAATGCATGAATACAAAGGTTGATATGAAGAAGTGAATATAAGAAATGGCGCTGTATAATAATTTCCAGCGACCATTTATTTGATTCGAGATATTTGGGGAAGCGCGGGGGCGGCGGATGCCGTTGGGAATGGCGGAGATAAACAGGCGTCCCGACCCGGCAGGCCGGAACGCGGTCGACGATGCAGGACGTCAGGCGGCAGGACGCCCCGGACGCGGCTGCGGCGCCATCGGCGGCACCGTGATCTGTTCGTTCAGGCGCAGGAACTTGAAGCCGGCCAGCGCCTGGCCGCGCTTGCCCGCACGCGCGTTGCGCTCCTGGCGCTCGAGCGTGCGCGATATATACGAGTCGAACGTCTCCTCGCGCACCTGCGGTTCGGCCGAATGCAGGAAGTGGCGCTCGCCGTTCGGTCCCAGCACCACCAGGCCCACGTGCGAGGCCCAGTACTCGCCGTCGCGGGTCGAGATCACGTTGACGAAATCCCCCTCCTGCAGCTGGCCGGCGATGGCCGCCACCTGTTCCTTGGGCACATAGGCCTGGCGGCTGGTCTCGACCGGGATGTCGCGCACCGTGTTGTGGCGGGTGGCCAGGAAGCGCGCGCGGTCGACCTTCATGTCGTACGACGGGCCGCCTGGTCCAGCCAGTTCCGCGCTGACGTCCGTCACCAGCCAGCGGTTGGCCACATTCCAGTCCATCTCGGTGTAGTGGTTGCGCGTGGCCACGCCGATCACGCCGTCGCGGTAGCGGATCCGCTGCAGCATCCAGAAGAACTCTTCCCACGTGGCGGACAAGGCCATCGCATAGGTATGCTCGGCGAACACCACGCAATCGCTCTGCGCCAGGCTGTAGAGCGGCAGGCTGTCGTGGATCTCGTAGGGGAACTCGCCCAGCAGGTGCAGCGAGTAGGGCTGGCCGATGTTCTGGCGCCCGATCGCGGCGATGCGCTTGCGCAGGTCCGGCTCGGCGCCCTGCATGTGGGCGATGTACTGGCCGGCCTCGAACGGCGTCATCTGGTAGACCTGTTTTTGCAGCAGCGCCGACAGGGGCGTGGGCGCAGGCGGCGCCCCCGGGATGGACTGGGTGGCGGGCGCGGTCGCGCACCCGGTCAGGACGGCGCTGGCAAGCAGCAGGCAGGCAAGGCGCATGGCGTTCATCAATGTGGGGTAAAAACGTCAAGCTAATCTGGTGCGCCCGGCTTGGGTAATGAAATTTCTTCGTCCAGCCATAACCGCACGGAGGGCGACTTTATGTACATTCCTTCAAGTTATATAGAAGCGAACACAAGTGATTATTCACGGACGGAATACTTCATGAATACTCCGATCATGGCAGTCTTCAGCCTGTCTTAAGAAACACGATAGCACTATTCCCAGGAGAGAGAAGATGTTCAAGCAGAAGCCGCTCGCAGCGGCCGTATCGATGGCAGTCTGGAGCCTTGCAGCCCTGCCGGTCATGGCGCAGGAAGCCACCCCCGACGTGCCGATGCAGACCGTGGAAGTGACGGGCATCCGTGCCTCGCTGGCCAAATCCCTGTCGGTCAAGCGCGACGCCTCGGCCAACGTCGAGGTGATCACCGCCGAAGACGTGGGCAAGATGCCGGACAAGAATCTGGCCGACTCCCTGCAGCGCCTCGCCGGCGTGGCGGTCCGCACCGACTACGACGAAGCGGAGAAGGTGTCGATGCGCGGCACCAATCCGGACATGTCGCTGATCATCTTCAACGGCCACGCGGTCAGCAGCGCCGACTGGTATGTCGCCGACCAGGCGTCGAGCTCGCGCTCGACCAGCCTGTCGCTGATGCCGTCGCACGTGCTGCAGCAGGCGGTCGTCTACAAGAGCTCGCAGGCGAACATCGTCGATGGCGGCCTGGCCGGCACCATCAACGTCAGTACCCGCAAACCCCTGGCGCAGAAAGAGCGCTTCTCGGGCGTGGTCAGCGTCGGCGCCAGCTATGCCGACCTGCCGGGCCGCTACGCGCCGGACATGAACGGTTCGGTCACCTGGAAGAACGAGGCCGGCACCTTCGGCGTGCTGGCCGCGCTGTTCGCCGAAAAACGCCACGTGCGGCGCGACTCGGTGTCGCGCTTCGCCTACGGCACCAATAGCGGCTGGGACGTGATCAACACCTCGACCATGCTGGGCATTACCGACGCGTCGCTGGCCGGCACCGGTTACACCGCGGCCGACCTCAACGGCGTGCGCCTGCCCGGTTCGATGAGCTCGGAGTTCGTGGAGTCGGTGCGCGACCGCAAGGGCGGCATGCTGTCGCTGCAGTTCAAGCCGAACCGCGACCTCGACGTCACCATGACCGGCTTCCATTCGGCCATGGACGCGGATAACCACGGCCGCCTGACCTCGAGCGCCATCTATTCCATGCTGCTCGGTAAGAACCAGCCGCTCGGACAGACGACCGCCGCCGCCGCCAACACCAATTCGAAGGGCCAGCGCGTGTACGCGCAGATCCGCAATCCGGTGATCGTCGACGAGACCACGGTTTACGGCCATCCGCTGAAGGTGCTGAAGGCGGCCGACATCGTCTTCCCCGACGGGACCACGCCGCAGTACGTCGGCAATTCGGAAGGCTTCTTCCGCGACGGCGCCAAGGCCGAAAGCTCCTTCCTCGACCTCGATGCCAAGTATCGCGTCAACGATGACCTCACCGTGAAGACCCTGCTGTCGGCCACCCGCGGCGTCGGCCAGACCAAACTCGACCAGGGCCTGACCCTGGCGCGCTACGGCACCGGAATCTCGTACGCGCTGGGCGACCTGCACGACGCGCCGTTCGTCCAGTACCAGAACGCCGGCGGCAACCAGCCGGGCCTGAACCCGGACGGCAGCGGCTACACGATCGTCGACCGCGCCGCATCCGGCGTGAAGACCGTGGACAAGGAATGGAGCGCGCAGTTCGACGCCGAGTACCGCCTCGACCGCGGCATCTTCCAGTCGCTGGAAAGCGGCGTGCGCTTCGCCGACCACAAGCGCACCAGCGGCCGCCGCGGTCCCGCCTTCCGCAACGGCATCACCGTCGACCCGGTCACCGGCCGTGTGGTGTCCAACACCCCGACCCCGACCACCGGCTGGCAGGCGTTCCCGGGCGACTTCGGCGACGGTCTCGATGGTCCGGCGGGCTGGGACAACACCGGCTTCACCTACACGCCGGAAGCGATCAAGGAATACATTGCCGCCAACACGAAGGTGACCAGCGACGCCTGGGAGCGCCGTGTCAACTCCGAGATCGACATGCAGGAGCGCCAGAGCGCGGCCTACGTGATGGCCAACCTGGAAGGCGAGCGCTGGTCGGGCAACCTCGGCGTGCGCTTCACCCGCACCGAGGTCAAGGCCAATATCGCCACCCCGATCCCGGCCGGCGCCTGCCGGCGCGTGGAGCCGGGCCAGGCTCCGGTTCCCTGCGCCGCCTATCCTGGCGCGATCACCGATGCCGGCGACGCCACCGCCTACTTCGACGGCCAGCCGTTCAATCCCACCGCCGGCATCCTGTACTACAAGACGCCGACCAAGCGCACCTTCGACAACTGGCTGCCGAGCCTGAACCTGCGCTATGACATGGGCAATGACATGCTGGCGCGCTTCGGCGTCAGCCGCACCATCGGCCGCCAGAACTACAATCTGCTGGGCAGCGGCTTCGGCACCCCGGGCTGCGACGCCAACGGCTGCCGCGTGACCGGTCCGAATCCGGACATGGAGCCGCAAACCTCGGACAACCTCGACCTGTCGTGGTCGTGGTACTTCGCGCCGCGTTCGGTCGTGGCGGTGAGCGTCTTCCATTCGTCGATCGACGGCTATCCGAAGACCGGCGCAGTCGGCAGCTCCACCGTCGACCTGCTCGATCCGCGCGACCAGACCGTGAAGACCTTCTTCATCAACACGGCCTCGCAGCAGGGCGCGAAGATCAACGGCATCGAGCTGCAGTACGAGCAACCGTTCGGCAAGACCAACTTCGGCTTCACCTCCAACGTCAGCCGCGCCAAGACCAAGGTCGACGACGGCCGCCCGATGGTGGGCGCATCCGAATGGACCGGCAACGTGGGCCTGTACTACGAGGATGCCAAGCTGTCGTCGCGACTGGTGGCCAACTACCGCGGCGAATACGTGAACAGCACCACGGCGCCGTCGCCGACCGCCAACAGCCAGGGTCTCTCGGTGATCAACGGCATCGCGATGCCGACCGCCCCGACCTATGCCGACGCGGTGACCACGCTGGCGTTCTCCGCCAACTACTACTTCACCAAGAACCTGGAACTCGCGTTCAGCGCGACCAACCTGACCAATGCCAAGCGCGCCCAGTATCGCTATAGCGAGGAAGAGCAGCAAAAGCTGGATGTCAGCGGCCGCCAGTATTATCTGAACCTGCGCTACAAGTTCTGATCGCCGCGATCGCATGACATCAGGGGAGCTTCGGCTCCCCTTTTTTTTGCGTCCATCGCCGTCACACGCAGGTCACCTGGAGGGCTGGGCCGTATTGACGCGCACAGTGTGCGTCACCTAACGGTGCAGTGGCTGCGGTTTCGATAAGATGCACCTGTCTGAGTGAGGAACGCGCGATTCGATTCGCTGCCATCCGAAACCTCAACAGGTTAGCCGGTCGCCTCGAGGATCGGCACCAATTTCAGGGACGCGCCGCCAGCAGTCCAGGCGCGCCCCGCAACGACAAGCGGAGGTTGCCATGTACGATGTCAAGCATCCACCCAAGCATCTGGTGCGCGCCTATCTCGAACGTCGCTCGCGCGATCCGAAACCGCCACCGACCCCGGAAGAAATCCGGCGCCAGCTTGGCTGGGGCATGCTGATGCCGGCCGACCTCAAGATGGGCACCAACCGCTCCTGATTTTCCCTCTTTCCGCGCCGACGTCCCGCGAGGACGCGGCGCCCAGCCCACCACAGGAGACATCCATGACCAGCAAGATTGGCAGCAAACACATCGCCCAGCACCGCGGCAAGAAAGAACGCCTCGAGATCAAGCGCGCCAACGTCGCGCGCGAAGCCGTGCGCCAGCTTGAGGCCCGCGCCAAGTACCGCAACCAGCCGAAAGGCCAGGCAAAGCGCGAGCAGGCGCAGACAACCGCCTGATCCAGCCCATACGCTGCACACGGCCCGCCTGCGAGGCGGGCTTTTTTCGTCCATCCTTCCCGCTCTTCTTCATTCATCGCCGCCCGCCGCGTGCGCTCTCCATTCGCCGCCTTCCAGCCGCCATTCGCCGAATAGCGCTTTCGCGATTGCCTTCCCTTTTGTTATCGTATATCCAGTTCGATAACCAGAAGGAGTGACGCAATGGAGTCCGAAGACGCCTATCGCTGGCGCAAGCAGGTGCTGTGGGGCCTGCTGCTGATCGTCGTCGGCGCGGTGGTGCTGCTCGACCGCCTGCACTATATCGATGCCCAGGATTACTGGCACTACGCCCCCTTGCTGCTGGTCGTGGTCGGCATCGGCCAGACCATCGGCTACCCGAGCCCGAAGGAATTCGGCAACGGCTTGTGGACCGTGTTCACCGGCCTGTGGCTGTTCGCCGTATTGGAGAACGCCTTCGGCCTGACCTTCCGCAACAGCTGGCCGCTGTTCATCCTGATGTGGGGCGTCAAGCTGGTGCTCGATCCGTTCATCGCGCGCCGATTCGCCAACAACCAGAGGAACCGCCATGAAAAATGATCCTCATGCAAAAGGGGTGACGAGCCAGGTCGTGCTCGGCCTGCTCGTGATCGGGATGGGGCTGCTGTTCCTGCTCGATAACCTGGGCTTCGTCGACATGCACCGCGCCTTCTCGTTCTGGCCGATGTTGTTCGTCATCGTCGGCACGGTCAAGCTGTGCGACACCCGGACCCAGGGCGGCACCCTGCTCGGGGCCGGCCTGGTCGGCGTCGGCATCCTGTTGATGCTGGACCGGATGGACATCATCGACTTCAGCTGGCGCACCATCTGGCCGCTGGTCCTGATCGGCCTCGGTGGCCTTCTGGTGGCGAAGGCGCTGCGCGGCAAGCGCGCGCTGGAACACGGGGTGGCGATGGTCGACGGCGCGCCCGTGGACGCGGGCGTGGGCGAGGTGCTGGACATCACCGCCATCCTGGGCGGCTACGAGCGCCGCGTCACGAGCCAGAACTTCCGCGGCGGCGAGATCACGGCGGTGATGGGCGGCTGCGAGCTCGATATGCGCGGCGCCTCGATCCAGGGCGAGGCGGTGGTCAATGTGTTCGCCTTCTGGGGCGGCGTGACCATCAAGTGCCCGCCCGACTGGACCATCGTCCTGCACGGCACGCCGATCCTGGGCGGCTTCGAGGAAAAGACCATCGCGCCGCCGGACAACAGCAAGCGGCTGTTCATCCGCGGCTACGCGATCATGGGTGGCGTGGAAATCCGCAACTGATGGGCGGCGGATTCTGGGCGCGGCGCAGCGCCGCGCTGTACCTGGCGGCCTGGCTGATGCTGGGGCTGATGCTGGCCGGGCTGCTGTCCGCCACGGGCGGCGCCGGCCTGGCTGCCAGCCTGCTGTTCGCGCTGCCGCTGGTGCTGGTTTACGCCGCCGTGTGCGGCTTCTCGGCGTATTACCTGTGCCGCGCCTATCCGCTGGCGCGCAAGTCGACGCCGGCGGTGCTGGGCGTGTTCCTTGTCACCGCCGTGTGCGCGGCGTTGCTGTGGTGCGCCGCGGCGTCCGGCTGGGCCGCGTGGTGGCGGTGGCTGGCGACGGGCGACGATGACGTGGCGATGTCGCGGGCCCTGACGGCGGTGATGTTCGGCGTCGGCGTGCTGCTGTACGGGATGACCGCCTGCGCCCACTACCTGGCGCTGGAATTCGAGCGCGCGCGCGGCCTGGAGCGGCGCGAGCTCGAACTCAAGCTCCTGGCCCAGGACGCCGAGCTGCGCATGCTGCGCACCCAGGTCGATCCGCACTTCCTGTTCAACAGCCTCAATTCGATCAGCGCCCTGACGGCGATCGACGCCGGCGCGGCGCGCGACATGACCTTGCAGCTGGCGGGCTTCTTTCGCCATACGCTGGGACTGGAGGCGCACCGCAAGGTGACGGTGGCCCAGGAAGTGGAACTGGTCGAGCGCTTCGTGGCGATCGAGGGGGTGCGCTTCGGGCCCCGCCTGGGCGTGGAGCGCCACGTGGACGAGCAGGCGGAGGCTTGCCTGCTGCCGCCCATGATCCTGCAGCCGCTGGTCGAGAACGCGGTCAAGCACGGCATCGGCCAGCTGCTCGATGGCGGGGTGGTGCGCGTGCACGTCGAGCGCGCCGGTTCGCAGCTCAGGCTGCGGGTGGAGAATGACGTCGATCCGGATGGCTCCGGCACGGCCGCGGGGGGCGGCATTGGCCTGGCCAATGTGCGCGCGCGCCTGCTGGCGGAGTACGGGATCGAAGCGAGCGTGCATGCGGCGCGCGTGGACAATATTTTCAGGGTGGAGCTGGTGCTGCCCGCCGACACAGGAGAGTAATGGATGCGCACCCTGATCGTGGACGATGAACACCTGGCGCGCGCGCTGCTGCGCGAATACCTGGCGGCCCATCCCGACGTCGAGATCGTGGCCGAATGCGCCAACGGCTTCGAGGCGGTCAAGGCGATCGCCGAGCACGATCCCGACCTGGTCTTCCTGGACATCCAGATGCCCAAGCTGGATGGCTTCGAGGTGGTGGAGCTGGCCGGCGCCAAGCCGCACTACATCTTCGCCACCGCCTACGACCAGTTTGCGTTGCGCGCCTTCGAGGTGCATGCGCTCGACTACCTGCTCAAGCCGTTCTCGCGCGAGCGCCTGGCCGAGGCCTTGAACCAGGCGCGCCTGCGTTCGCCTCAGCCTGCGCGGATCGAAGCGGCGGTGAAGGAGGCTCAGGCGCGCCAGCAGCCGCTCGAACGGATCCTGATCCGCGATGGCGCCCGCGTGCACGTGGTCGCCGCCAGCACGATCGACCATATCGAGGCGCAGGACGACTACGTGCGGATCGCGGCCGGCGGCAAGAACTACCTGAAGCACCAGCGCCTGTCCGAACTCGAAGCGCAGCTCGACGGCGCCGCCTTCGTGCGCATCCACCGCTCTTACATCGTCAATGTCGGCGCGATCGAGCGCATCGAGCCGGTCAGCAAGGACAACCACTGCGCGGTGCTCAGGGATGGCGTGAAGCTTCCGATCAGCCGCAGCGGCTACCAGCGAGTACGCGAGCTATTGGCGTGAATCGAGTTCCCACCATGCCGGCATCAAGGTCCTGATGCCCGGCTGGGCGAAGCGGTCGTCGATCAGCCACACGACGCCGCGATCCTGCTCGGTGCGGATCACGCGGCCGGCCGCCTGCACCACCTTCTGGATGCCGGGGTACAGGTAGGTGTAGTCGTAGCCGGCGCCGAACAGTTCCTGCATCCGCTCGCGCAACTGCTCGTTGACGGGATTGACCTGGGGCAGGCCGAGCGTGGCGACGAAAGCGCCGATCAGGCGCTCGCCCGGCAGGTCGACGCCTTCGCCGAAGGCGCCGCCCAGCACCGCGAAACCGACCCCCGTGCCGCCAACGGCGAATCGGTCGATGAAGCACTGGCGTTCGTGCTCGCTCATGCGGCGCTCCTGGCGCCAGGCCGTGATGGTCGGGTCCAGCCGCTCCAGCGCATTGGCCACCTTGTCGAGATAGTCGAAGCTGCTGAAGAAGGCCAGGTAGTTGCCGGGCCGCTCATGGTACTGGCGCGCGATCAGTTCGGCGATCGGCTGGACCGAGGCGGCGCGCACCTGGTAGCGGGTCGAGATGCCGCGCGCGACGTGGACCTCGAGCTGGCTCGCCCTGAACGGCGAGTCGACCTCGACCCAGGCCGTGTTTTCCGGCATGCCGAGCGTGTCGAGGCAATAATGCCAGGGCCCGAGCGTGGCCGAGAACAGGGTGCTCGAATGGGTGGCGGAAAAGCGCGGGCCGAGGAAGGGCGCCGGCACCACGTTGCGGATGCAGATCGTCGAGTCGCGCAGGGTGGGGCGGTCGGCGTCCCGGCTCAGGTCGCACAGCGAGTGCGGGCCGAACGATTCGGCCAGGCGCACGAAGCCCATGGCGTCGAAATAGAAGCGCTGCAGGTCGGGGTCGAGCGGGCCGGGAAAGGCCGCCAGGTGTTCGTTGATGGCGCTGCCCATTTCCTGCAATGCATCCACCAGCTTCGATGGGATCTTCTCGAGGAGCTGGTAGGGCGCGGGCGCCGTCTTGTCGACCGCGGTCCAGGCCCGGCCCACGCGCTCGAGCGCCTTCTTGACGGTCGGCGGCGCGCCGGCGCGGGCCAGGCGCAGCAGCGCGCGATCGAGTTCGGTGCTGTACATCGAGCGCGCCCGGCCAACCAGGTTGTGGGCCTCGTCGACCAGCAGGCTGGTCTTCCAGCCGTTGTTCAGCGCCAGCGCGTACAGCATGGCGCTGCCGTCGAAATAATAGTTGTAGTCGCCGACGATCATGTCGGACCAGCGCGCCATCTCGCTGCCCAGGTAATAGGGGCAGACCTCGTGCGCCAGGGCGACCTCGCGCAGCGCCTCGCGGTCCAGCACGGGCACGTCGGCCGCGGCCGCGCGCGCGGCCGGCAGGCGGTCGTAGAAGCCGCGCGCCAGCGGGCAGGATTCGCCATGGCACTCCTTGTCGGGATGCTCGCAGGCCTTGTCGCGCGCCGTGAGTTCGAGCACCCGCAGCGGGGCCTGGCTGGCGCGGCACAGGGTCGCGGCGCCGTCCAGCGCCAGGCGCCGGCCGGGCGTCTTCGCGGCCAGGAAGAACACCTTGTCCAGCTTCTCGCGCGGCATGGCTTTCAGTACCGGGAACAGGCTGCCCACGGTCTTGCCGATGCCGGTCGGGGCTTGCGCCAGCAGGCAGCGCCCGCCCGTATTGGCGCGGTAGATGCTTTCGGCCAGCTGGCGCTGGCCGGGACGGAAGTCGGCGTGCGGGAACGGCAGCGACGTCAGTGCGGCGTCGCGCGCCGCGCGGTGCGCCGCTTCGCTGGCGGCCCAACCCGAGAAGCGTTCGCACAGTTCCTCGAAGTGGGCGCGCAGCCAGGCGCTGTCGCGCGTTTCGCGCAGCACGGTTTCGACGCCGCTGACGATGTCGTAGTAGACCAGGGCCAGGTTGACCGAATCCATGCCCTGTTCCTGGCACATCAGGTGGCCATACACGCGCAGCTGGGCCCAGTGCAGGTGGCGGTGGTTGTCGGGGATGGCGTCCACCCGGCCGCGATGGGTCTTGACCTCTTCGATCAGGTTTTCATTGGCGTCGTAGCCATCGGCGCGGCCGCGCACGTGCAGGTCGTTCCACTGGCCGGACAGCGCGACCTCGCTGCGGTAGCCGTCGCCGCGGCGGCCGGCGACGACGGCGTGGCCGGCAATGCCTTCCTGGGCGCTGGGAGAGGGGGTGAAGCGCAGGTCGAGGTCACCCTGCTTGGCGGTGAACTCGCACAGGGCGCGTACGGCGATGGTGTAGCTCACGTAATCCTAGGCCGCCATCCCGGTCGATTCGAGCCACTGCAGGTAGCACACCGCCAGCGGCATGTCATGCGCGGCGCAGTAGTCGATCCAGCGCAGCTGGTTGTCCTGCAGGCGGTCGCCCGGGCCTTTCACCTCGATCATCAGGTAGCGGCCTTCACCCGGCCAGAACTGGATCAGGTCGGGGAAGCCCGTACGGTTTTCCTTGACGTCGGCCAGGATGCGTTCGCACCACTTGCGCAGGTGGGCGGGCGGGATGCAGGCCAGGGCCAGCTCGATGAGTTCAAGCGTGACGCCGTCCCAGTGCACGAACGGCGATTGCAGGCCGGCCTTTTCCTGGTACGTGCGCCGGATCGTGTCGCGGTAGCTGCCGTCGTCCAGCCCGGCCAGGCAGGCGGCGAATTCCGCGCGACGGCGCTGGTGGAAGTCGGCGCTGTGCAGGTCGGCCGGCCCGCGATGGAAAGGGTGGAAGAACGCGCCGGGGATGGCGGCGAACACGGCGCGCCAGCACAGCAGGCCGAACAGGGTGTTGGCCAGCGCGTTCTCGACGTAGAACACGGGGGCGTCGGCCGCGTGCAGGTGGCCGCGCACGGCGCCCTCGACCCAGCGTTCGCCGTTCGGCGGCGCCAGGCACAGCTCGATGCGTTCGACGGCCGTCCTGCCGCGCGCGGCCAGGCGCGGGTGGCCGAGGCGGCGCGCCAGGCGCGGCGCGATGCGGGACAGGTGCTGGCGCTCGGCCTCGTTCTCGGGCGTGGCTTGGGCTTCGAGCAATAGGGCATGCGCCTGCTCGAAGCGCTCGTGTTTTTCGAGCACGCGGATCGCGCGCGCCCGCGCGCCGGGAAAGCGGCAGCGCGCGTAGGCGGCGTAGGCGCCGTCCCAGTCCTTGAGCTTTTCGTAGTGCTGGCCGATCTGGAACGTCAGTTTTTCGCGCCGGCTCTCGAGCCAGTCGTTGCCGAAGGCGTGCACGGGGAGGTCGCGCACCACCTCGTCCACGTCCTCGCCGGCGGCGAAGCGCTCGCGGCAGGCGTGTAGCTGCAGGTAGTGGTCGACGTCGGCGCGCTGGCGGAACCCGCGCGAGGCAGGCGAGATATCCACGCTCTCGTAGCGGAACAGGCCGAGGTCGGACAGCACGAAGTCGGTCCAGCCCTGATGCAGATTGCCGAAAAAGACCAGCCGCAGGCGGTCGCACAGCGGCTTGACCAGGATGCGCCAGGCGACGTCGGAGCAGGCCGGATGCCAGCCGGAGAAGCGCCGCGCCTCGGGGAACACGGGGCGCAGGGCGTCCAGCTGTTCATCCTTGCGCGCCGTCTTGCGCGGCAGCCGGGTGCCGAAGGCGTCGAGGAGCTCGGGCTTGGACAGCAGGTCGAACAGTTCGTCGAGGGTGAGTTCGGGGTCGGGCTCGATCCAGCCGGTGCCAAGCAGGTGCCCGGCGGCCTCGACCGGGCAGCCGATCTCCGCATAGCTCAGTTTGCTGGCGCGGAACAGATTTCCCTTGCGCATGACCATGCGCACGAAGAGGGCGCGCGCATGGTGCGGCAAGGCTGGGAACGTGGCCAGGAACGCCTGTTCGCCGTCGTCCAGCAGGTCGCCATAGCGTTCGCCGATCCAGTCGAGGACCCGCTGGAAGTTATCCAGATAATAAAACTCATTTTCCAACACCCTGATCATGAACAAACGCCTAACCTGTGCTTATATACAGTATAGCGTTTTCTGGCGCCGGCCGCCCGGCAGGTGCGGCCTATTCGCCAGGCCTAGCGTGCCGGAGGGGTAGGGGTTTCATCTTCCGCAGACGTGGCGTGACCGTTGGCATGGTAGATCACGGCCGAGATCAGCGCGACGTCGCTGTCGTCGTGGGACTCGCCGGCGCGCGCGGGGTTGACCGTCCGGGCGGGACGTGTGGCCTGGCGCGAAGCCTGGGCGCGGAGGCGGGTGGGCGCGGCGGCGCGCGCCTCCGGACGGCGCGGCGGCGGAGCCGCCTTGACGGGGGCCGGCGCGGCCTTGGGTGGGGTCGTGGGCACGGCGGCCGGCTCGAGCAGGCGCAGCGGGGGAATGGGGGCCGGCGGAGGCGCCGCCGCCAGCACCGGTTCCGGCGCTGTGTCGACGATCAAGGCCGTCTCGACCTGGGCGGGGGCGTTTTGCTCCATCGGGGCGGGCGCCGCTTCGGGCCGCGCCGCCTCGAGCGGCGCCGGACCGGCGCCGGCCGCCAGCCAGGCCAGTGTTGCCGTCAGGCCGACCGCGACCGCCACTGCCGCGCCATACCAGGCCAGACGCGTACCGTTACCGGCGCCCGCGCGCCGCGCCGGCTCGCGCTCGAGCTTGGCGAGGATGCTGTCCTCACGGCCGCCGCGGCGCGACGACGACATCAGGTTGGGGCGCATATGGGCATGCATGCGGATGTCTTGATTTTCGTCTGATGAACGCACGACATTACTCCTAAGATTGGCTTCTCCTGTTCTGATTAGAAACAATCCTGGGGAGTCCGATGCTGATCTTCCAGGTGTTCGACAAGGGCGTGATGGACGACGCCGAAGGCCGCCAGATCGATTTTCGCAACACGATCATCATCCTGACCTCCAACGCCGGCTCGAGCCAGATGATGGCGGCTTGCCTGAACAAGGCGGCGAGCGAGCTGCCCACGCCGGAACAGCTGTCCGAGCTGCTGCGGCCCGCGCTCATGAAGCATTTCAAGCCGGCCTTCCTGGGCCGCCTGGCGGTGGTGCCGTTCTACCCGATCGGCGACGAGGTGCTGGCCAACATCATCCGTCTCAAGCTGGCGCGCATCGGCGCGCGGGTGCTGGACAACCACAAGGCGACATTCGAGTACGACGACGCGCTGGTGGAGGCGGTGCTCAAGCGCTGCACCGAAGTCGATTCCGGTGCGCGCAACGTCGACAACGTCCTGAACGGCACCTTGCTGCCGGAGATCGCCGACAGCGTGCTGGCGCGCATGGCCGAGGGCGGCGGCATCGCGCGCGTGAAGGTCGGCGCAACCCGCGCGGGCAAGTTCAAGTACCTGATCGAATCGACACAGCCCTGAGGAGCGCGCGATGCTGGATATGGATGCTCTGCTGGCGCCGATCGCGCCCGGCAATCCCTGCGGCGCCGACCTGGCGTTTTCTCCCGAGGTCGACGAGATCGCGCGCGCACGCCTGGCCGACGATCCGTCGCTGGAGCAGGGCGCCTGGGTCACGGCACTGAAGGAAGCCGACTGGAAGCTGGTCGGCAAACGCTGCACCGCCCTGCTGCAAACCCGCAGCAAGGACCTGCAACTGGCCGTGTGGCTGGCCGAGGCGAATGCGAAGACCGGCGGCATGCGCGGCCTGGCCGAGGGCCTTGAACTGGTGGCGGCGCTGTGCGAGCGCTACTGGGAGGGATTGCACCCGCAGGCCGACGAGGATGGCTTCGAGCGCCGCATCGGCAACCTGTCGTGGCTGGCGGGCCGGATCGCGCCACTGGTCAAGACGATACCGCTGGCCGAGAACGGCGTGCTGACCCTGCAGGCCTGGGAAGTCGCGCGCGCCAAGGGGCCGGAAGCGGTGGCCGAACTCGAGACGGCGCGCGCGCGCGCCAAGGGCGCCTTCGTGCAGACGCTGCTGGCCGATTGCGAAGCCTGCCTGGCGGCCTTGCAGGGACTGGAACGGGTGGTCGACGGCCAGCTCGGCGCCGATGGGCCGGGCTACAGCGTCGGACGCGCCACGCTGCGCGACGTGGTCGACCTGCTCGAGCCGGTGGCGGGAGCGGCGCCGACGCCCACCGAGGCGGCGGCCGGCGGCGCCGTCACCGCGCAGGCGCTGCCGATGAGTCTCGACGGGCAGGTGGCGCACCGCGACCAGGCCTTGGCCCAGTTGCGCCAGGTGGCCGAATTCTTCCGCCGCACCGAGCCGCACAGCCCGGTGGCCTACCTGGCCGAGAAGGCCGCGCGCTGGGGCGAGCAGCCGCTGCATGCCTGGCTGCGTTCGGTGATCAAGGACGACGCCTCGCTGGCGCGGCTGGAAGACTTGCTGGGGATCGAGCATCCGGCGCCGTGACGCCGGGCGTCCATGGGCCGATTACTCGGCTTTTTCGGTCCTGGCGGCGCCAGGCGTCACCATCGTGCTGGCGCGCTCGAACTGGGCTTCGACGGTCTGCACCGCCTGGCGCGTGGCCTGGGTTACCTGCTCGTAGCCCTTGAAGGCATTCTCGATCGCGGCCTTGATGATCTCGACCGCGTTTTCCGAGCCCGGCTTGACGTTCTGGGTGACGTCGTAGATCAGCGCCGACAGCGTGTTCTTCGCTTCCGCCACATGGGCATCGGCGGCGCCGCGGAACTCGTTATGCATCTCGTCGATGATGGACTTGAGCTGGGCCGCGTACTCGGTGGCGTTGGTGACGCCGGCGGCCGGCTGCATGCGCGCGGCCAGGGTGTCGAAGGCGGCTTTCGGATTGCCGGCCTGGGTGGCTTCGGCCATGCTGCGGCCGGCCGCCATCGTGCTGTCGACCGAGTTCTTCGCGGCGTTCAGGTTGAGGGCGACGACCTGCTCGACGCCCTTGACGGTCTTGCCGGCCAGGGCGTTGAAGGTCTGCATCTGCAGGTCGAACAGGGTTTTCGTGGCGTTTGCGAACTGCTCCGGGCTGGTGAACATGGGTGTCTCCTCAGTGGATGCTCTGTTATGTCATGAAGTCTGGCGGCGATGTTTGTCAAAACGCCGCCTCTTCCGCTTTCATTATTTAACAACAATGAGTTTTTCGCAACGCATGTCCCGATAGGGACCGTTTGATTTTTCCCAGCCTTCACCCAGCGGAGTCTGGGAACAGGCCAGTTCGCCGGTGAGCTTGCTGCGCCATTGGTAATAGGGGGCAGGCCCGGCCATGGCGGAGGACAGGATGAGGACGAGTGCCAGCCCGAGGGCAGCGGGTCGGAGAATCTGCATGGCTCCATGCTCGGACGTTCTCGACTGCAAGTCAAGCGCCGCTTGAGCCTACCACCATGGGAAGGTGTATGCTGGACGCTTGAAACAACAGGGGAATGCCATGCAGTCCACATGCAAGCTGAACATCGGCGACGCCGCGCGCGCTTCCGGCGTGACGGCGAAAATGATTCGCCACTATGAATCGATCGGTCTGGTGAAAGCGGCGCGCCGGACCGAGGCCGGCTATCGCCTGTACAGCGAACAGGACGTGCGGGTGCTGCAATTCATCCACCGCGGCCGCGCGCTCGGGTTTTCTCTGCAGCAGATCGGGGATTTGCTGGCGCTGTGGGAAGACAAGCACCGGGCCAGCGCCGACGTGCGCGCGATGGCGCTGGCGCATATCGCCGAGCTGGATCGCAAGATCGCGGAAATGGCAGCGATGCGCAGGACGCTGGAAAGCCTTGCCGCGTCCTGCCATGGCGACGAGCGTTCGGATTGTCCGATCCTGGACGACCTGGCGACGCAATGAAAAAAGAGGGGATATGACGAAAAACGCCGTAGTCCTCATGAGAAGGCTACGGCGTTTTGCGGGACGAGAAGTCCGAAAAACAAGGTAGATGTTGGTGCCCACGGAGGGACTCGAACCCCCACACCTCGCGGCACATGGACCTGAACCATGCGCGTCTACCAATTCCGCCACGTGGGCACTGATACAACCGTACAACGATACTGCTTTTACAACCAGGTAGATGTTGGTGCCCACGGAGGGACTCGAACCCCCACACCTCGCGGCACATGGACCTGAACCATGCGCGTCTACCAATTCCGCCACGTGGGCACTGAAACCACCGTACAACCTTACAACCAGAAAACGTTGGTGCCCACGGAGGGACTCGAACCCCCACACCTCGCGGCACATGGACCTGAACCATGCGCGTCTACCAATTCCGCCACGTGGGCGTTTTCTGTATTACAAACAACCTGTCAATCTGTTGGTGCCCACGGAGGGACTCGAACCCCCACACCTCGCGGCACATGGACCTGAACCATGCGCGTCTACCAATTCCGCCACGTGGGCACTGCAAATCAACTCTGCTACAATAGCAGGCTTTGTCATTTTCCGCTAGATCAACATTTCCAGATCGTCACGCCAAAACACCGCTTGCCACTGCTGCTTTCTTCGCTTCGTCGTTGCCGCCGTTGCTGAAGAGAGCGAGATTATAGCGGATGATTTTCAATAGTCAAAGACCCACGATGAAGTTCTGTTCGGGGCACTGAATAATATTCCAGGGACGTCTCGCAGCACGCCGCGTTAGGCGAATCGGATGGACCTCCGTTACACTACGCCTGTCAAGGCGTCAATCAAGCTGGCTGCCGCCTGTTTATTCATGAGCGGCGCTATTACTGGCCAAGAGAAAAAAGAACCGATTTGAAGCAACCTACTCATACCATTCCAAGTCGCGAGGAAATCCTCGCAGTCTTCCGTGACGCCACCGAACCGCTCGATGCGGCCGGCCTGGCACGTGTCCTCAAGGTCAAGCCCGCCGCCCAGGAAGTCCTGGGCCGCCGCCTGAACGCCATGGAGCGTGACGGCCAGATCCGCTCCGACCGCAGCGGCACGTATATGCTGGCCGACCATTCCGCCTTCGTGGCGGGCAAGGTCGCTGCGCATCGGGACGGATTTGGATTCGTGATCCCGGACGAGCCAGGTCCCGACCTGTTCCTGTCCGACCGCGAGATGCAGAAAGTGCTGCATGGCGACCGCGTGATGGCGCGCGTGACCGGCCTTGACCGCCGCGGCCGTCCCGAAGGCTCGATCGTCGAAGTCGTCGAACGCGCCAATACCCACATCATCGGCCGCCTCCTGAATGAGGGCGGCGTCTGGATTGTTTCGCCCGAAGACCAGCGCATCGCGCAGGACATCCTGGTATCCGGTTCGCCGGGCAAGGCGCGCGCCGGGCAGGTGGTCAGCGTCGAGCTGCTCGAGCAGCCGGGCCGCTTCCAGAAGCCGACCGGCCGCATCGTCGAAGTGCTCGGCGAACTGGACGATCCGGGCATGGAAATCGAAATCGCCGTGCGCAAGTTCGGCGTGCCGCACGTGTTCTCGCCACCGGCGCTGAAGCAGGCCGCGCGCCTGCCGAACGAAGTGATCAATGCCGACCTGGCCGACCGCGTCGACCTGCGCGACGTGCCGCTGGTGACCATCGACGGCGAAGACGCGCGCGACTTCGACGACGCCGTGTATTGCGAGCCGGTCAGGATCGGCCGTGCCAAGGGCTACCGCCTGCTGGTCGCGATCGCCGACGTCAGCCATTACGTGAAGCCGAACGACGCGCTGGATGCCGATGCCATCGAGCGCAGCACGTCGGTGTACTTCCCGCGCCGCGTGATCCCGATGCTGCCCGAGAAGCTGTCCAATGGCCTGTGTTCGCTGAACCCGCATGTGGACCGCTGCACCCTGGTGTGCGACATGGTCGTCACCGAGGACGGCGAAGTCACCGCCTACCAGTTCTACCCGGCCGTGATGCACTCGGCGGCGCGCCTGACCTATAACCAGGTGGCCGACATCCTGCTCGACACCGACGGCGAGGAAGCGCAGGCGCGTCCCGGCATCGTGCCGCACCTGCTGAACCTGAACGGGGCGTTCCGCGCGCTGCTCAAGGCACGCCAGGAGCGTGGCGCGATCGATTTCGACACGACTGAAACCTATATCGTGTGCAACCCGCTGGGCAAGATCGAAAAGATCATCCCGCGCACCCGCAACGATGCGCACCGCCTGATCGAGGAGTGCATGCTGGCCGCCAACGTGTGCGCCGCCGACTTCCTGCTGCGCCACAAGCACCCGGGCACCTTCCGCGTGCACGCCGTGCCGACCGAAGAGAAGCTGAACCAGCTGCGCACCTTCCTCAAGCAGGTGGGCCTGAACCTCGGCGGCGGCAACAAGCCGACCGCGCGCGACTACGCCGCGGTGATGCAGGAAATCCGCGAGCGCCCCGACGCGACGCTGCTGCAGACCATGCTGCTGCGCTCGATGCAGCAGGCGGTCTACAGTCCGGACAACGTCGGCCACTTCGGCCTGGCCTACGAGGCTTACGCCCACTTCACCAGCCCGATTCGGCGCTACCCCGACTTGCTGACTCACCGCGCCATCAAGGCGATCCTGCTGGGCAAGCGCTACGAGCCGAAGGGCATCGAGCTTGGCAAGCTGAACTCGACCCAGTCGAACTCCGCGCGCAAGCAGGCCGCCAAGGACAAGCTCGAAGGCAAACCGCAGAAAAGCGAAAAAGACCTGACGATCTGGGATGCCCTCGGCGTGCACTGCTCGGCCAACGAGCGCCGCGCCGACGAAGCCTCGCGCGACGTTGAAAACTGGCTCAAGTGCTTCTTCATGCAGGACAAGATCGGCGAAGAGTTCACCGGCACGGTCGCCGGCGTCACCACCTTCGGCATCTTCGTGCAGCTCGACGAGCTGTTCGTCGAGGGCCTGGTGCACATTACCGAGCTGGGCGCCGATTACTTCCAGTACGACGAAGCCCGCCATGAACTGCGTGGTGAGCGCACCGGCCAGCGCTACCAGCTGACCGACCGCGTCACCGTACGGGTGGCGCGGGTCGACCTCGAATCGCGCAAGATCGACCTGACGCTGGCGTCGGCGCCGGTTGCACCGGAGGCGGGCGAGGACACCGGCCGCAACCGGCAAGGCCGCAGTGAGGGCCGCAATGAGGGCCGCAATGAGGGCCGTGGCAACGGCGGCGGCAAGAAATCGCGCGGCGGCCGTTCGCGTGGACCGAAGCGCGACGTGCCCGCCGTGGTGGAGGCGCCGACCCCGCTCGAGCGTGCCCGCCAGGTTGCGCAGGACGCCATGGTCGTGCCGTCGAAGCCGCCAAAATCGCGCAAGGCCCGTGCCAAGGCGAAGGCGGAAGAGCGCGCGAATGCAGCTGCTCAGGCACCGGCACCGGCACCGGCACCGGCACCAGCGCCAGCACCGGCGCCGACGCCAGCGCCCGTGGTCGAGCAGCAAGCTGCACCGGCCGCGCGCAAGCCGCCTGCGGCCAAGGCCAGCGCCAAGGCTGTCGCCGAGGCAGCACCGGCACCGGCACCGGCGCCAGCACCAGCACCAGCGCCGACGCCGGCGCCGGCGCCGGTTGCCGCCCCTGCAGCGAAGCCGAAGGCAAGGAAGGCGCCGGCCAAGCCCGCTACCAAGGCCGAACCGGTCGCGGAGCCAGTCGTCGCGGCGCCGGTCAAGGCTGTCGCGGCCAAGAAGCCGGCAGCCAAGAAAGCTGTCGCCACCCCGCGCAAGGCGGCCGCTACCAAGACCGCGGCCAAGGCCGACACCAAAACCAAAACCAGCAAGAAAAAAGCACCTGAAAGCGATTGAGAAGTAGCAAATGAAAAATAAAATGATTTTCGGCTTCCACGCCGTGACCTCGCGCCTGCGTCATGAGGCGCAGTCGGTGGAAGAGATCTTTGTCGATGCCGAGCGCAATGACGGTCGCATGAAGGACCTGATCGCCAATGCCAAGGCGGCAGGCGTGCGCGTGATGCCGGTCGACGCCTCGCGCCTCGACAAGATCACCGGCACCCGCCGCCACCAGGGCGTGATCGCCTTCGCCAGCCAGCTGGCGCTGGCGCGCAACCTGGATGAGCTGCTCGACGCCATCGAGGGCCCGCCGCTGTTGCTGATCCTGGACGGCATCACCGATCCACACAACCTGGGCGCCTGCCTGCGCGTGGCCGATGGCGTCGGCGCGCACGCGGTGATCGTGCCAAAGGACCGCGCGGTCGGCCTGAACGCCACCGCCGCCAAGGTCGCCAGCGGCGCGGCCGAGACGGTGCCCTACATTACCGTCACCAACCTGGCGCGCACCATGCGCGAGCTGAAGGAACGCGACATCCTCCTGATCGGCACCTCGGACGACGCCGAGCGCGGCCTGTACGAAGCCGACTTCACCGGCCCGGCCGCCCTGGTCATGGGTTCGGAAGGCGAGGGCATGCGCCGCCTGACGCGCGAGACCTGCGACGTGCTGGTCAACATCCCGATGTTCGGCTCGGTCGAGAGCCTGAACGTGTCGGTCGCCTCGGGCGTCTGCCTGTACGAGGCGCGCCGCCAGCGCATCGCGCGCGAAGGCTGACCTCGGTATTACCGCAACAACGGCCTGGCAGCGCGTCCAGGCCGGCTCTTCCGCATTATCCTCTCCGCAAGCATTCCATCCCCGGATCGGCTACCATGAATGCCGATCCCTCCGAAGCACCACCATGTTTTTCTCACGACTGCGCGAAGACATTCGCAACATCATCGAGCGCGATCCCGCCGCCCGCAACGGCTGGGAAGTGCTGACCTGCTATCCGGGCCTGCACGCCATCGTCGCCCACCGCTGGGCGCACGCCTGCTGGCGCATGGGCCTGAAATGGCCCGGGCGCTTCATCGCGCACCTGGCCCGCATCGTCACCGGCATCGAGATCCACCCCGGCGCCGCGATCGGCCGCCGGGTCTTCATCGACCACGGCTTCGGCGTCGTGATCGGCGAGACCGCCGTCATCGGCGACGACTGCACCATCTACCAGGGCGTCACGCTGGGCGGCACCACCTTGGTGGCCGGTACCAAGCGCCATCCGACGCTCGAGCGCGGCGTGATCGTCGGCGCCGGCGCCCAGGTGCTGGGCGCCTTCACGGTGGGCGAATACGCCAAGATCGGTTCCAACGCGGTGGTGGTCAAGCCGGTCCCGGCGGGCGCCACGGCCGTCGGCAATCCGGCCCATATCATCCAGAAAGAAGACCAGTCGCGCAGCGCGCGCATGTTCGCCGCCTATGGCGTCACGCCCAACGGCGACGACCCGCTGTCGAAAGCCCTGCGCGGCCTGATCGACCACGCCGCGCGCCAGGACGAGCAGATCGAACGCCTCACCGAGACCCTGCGCGCCGCCGGCCTGTGCTGTCCGCGGGTGGAGGAGGGTGATAAACTCGATTCGGAACGACTGAACCGCCTGGTAGATTAAGTAGATGAAGGAATCACATGACGAACGAAGCGACTGGCGGCACTGACGCCGCAGCCGTGCTGGACCCGGTCGAGCTGCGCGTGCTGGCCGTGCTGGCCGAGAAGGAAGCGCTGACCCCCGATAACTATCCGATGTCGCTGAACGCGATCGTGAACGGATGCAATCAATTGTCGAGCCGCGATCCGGTGATGCAGCTATCCGACGACATCGTCCTCGACACCCTGCAGCGCCTCACCGAGCGCAAGCTCGTCAATGCGATCTCGCAGGCCGGCGCCCGGGTCGTGAAGTACGAGCACCGCATGCGCATCAAGTGGACGCTGGAGCAGGACAAGCTGGCCGTGCTCACGGTGCTGATGCTGCGCGGCCTGCAGACCGCCGGCGAGATCCGTACCCGCAGCGGCCGCCTGCACGAGTTCAAGAGCGTGCAGGACGTCGAGACGGCGCTGCAATTCCTGATCGATAAATACCCGCCGCTGGTGGTCAGGCTCGAACGCGCGCCGGGCACCAAGGAATCGCGCTACGGCCAGCTTCTGGGCGGCGAGATCACCATCGTGGTCGGCAGCGAGCAGACCTCGTCGGCACAGACCCAGGGCGGCCGCATCGCCCAGCTCGAGGAAGAAGTCGCGTCGCTGCGCGGCGAGATGGATGAGCTCAGGGCGCAGTTCGAGGCGTTTCGCCGGCAGTTCCAGTAAGCGCCTCCGCGGGTTCGCGCTCGAGCTCGACCAGGGCATCGTCGCTCCAGCTGGTGTCGCCCAGCGGAACGCGAAACCCCTTGCCTTCGGTCTCGAGCAGGGCGCTGCGCTTGCCATCGACCAGCACCGCGGCACGCAGCGCGTGCGTGTACTGGAAGGTGAAGCCGGACTTGCCCTCGAACGTGAAGCCGCACCAGTCGCGCGTGCGCAATAACGTGTTCGCGGCAAGCACCACCCAGAGTGGAATCTCTTCCTTGATGATCGCGACCTGCACCCGGCATTCCAGGCGCAGGTCGCCAAGGCGCCGCACGTGGTCGGCTAAACCCGGCGAGCGCACCACCGGGGTCACCCGGTAGTGACGCCGTTTCTGGTTCAGCACCAGTTCGCTATGTGCATCGAGCGCGGCCTGGCTGCGCGGCACGGTGAACATCCCGTTCGGGTCGACCGCCAGCGCCAGGTTGAAGCCGTCGTCGCCGCCAAGGCGCGCCGCCGGCAGCACGGGGTTGTCGGCGCCGCTGCGCGGCTCGATCCTGAACTGCAGCACCGGTACCGCCGGGGCCATCCGGTGGTAATCGTCGAAGGCATCCAGGCCGGCAACGATCGCCTCATACTTGCGCACTTCCGGATCGCGCATCGCATTGACCTTGATTTCCTCCGGGCTGTCTGGCTTGCTGGTCTGGGCGGCGGCAGGGGCGCCGACGCCCAGCAGGACCGCGCACGCCATGGGGAGCAGGGTGCGCATCGTCTTCAACCCTCGTCGCGCCAGCGGCGCAGGCGGATCGCGCCGTAGATCATCGCGCAACCGGCGGCGGCGGCGATCCATACCGCGGGCGCGGCCAGCGTGCCGTAGGACAGGCCGATCAGCATCGGCCCGTCGAGGCCGGCATTCTGTCCGGCCAGCGCCCTGCCATTGACTTCGCCGAACCAGATGCCCGGCATCAGGCCGCCCAGGATGCGCACCACCACCTGTTCGCCGAACCACTTGACGTTCAGACTCAGGCCCGAGAAGCGGCCGACCAGGAAATCGAACCAGGCCAGGAGGGCAAGGGCGATCATCGGCACGCCGACCGCCCACAGGAACACCTTGGAGCGGGCCCAGCTCGACACCAGCAGCAGCCAGCCGACCGTCGGCAGCGCCCACAGGATGTAGAGCGGCACGAAGGCCAGCAGGTAGAGCGGCGACAGGTAGAAGTTCGCGTTGGCCAGCACCGGGGCGATCAGGTTGACGCCGTTGACCGCGCTGGCCAGCAGGCCGAGCACCAGCAGCACCAGGGACGTGCCGAGGCCGATCGCCACCGTCAGCAGCGGCGCCACCACCAGCGCGACCGCGACCTTCGACAGCACCGTTTCGCGGTCCGATACCTGCAGCGATTTCCAGAACAGGATGCTGCGGTCGCGCCGCTCGTCATACAGGGCCGCCAGGCAGTAGAAGAACACCACCACCGGCAGCACCAGGAACAGCGGCGCCGTGATCGCCAGGTAGCTCGAGGCCGCGACCGCAGCCGCCTTGGCCTGCATTTCCGGCGGAACGCCGTCGATCGTGATCACCTGCCGGCCTTCGACCTGGAGGTGGAAGGCGCCGGTCGTGGCCATCGCATACAGGAAGCCGCCGCCGAGCAGCAGCACCAGCGCCGCCGCCACCACCAGCGGCGCATAGACGAAGGCGCCCTTGTGTTCCCACAGTTCGCGCCGGATCAGCCATTTCATCGTGCTCATGTGCGTATTCATGCGTAGCTTCCTTTCATGGTGGCGACGAACAGGTCGGCCACGCTCGGGTGGCGCACTTCGCCCAGGGCTTCGAGCTGGCTGCGCGACAGGCCGCCCGCGCGCTGGGTATCGAACAGCATCACCGATTTGCCGAACACGGCGCGCTGGTCGAGCGGCTGCAGGGCCCGCGCCGCGGCGGCTTTTTCGTTCGGCACCATCACCTCGACATAGCGCTGGCCGATCTCTTCCATCGATGCCGCGAGCGCGATCTTGCCTTCGCGGATGAACAGCAGGTCGGTCAGGATGTGCTCGATCTCTTCGACCTGGTGGGTGGTGATGACGATGGTTTTTTGTTCGTCAAAGTAGTCTTCCAGCAGGTGCTGGTAGAACTGCTTGCGGTAGAGGATGTCGAGGCCGAGCGTCGGCTCGTCCAGCACCAGCAGGCGGGCGTCGATCGCCATCACCAGGGCCAGGTGCAGCTGCACGACCATGCCCTTCGACATTTCCTTGACCTTCATGCCCGGCTTGAGCCTGGTGTTGGCGATGTAGCGCTCGGCCTTGCTGCGATCGAAGCGCGGATGCACGCCTTCCACGAAGTCCACCGCATCCTTCACCCGCAGCCAGCGCGGCAGGATCGCGACGTCGGCGATGAAGCACACGTCCTTCATCAAGGCATCGCGCTGGGTGCGCGGATCGAGGCCCAGCACCGACAGCTCGCCCTCGAACGGGATCAGGCCCAGGGCGGCTTTCAGGGTGGTGGTCTTGCCTGAGCCATTGGGGCCGATCAGGCCGACGATGCGGCCGGCCGGGATCTCGAAGTCGATGCCGTCGACGGCCACCTGCTTGCCGTAGCGCTTGGTCAGGCCGCGTGCGGACAGGACTGCGCTCGATGCCGCGCTCGACGTCGCGTGCAGGGCCGGGTTCCGGATCGCGTCTTGGACGGTGTTCATGCCGCACCTCCCTGTGGATTGCCGCTGTCGCGCAGCAGCTGTTCGACATCCAGCCCCAGGCGGCGGATGCGCTCGACCATGGCCGGCCACTCTTCGCGGATGAAACGTTCGCGTTCGCTTGCCAGCAGTTTTTCGCTTGCTCCTTCGGTGACGTACATGCCAATTCCCCTTCGCTTTTCCACCAGGTGCTCGTCGACGAGTTCCTGGTATGCCTTCGACACTGTGATCGGGTTGAGTTGATACTCGGCGGCGATCGAGCGCACCGAGGGCAGGGCATCGCCGGCTTTCAGTACGCCGTCGAGCATCATGCCGACCACCCGCTCCTTGAGCTGGCGGTAGATCGGGGTGCTATCGTTCCAGTCGGCGCGCATTGTCGGTCTCCCTTGCGGTGTCTTGCGGCGTGGTGCTCATATGGCCTTCATGGTGAGGTATTGAAGTGGTGATGTAGTTCACTATAACACCTTCTGCGCAAATGTAAACATGCATACCCGCACACCGATCGCGCTAGCGTGAAGGCATGGTCTCGCGCCGCTCGACCAGGAAGTCGAGCAGGACGCGCACGGCGGGCGGCATGTGCTCGCGCGCCGGCGAATACAGGTAGAAGCCGGCGTCCTCGTGGCGCCAGTCGCGCAGGACCTGCACCAGGCGGCCGTCGGCAAGCTGGCGGCGCACCGCGATGTCGACGATCTGGATCAGGCCCAGGCCCTGGAGCGCCATCCGCGTCATGCCCTCGTCGTCGTTGGTGGTGAGCTTGCCGCTCACCGCCTGGGTGAAATGGCGGCCCCCGGCGCCAGGTTCGCGGAAATCCCAGTCGTGCAGGGCGCCAGTGCCGGGATAGCGGTAATTGATGCAGTCATGGCCGGCCAGGTCGGCCGGGGTGTCGGGCACGCCGTGCCGCGCGAAATAGGCGGGAGCGCCGACCACGGCCATCGACACGGGCGGGCTGAGCGGCACGGCGACGACGTGCCCGGCCAGGCTGCGCCCCAGGCGGATGCCGACGTCGCAGCCGTCGGCGATGATGTTCGACAGCGCGTCGGCCATGACCAGTTCGAGCCGTACCCCGGGATGCCGGGCATGGAAGCCGGCCAGCTGCGGTTCGATCAAGGTCCTGGCGGCCAGGCGCGAGGTATTGATGCGCACCAGCCCGGATACGGCGCCATCCGCATCTCCCAGGCCGTGCAGCGCGTATTCGATCTGGCGCAAGGCCGGTTGCAGGCTGTCTAGCAGGCGCTGCCCAGCCTCGGTCAGCGCCATGTCGCGCGTGGTGCGGTACAGAAGGCGGGTGCCCAGCTCGCGCTCCAGCGTCTTGAGATTCTGCGACAGGGCGGCGCGCGACACCCCCATCTCGGCCGCCGCGCGGGTAAAGCTGCGGTGGTGGGCAATGCGTGCGAACCAGGCGAGCGAGGGAAGCAGGGAAGGATTCATCCCATCAGTGTAAATCACAACTTGACAGTCATGTGGCGATTGAGGCCTTCCGCATGCCTAATCAAGCTTTTACCATCGGTGCTCCCTTATTCATTCGGAGCGATACAAGATGGCAAGCAAATCATTACGCGTCGGGATCATCGGTGCGGACACCAAAGCCAGCTGGGCCGGCGCTTCCCACGTGCCCGCGATCTGTTCGCAGCCGGGCCTGGTCCTGGCGGCGGTGGCCACGCGCCACGAGGACAGCGCGCGCGCCGCGGCCGACACGTTCGGCGCCGGGCGCTGGTACGCCGATCCCTATCGGCTCATCGCGGACGACACGATCGATATCGTCACCGTCGCCGTCAAGGTACCGGCGCACCGCGAACTGGTGCTGGCGGCCCTGCGCGCCGGCAAGGCGGTCTATTGCGAGGCGCCGCTCGGCGCCAGCCTGGCCGAGACCGAAGAGATGGCGGCGGCGGCCGGCACGTTGCATACGGCGATCGGCCTGCAGGGGCGCCTGAACCCGTCGGTGCGCCGCGCCGCCGAACTGGTCGCATCGGGCAAGCTCGGGCGCCTGCTGTCGGCGAACGTGCGCGCGACAACCTTCGGGTTCGGTCCGCAATCGATGGCTGCCTACGATTACTTCAACAAATCGGCTTCCGGCGCGAGTTTCCTGACGATTACGACGGCCCACGTGCTGGACGTGGTCGAGGCGGTGTTGGGCGACATCGTCGAGGTCGATGCGCGCACCGCCTTGCTGTGGCCGGAGATCGAGCTGGTCGATACCGGCACGGTCTCGGTGCGCGAGATCCAGGACCACGTGGACCTGATCGCCCGCACCGCGCGCGGTGCCTCGGTGTCGGTACAGGTCCTGGCGGGCGTGGCGCCGCCGGATGCCGGGTTCAGTCTCGAGCTGCGGGGCACGGAAGGCAGGCTCACCTTGTCGGGCACCCACCTGGCCGGCGTCCAGGTCGGCGACCTGGCGCTGTCGGCCAGCTTGGAGTTCGCGGCGCCGGATGCGCCGGTCGCGTCCGGCGTCGGGCCGACCGCCGCCGACTTCTGGGCCGGCGCGGCGATCAATGTGGGCGAAGTCTATGCCAGCCTGGCGCGCGATATCGCCGGCGGCGCCTACGCCACGCCGGGCTTTGCGCATGCGCTGCACAACAGCCGGCTGGTCGCGGCCGTCGAGCGCGCGGCCAGGAGCGGGGAGCGCCAGCGGCTTATCGCGTGAGTTCGGTCAGGTCGTGGCGCACGATGCTGCCGTCGGCATGCAGCGCGAGCCAGCCGCCGCGGTCCGGCTCGGCGTCGAGCTCCCAGTCGGGCAGCACGTAGCGCAGGCGAGTGCCGTGTTCGTGCACGGCGGGATGGTGGGTATGGCCATGGATGATGACGTCGGCGCCGGTATCGAGGAACACGGCGTCGATCGCGTCAGGCGTGACGTCCACGGTCTCGTACGATTTCTCCGTATGCGCGTCGCGCGAACCCTGGCGCAGGCCGGCGATGATCGCCTTGCGCTGGAGCAGCGGCATGCCGAGGAAATCGGCTTGCCAGGCGGGTTGGCGCACCTGGGCGCGAAACGCCATGTAGGCGGTGTCGAGCGTGCACTGGGCGTCGCCGTGCAGCAGGGCCACGCGGCGTGGGCCGGCCTCGATCACGTGCGGGTCTTGCAGCAGCTGCAGGCCGGCGGCGCGGGCGAACCCGTCGCCGACCAGGAAGTCGCGGTTGCCCGCCATCCAGTAGACGGCGGTGCCGGCGTCACTGACCGCGCGGATCGCGGCGACGACCTGCGCATTGAACGGGTCGTCGACGTCGTCGTCTCCGGCCCAGTATTCGAAGATGTCGCCGAGCAGGTAGAGCCGCTCGGCGTGCACCGCGCGCGCGCTCATGAAGGCCAGGAAGGCCTCCAGCGTGCGCGGGTGCGAGACCTGCAGGTGCAGGTCGGAGATGAACAGCGCGAACGGGCGCGGTAAACACGTCATTGGATTGACCCGTGCCGGTGCGCGCCGCGCATTACAGCACTTCGATCTTTTCGATGATGACCGCGTCGACCGGTACGTCCGAGTGCATGCCGCTGCGGCTGGTCTTGACGCCGTTGATCGCGTCGACCACGTCCTGGCCTTCGGTCACTTTGCCGAACACGGCATAGCCCCAGCCGTCCTGGCCAGGGTAATCGAGGAAGGCGTTGTTCTTGGTGTTGATGAAGAACTGGGCCGATGCCGAGTGCGGCGCCGAGGTGCGGGCCATGGCCAGCGTGTACTTGTCGTTCTTCAGGCCGTTCTTGGCTTCGTTCTCGACGGTCGCTTCGGTCGGTTTCTGCTTCATGCCTGGCTCGAAACCGCCGCCCTGGATCATGAAGTCCTTGATCACGCGGTGGAAGATGGTGTTGGTGAAGTGGCCTTTACCCACGTAGTCGAGGAAGTTGGCAACGGTCTTCGGTGCTTTTTCGGCGTCCAGCTCGGCGGTGATATTGCCCTGGTTGGTGGTGATGAGAATAGTCGTCATGGCTTGTCCTGTTCTATGGGTTTGTTGTTTGCTATGTATTGCAACTGCGGCAGCTGCGGCAAAACCGTTATTTTACTAGCTTGTCGCGCTGAAGCAGGGTGACGTTGGTAATCTTGATCGGCACGACCGGCACGTTCTGCATGCCGCGCACGTCGTCGACGACCACGCCCTTGATCTTGTCGACCACGTCCTGGCCCTTCACGACCTTGCCGAACACGGTATAGCCCGAACCCTTGACGAAGGGATGGTCGATGCCGGAATTGTCGGCGACGTTGATGAACCACTGCGAGGTCGCGCTGTCGGGATTGTCCTCGCGCGCCATCGAGATCGTATAGGGCTGGTTCGACAGGCCGTTGTCCGACTCGTTCTTGACTGGCTTGAGGGTTTTTCTGCCCTCGAACTTCTCGTTCATGCCGCCGGCCTGGATCATGAAGCCGTCGATCACGCGGTGGAAGATCGTGCCTTTATAGAAGCCGGACTTGGCGTAGGCGGCGAAGTTGGCCACGGTCTTGGGGGCTTTTTCCTGGTCCAGTTGGACGACGATCTCGCCCATCGTGGTCTTGATCGCATACTGCGGGCCGACCATGGCGGGGGCTTCGGCAGCCGCTGGCGCTGCCGGCTGTTCGGCGGCTTCCTGGGCGAGCGCGGCGCCCGGGAGCAGCAGGCCGCAGGCCAGGGCGGCAGTGGCGCCCGTCATGCGGGCAAGCAGGGAACGGCGGGTGATCGATGACGACATCTGGCTTCCTCTGATGGACCTCGCGCAAGGCGCTGTCAAGGGTTTTCCCCAAAAATAAAGCTGGACCGCAGGCGGCCAGCCGGGATTTTATCAATGCTATACTTTGCGCAAAGGCGTGCGCAGAGCAACGTCCCATTCTATCAAATAAGAACAACACCGAGGAGTCAGGCGAACCCGACGCCGCACCCGCCCAGGGCGCACCAGCATTGCTGTTGCTGCGCCGGAGGCTGCGGTCTGTACTGCGCCCGGCGCTCCTCTTCCGATACGGAATTCAATGAGCCAACTCAAGATTTACAACACGCTCGCGCGTGACAAGCAGGTATTCGTTCCCAAGGTCGCAGGCAAGGTCGGCATGTATGTGTGCGGCATGACCGTCTACGATTACTGCCACGTGGGACACGCGCGGATGATGATGGCTTTTGACGTCGTGTACCGCTGGCTGATGGTGTCCGGCTACGATGTCAACTACGTGCGGAACATCACGGATATCGACGACAAGATCATCAAGCGCGCGGTCGAGAATGGCGAAACCATCGGTGCGCTGACCTCGCGCTTCGAGAAATACATGGACGAAGACACGGCCGCGCTCGGCATCCTGCCGCCGACCGTGGTGCCGCGCGCCACCGAATACGTGCCGCACATGCTGTCGATCATCGAGAAGCTCGAGCAGAAGGGCCTGGCCTATAAAACCGAGGAAGGCGACGTCAACTACGCGGTGCGCGGCTTCGAAGGCTACGGCAAGCTGTCGGGCAAGTCACTCGACGACCTGCGCGCCGGCGAGCGCGTCGACGTCAAAACGACCAAGCGCGATCCGCTCGACTTCGTGCTGTGGAAGGCCGCCAAGGAATCCGAGCCGGCGGAAGCGAAATGGGATTCGCAGTGGGGCCGCGGCCGTCCGGGCTGGCACATCGAGTGCTCGGCCATGTCCTGCGCCACGCTCGGCGAGCACTTCGACATCCACGGCGGCGGCGCCGACCTGCAGTTCCCGCACCACGAGAACGAGATCGCGCAATCCGAAGGCGCCTTCGGCGGCCCGATGGTCAACTACTGGATTCACAACGGCTTCGTGCGCGTGGATAACGAAAAGATGTCCAAGTCGCTGGGCAACTTCTTCACCATCCGCGAAGTCCTCGCCAAGTACGACGCCGAAGTGGTGCGCTTCTTCATCCTGCGCGCCCACTATCGCAGCCCGCTGAACTACTCGGACGTCCATATCGACGACGCCAGGGGCGCGCTCACCCGCCTGTACACGGCGCTCGGCGATATCGACCTGGGCGATGGCGAGCTCGCCGTCGACTGGGACGAAGCGCACGCCCAGCGTTTCCGCGAAGCGATGGATGACGATTTCAATACCCCGCTGGCGGTGGCCGAGCTGTTCGACCTGGCGAGCGAAGTCAACCGCAGCAAGTCGGTGGCGCAGTCGCTTATCCTTGCACGCCAATTGAAGGCGCTGGCAGGCGTGCTGGGCCTGCTTGAGCGCACGCCGCGAGACTTCCTGCAGGCGGGCACGCCGGGCGAGAGTGGACTCGACGAAGCAGCGATCCTGGACGCGATCGCGCGCCGCGCGGCCGCCAAGGCCACACGCGACTTCGCCCAGGCCGACGCGATCCGCAAGGAACTCACGGCAGCCGGCATCGTCCTGGAAGACAAGGCCGACGGAACGACCTGGCGCCGCGCATAATGGCAGCCAACAAGGACAAGGCCGGCGGCGCCGCCGCAGGCGCCAGCGTGGAGTCGTCGGCATCGCCGGCGCAGGATGCGCTGGCGGTGCCGATCTACTGGGCCGAGGCCAAGCGCGAACTGATGCAGCGCGACCGCATCATGAACAAGCTGATCCCCCAGTTCGGCGACCTGCACCTGCGCGGCCAGCCCGACCCCTTCATCACGCTGGCCCGTTCGATCGTCGGCCAGCAGGTGACGCCGAAGGCGGCCGACCTGGCCTGGGGTAAATTGCTTGCCGTCTGTCCCAAACTGGCGCCGAGCCAGGTGATCAAGCTGGGCGCGGTGGAGCTGTCGGGCTGCGGCCTGTCCAAGCGCAAGACCGAATACATCCTCGACCTGGCCGACCATTTCAAGGCCAGGCGGGTGCATGCCGACCTGTGGTCGGAAATGGATGACGAAGCCGTCATCGCCGAGCTGGTCCGGATCCGCGGCATCACGCGCTGGACAGCCGAGATGTTTTTGATATTTAATCTGCTGCGGCCGAACGTCCTGCCACTGGACGACCCCGGCCTGATCCAGGGCATCAGCCAAAATTATTTCTCGGGTGAACCGGTCTCGCGCAGCGATGCGCGCGAGGTCTCCGCCAACTGGGAACCCTGGCGCACGGTTGCTACTTGGTATTTGTGGCGCAGCCTGGACCCCGTTGCGCCTCTTGCTTAGACGCTAATACTCGACGTTATCCCTGCAATCCCGACGTTCGATACGCTGTCGGCTTACGGTAGAATAGCGCCCTGATCGGCCGCGCATCACGGAGCGCGGCCCAAGACATTACCCCGGAGGTACAATGACTAAAACAACTTTCCTCAATTTTGAGCAGCCGATTGCCGAGCTCGATTCCAAGATTGAAGAGCTGCGTTTCGTACAAGACGATTCCGCTGTCGACATCTCCGAAGAGATCGATCGCCTGGACAAGAAGAGCCAGCAGCTCACCAAGGACATCTATGCCAAGCTGACTCCGTGGCAAGTGTCGCAGATCGCGCGCCACCCGCAGCGTCCCTACACGATGGACTACGTGAACGCGATCTTCACCGATTTCCATGAGCTGCACGGCGACCGCACCTTCGCCGACGACCAGTCGATCATCGGCGGCCTGGCCCGTTTCAACGGCCAGCCCTGCATGGTGATCGGCCACCAGAAGGGCCGCGACACCAAGGAGCGCGCGATGCGCAACTTCGGCATGCCGAAGCCCGAGGGCTACCGCAAGGCGATGCGCCTGATGAAGCTGGCCGAGAAGTTCGGCCTGCCGATCTTCACCTTCGTCGATACCCCGGGCGCGTTCCCCGGCATCGACGCCGAAGAGCGCGGCCAGTCGGAAGCCATCGGCCACAACCTGTACGTCATGGCCGAACTGAAGGTGCCGCTGATCGCCACCATCATCGGCGAAGGCGGCTCGGGCGGCGCGCTGGCGATCGCCGTCGGCGACGCGGTGCTGATGCTGCAGTATTCGACCTATTCGGTGATCTCGCCGGAGGGCTGCGCCTCGATCCTGTGGAAGACCTCGGAACGCGCGGCCGACGCCGCCGAAGCCCTGGGCCTGACCGCGCACCGCCTGAAGGCGATGGGCCTGGTCGACAAGATCGTCAGCGAACCGCTGGGCGGCGCCCACCGCGATCCGGCGCAGATGGCGCAACTGCTCAAGCGCGCACTGGCCGATACGCTGCGCCAGTTCCAGGGCATGAAAACCAAGGACCTGCTGGAAGCCCGTCACGCGAAGCTGATGAGCTATGGCAAGTTCAAGGAAACGCTGCCGCGCGAGGAGTGATCCTCTGAGCCGTTCGAAACGCGGGGCCAACCCGGCCGGGCTGGTCCCGGCGACTTTTGCGCAGGCCATGCTCGGCCTGCGCGACAAATACACTACCCGATCCCTGGCGGTTGCCTGTAGCGGCGGCCTCGATTCGATGGTCTTGCTGCGGCTTGCCCACGACTGGTGCGCACAGCACGGCGTGCGGCTGCATGCCTTCCACGTGCATCACGGACTGAGCCAGCATGCCAACGACTGGTGCGCGCATTGCGAGCGCAGCGCCGGCGAGCTCGGCATCGGCTTCGACCACCGCCGCGTGACGATCCCGCACGACGGTTCCGGCGTCGAGGCCGCGGCGCGCAAGCTGCGCTACGCCGCGCTGGGCGAAATGTGCCGCGTGCATGACGTCAAGCTGCTGCTCACCGCCCACCACCTGGACGACCAGGCCGAGACCGTGCTGCTGCAATTGCTGCGCGGCTCGGGCGCTGCCGGTCTCTCGGGCATGGATGCGGACAATCTCGCGCCTGGCCTCCTGGGCGTCGCCGACCTGGCGCTGGCGCGGCCGCTGCTGTCGCAGCCGCGTGCGGCGCTGGAAGCGTATGCGCGCGAGCATGCGCTGGCCTGGGTCGAGGACGAATCGAACCAGGATCCGCGCTACACCCGCAATGCGCTGCGCCACCAGGTGATGCCGGCGCTGGCGACCAACTTCCCCGGCTTCCAGGCGCGGCTGGCGCGCGGCGCGGCCCATGTGGCCTCGGCCCAGCGCCTGCTCGACGAACTGGCGGCCCAGGACCTGGCGGCCTGCCAGGACGGCGACGCCGTCGACCTGGCTTACCTGAGTGGCTTGAGCGCCGACCGCATCGACAACTTCATGCGTCACCTGTTTTCGGTGCGCGGGCTGGCAATGCCGTCGACTGCCTGGCTGACCGAGATGGTGTCGCAGCTGTTCTCGGCGCGTGAGGATGCGCAGTTGAAGGTCACGCATCCAGGCTGCCATATCCGCCGCCATCGCGGCAAGCTCTACCTGACGCCACACCTGCCGATTCTCTCCGGCATGCGCGATCCCGACGATATCGGCGTGCTCGACAGGGAAGGGCAGACGTTCCGCTGGCAGGGCGAGGCGTCGATCGCTTTCCCGGACTACGGCGGCGTTCTGCACTTCGAGCGGGTCGAGCAGGGTTTCGATCCGGACTGGCTGCGCGCACAGACGCTGACGATCGACTTTCGCAAGGGCGGGGAAAGGCTCAAGCTCGCGGCCAACCGGCCATCGCGCGGCCTGAAGGCGCATTACCAGGCGCTGGGCGTGCCGGCCTGGGAGCGCGAACGGCTGCCGACAGTCAGTCGCGATGTCGACCTGTTGTTCGCGGCGGGCATCGGCATGGATTGCCGGCACTGGTCGGCGACCGGCCAGGAGCTGATCGGGCTGCGCTGGGAAGTGAACAGAGGCTAGTTTGTATAGGCAAGTGTATTCCGAAAACGCATTAAGTTATTTTCTTTCCATATAGCTTTTTCGTTCTTCAAGTCTTGTGATGCCGCGTTGCAGCATGCTACATTGAGGGTCCTCTTTTCTATTTACATAAGCTGGAACCCTCCCTGATATGGCTTTAATTGTCCACAAATATGGCGGGACGTCGATGGGCTCGACGGACCGTATCAAGAATGTCGCGGCCCGGGTGGCCAAGTGGCATGACGCAGGTCACCAAATCGTCGTGGTGCCGTCCGCGATGTCGGGCGAGACCAACCGCCTGATTGGTCTGGCCAAGGAAATCATGCCGCAACCGGACCCGCGCGAATTGGACATGATCGCCTCGACCGGCGAGCAGGTGTCGGTGGGCCTCCTGGCCATGGCGCTGCTGGCCATCGGCAAGGATGCGGTGTCGTATACCGGCTGGCAGGCGGGCATCCGCACCGACTCGTCGTTCACCAAGGCGCGCATCCAGTCGATCGACGACAGCCGCGTGCTGCGCGACGTCGCGGCCGGCAAGATCGTCATCATCACCGGTTTCCAGGGCGTGGACGAAGAAGGCAATATCTCGACCCTGGGCCGTGGCGGCTCGGATACGTCGGCAGTGGCGATTGCGGCCGCGCTGAAGGCCGAGGAATGCCTGATCTACACTGACGTCGACGGCGTCTACACGACCGACCCGCGCGTGGTGGACGAGGCGCGCCGCCTGTCGAAGATCACGTTCGAGGAAATGCTCGAACTGGCCTCGCTGGGCTCGAAAGTGCTGCAGACTCGCTCGGTCGAGTTCGCCGGTAACTACCAGGTGCCGACGCGCGTGCTGTCGTCGCTGACCGATCCCCTGATGCCGCTGGAAGAAGAAGCCCAGTCCGGCACCCTGATTTCGTTTGAGGAAGAAAGCAATATGGAACAAGCCGTCATCTCCGGCATCGCGTTCAATCGCGACGAAGCAAAGATCACCGTCCTGGGCGTGCCGGACAAGCCGGGCGTGGCCTACCACATCCTGGGCCCGATCGCCGATGCGAACATCGAAGTCGACATGATCATCCAGAACCAGTCGGTGGACGGCAAGACCGATTTCACCTTCACCGTGCCGCGCAACGACTACGTGCGTGCGATGACCGTGCTGGAGAGCCAGCAGGAAGCGCTGGGCGCGGCCAAGGTGCTGGGCGACGCCAAGGTGTCGAAGGTGTCGGCCGTGGGCGTGGGCATGCGCAGCCACGTCGGCGTGGCGTCGCAGATGTTCCGCACCCTGTCGGAAGAGGGCATCAATATCCAGATGATTTCGACCTCGGAAATCAAGATCTCGGTGCTGATCGACGAGAAGTACATGGAGCTGGCGGTGCGCGCCCTGCACAAGGCGTTTGGCCTGGAGCAAGGTTAACAAATTTCAAAATTTTTGGGCGTGCATCCTTGACGCGATGAGGTCCAGCCCTTAAGATGCCTGCACTCAGCGCTGACGTGCAAACGTCGGTTCTGATGGGAGACGTGGCCGAGTGGCCGAAGGCACTTCCCTGCTAAGGAAGCATACGGCTTATACCCGTATCGTGGGTTCGAATCCCACCGTCTCCGCCAAGTATCATGAGAAAAGCCACCGCAAGGTGGCTTTTCTCATTCCTAGGCAGGGCAGACGAACAAGGCGCCTGCGCGCCTTGTGGGTGGGATTCGAAGGGTTGCGCGTATTCGCGCAACCGCGGCCTGCAGCATGTAGGCGAATCCCACCGTCTCCGCCAGATTAAGGTCCCAAGATGTTTAGGGACATCAAAGAAACCGCTGTTCTCATAAGGCAGCGGATTTTTTGTTGCCTAATACTGTCCAATATCGTCTCCCAGGAGCCAGCATCCTTGGGGGCTCGTTTGGGGGCCCCGTCGGGGCCCCCGTGGACAGGAGGCCCCCAAATGCGCAAGCGCGTACCGCCGCTGAACCAGCTGCAGATCAAGAACGCCAAGCCCCGCGAGAAGCCCTACAAGCGCGCCGACGGTGGGGGCCTCTACCTCGAGGTCACCCCGGTCGGAGGCAAGCACTGGCGGATGAAGTACCGGCAGCCCAAGGCAAGGAGAACAAGCTGCACTTCGGCGCCTTCCCGGCCGGTTCGCTCCTTGACGCGCGCGCGAGGCGCGACAGCGCACGCCAGATTCTGGCCGCTGGGGCTGACCCGGCGCGCCAGGCACGGATGACGGCCGCAAACACCTTCGAGCAAGTAGCGCGCGAATGGCATCACACAATGCTGGCGCAGTGGCAGCCGCAGACGGCGCGCGATATCCTCCATCGTTTCGAGCAGGACGTCTTCCCGCAGATCGGGAAATTGGCCGTCGCCGAGATCCAGCCGCGTGACGTCATCGATGCCATCCGTGCGGTTGAACGGCGCGGGGCACTCGAGATCGCAAGCCGGCTTGCAGCAAACTGTTCGAGGGTATTCAGGTATGCGATGCGATGCGTTGCGGGCTGGCCGAGCGCAACCCGGCCGAGCACCTGCGGGAGGTGTTGGCGCCGAGGGAAAAGGGTCAGTTCGCGGCGATCGGGACGGATGGGCTGCCGGAATTCCTGCGCGCCCTGAACGCGAACGAGGCCTGCATGGGACTGCCTGTGCGGGTCGCGATGCGTCTGATGCTGCTGGTGTTCGTGCGAACTTCCGAGCTGAGCGAGACGCCGTGGGCGGAGATCGACCTGGAGACGGGCGAGTGTGTCATCCCGTGGCGCCACATGAAGCGCGGGAAGCGGCGTATCAACCCGGACAAGACGGACCACCATGTGTGCCTGCCGCGGCAGGGCCTGGTCCTGCTGCGCCAGCTGCACAGACTCACGGGCGGCGGCACCTGGCTGTCTCCCAACATGTGTGACCCACAGCGCCCAACGAGCAACAACACCTTGCTGAAGGCGCTCGAGCGGATGGGGTACAAGGGCGACATGACCGGGCACGGCCTCCGCTCGCTTGCCATGAGCACCTCGAAGGAATAGCTGGGCTACCGGCACGAGGTAGTCGACCGCCAGCTCGCACACGCGCAGAAGGACAAGCTGGAAAGCGCTTACGACCGGGCGAGCTACCTCGAAGAGCGGCGCGCGATGATGCAGCGTTGGGCGGACTACCTCGACGAGGTGGCAGTGGCCGCCTTGCAGCGACGTGACGAAATCCGTCATGTACGGAACGAGGGAGATATCGGTCGTCTCGCACCATGAGGCGGGGCCGCAGCTGTTTCCCAGCCCCGTCCCAAGTCACACAATGCATGATGCTGTTGCCTGGAAGATCGCCGAGTGGAGAAAGGGGCGGAAATCGGGGGTATCCGGCGCTGGTCCTGCCCCAGCTTGCAGGGCTATTCTTGAAGACGTCGCAACTAATTGGAATAGCAGTGCAAACCTCAGTTCTTTCGAGCCACGGTCGGATCATTCGCATCCGTGAAGTCATCGCAATGACCGGGCTTTCCCGCTCAAGCATCTACGCGGCTATCAAGCAGTGCACTTTTCCAGCGCAACTCAAGCTGTCTACTCGCTCATCAGGTTGACTGGAGAATGAAATAATCGAATTGAGGGAAATGCGGCCCCGAGGTTAACAGCGGGAAGGCTGAAAAGTGCCCACGGTCATGTCCAGCTTTGGCGAAGGTCAGTTGCGCACGTACGAGCCTGCGTGAACTCCGAGCTGTCGA
Source organism: Massilia oculi (assembly GCF_003143515.1). Taxonomy (NCBI): domain Bacteria; kingdom Pseudomonadati; phylum Pseudomonadota; class Betaproteobacteria; order Burkholderiales; family Oxalobacteraceae; genus Massilia; species Massilia oculi. The sequence continues at coordinate 737,599 of NZ_CP029343.1, read as the reverse complement.
GGTAAGAGGACAGTGAAGAATTTCCTTGTAACTTGATCGAATCTGTGGCCAACGGATTAAAAATTGCCGGGTCGAAATGAGCATTCTTTATTAATCAATTACATGCAACGCTTGCCAAATGCGATAACCAGTCATATCAAAGGGGGGAAATCCTAGCTTATCGGGAATCACGTCACAAGAACGTCAAATAGTTAGATCGGATCAACCGACCGTCGCAGGCACGCTGCCGAGCAGTTTGCACCCGCATTCTGTCGTGCATCCCTCGACCGCAACGGGTACCCCGTCGACTGTTAGTGTGTTGTGGGCGGTGATGATCTTGTTTACACCGTGCGGTTTGCCACCAGGGTAGGGCAGCGGACAATCAACCTTATCACCCAGTCGTGCGATCGATCTTCCCCTGATGTCGTGGTTGGGCGAACCGCTAATAACTGTGCCGCCATGATCGGTTTTGTCTCCGACTGTAATGATCTTCAATGACATTTGGCTCTCCAGTGGACTCGGTGACATTAATAAACAGATCGGTGGGCCGTCGGCTAATCGCAGCCGTTAGGTCAACGTTATATATCGCAGCTGACGCTCGCAGTGCTGTAAAACCTTGGAATTAACCGGCGTGCTGTAGGCCCCTTGGTTAAGCGTAATATCAGGCAGCTTTATTTGAAAAAACACCCTTGAAAAGACATATGGTGCCCCTGAAGAGAACGCCAAATCACAAATGGCCGTGAATTTATCCCCAGCTTGCAAGGCCGCTAGCTTATTTTGCTGCGCATCATCGGCAGCGGTCAGTCTTGCCAATTCTTGCGAGTTAGCGTGCGCGCGAACCTTCAAAATTGAATTGCCACTGAATGATTGGCTTACATCAAGTACTGCACCTGAAATTAGTACTTGTTCTGTCGTCTCGGTAAGCTCTAGGGATGAATGTCCGGCTTTTTCAAAATGTTTGTAAAGTTTACTCAAATCGACGGCTTTTGGTGCCGGCTCAGCCATTGCCATGAATGATGCAAGCATAAAGCTTGCAGCGACAGTAATTTTTTTTGAGGTGCACTATGATCTCCTTGGGAGTCCAACGAAAAAATTTCGGCATTCTGTCAGGTGCCCTGAACAGTAAAAATATAATTTCTATAATTAACCCTTTTGCCGAGCCACTTCACCTAGGTTCAATATAGATTTGCGTAACAAATTCACGTAATTCATAACTCACGTCAACTTGCCTCCTCACGTGAAGTGCCACGTACACTGCATATTTTTTATTATCAGATAGACGTCCAACGCTCTCTTCTAAAAATTTCGATAGCATACAATATTCTTTTTTCAGCGCCTTTTCACTTACATCACCCCAACCTATACTGGTGCACGGTCCGTGTAGCCAGGGCAATGCAATATAACCAATTCTCTTCTCTTTCAATGAGATGAAAATGCCAAATCTCATATCGTGTGCCAAACAGTCAGCGCAATAGTAAATACCTCCAGCGTCTTCTGGTTTCTCTATGAAACCTTCGTCGGCAAGGATAATTAAGTCTTTATAATCAGACGCAACCGAAATACTTTCTTCGCCGAGACTGATCTTTCCTTCGGTGAAATTAATCATGGGCTTGCCAACTCTATAAGTGCGCCTTTCCCGATACTCATACGATCTTTTGCGGTGATGTAATACTGCGTTCTACCACTAGATCCATATTGGTCATTGGCTAGCGCGTAAGCTATTTCTACGCAAAGATCTTCTTTTGGTGTGAACTGCTTTACCTGCTCTCGAAATCCGTGCGAATAGTTTGAGGTTTTTCCCAGGGCGCCCTAGTGGCTGACGTTAGTTGTCGAGTCCCGTCTGATCGTAGACGCGTTTGACGAATAGATCAGGTTTGCGTTTCTGCCAATCCTTGAGCGCCTGAATCGGTGTCGTTGAGCCGATAGCTCGCTGCGGGATATGGTGGTTGTAAAGCTTGAGGTAATTGTGCAATGTGGTCTCCAGATCGGCCCTGCTATCGAAGCGGGTCTGCGCGATCAGCTCACTGATCCTGCCATTGAAGCGTTCCACCATGCCGTTAGTTTGCGGGTGGCGCGGAGGCGCCAGGCGATGCTCGACTTCCATGCTGCCACATGCCTTGTCGAAGGCGTGATTGCCGCTGGGCTTCTTGTCTTTGGTGGCGAAGCGGTCGGTAAATTGCGAGCCGTTGTCGGTCAGTATCTTGGTGATCTTGATCGGCGATGCGAGCTTCAAACGGCGCAGGAAATCGACGCTACTACGTTCAGTCATATCGTTGTAAATATGCAGAAAAACCCAGCGCGTCGCGCGGTCAATGGCAACAAACAGGTAGCGGCGTGAGGTTTCGTCAGGCATCTGTGGCAGGTACTTGATATCGACGTGCAGGAAGCCTGGCTCATAGTCCTTGAAGGTCTTCTTGGCCTTGATCGTTTCGCCTTCAGCTTGAGGGATCACGTCCTCCAGTCGTGCCATGCCTTCGCGTTTGAGCAGTCGCGCAATGCCTGAACGAGAGACCTCGGGATTGATGTATTGCCGGGTGATGTAGAGCAGGTCGTCGAGCGGTAAGTAAAGCGTCTGGCGCAGGGACAGCACGACCAGTTCCTGGGCTGCGCTCAGGGTCGTATGCAGGGTGTGAGCACGATGCGAGCGGTCTTGCACACCGTCCCGCTTGAGCCATTTGGCAGCGGTGGCCCGAGTGATATTGAACACCTTGGCCGCTTGACGGTCGGACAGGCCGGAATCCTTGATCTCCTGACGGATTTTTGGCGTGGTGCGGGCTTGCGGGTGAATGCGTGAACTCATGCTCGATATGGTGATGTTCTGCGAGGGGCTGACGAACGATGCGGGAAGCCAGCAATTATCTCATCGAGCACGGCCTTTGCACGGAACAAGGCCATGCTGCGACGGGGAACATGATCACACGAAACTAAACAGTTAGTATATCAGTCGCTCATCCGACTGGGAGCGGCTCATCGAGGTTTCATAAAGATGTCCGCCTGACAGGCACGAGGCTCACAGCACACTTCAAGTAGTCCCCATTTGAAGCGCCAAGTACGCTTCCTATTTCCCTTATTGTCAGGTGGGCGTCTGACCATCTCTTCTATGAAATTCAATAGCAGACGATATTCATCCTTCAACGCCTTTTCACTTACGTTATCCCACCCTTTCATAGAGCTGTCCAACCAGCTCAATCGGAGCCATTCAATTCTTTTCTCTCGCAACCTGATGAAAACGCCGAACCTCATGCCGTCCGTTTCAGCCTCGACGTAGTAATAAACTCTGCCGCCACCAGTCTCTCGCTTTTCAATTAAACCTTTTTCGGCAAGAGCGTTTAAGTATTCATTATCAGAAGCAGCGAAGAGACTTTTCTCTCCGAGATTGATTTGTCCTTCAATAAAATTGATCATGGGTTTGTTAAGTCCATAATTGAGCATTTTTTCATGCGTTTACGATCTCCTACAGTGATGTAATACTGCGTTCCTCCACCCGCACCATATTGGTCGGTGGCTAGCGCGTAAGCTTTTCCGACGCAAAGATCTTCTTTTAGTGTGAATGCCTGTACTCTTTCCCTTGCAGGGAACTTGAAGAGGTCAGGATCTTTTCCAGAGTGCCCCACTTGTGTCGACTCATGATATGCATTAACTGATTTCTTTGACGCAGCAAGAGTAGACGCGTCAGCAATCCGCCTAGCTTCTTGTAAGGATACAGTGTATAGACAGTGGTTCCTTTAGGCAGGATCACATTTGACCAACGGTCTTTATTAGGGTAGTGATCGCTGCTTTGAAATTGTGCCGCACCGCGCGCCGGATTTCTCGTATTTCGACATGGGGTTGCACTACATGCAGGACAAGCTGCTTTCCGGTTCTTCGGCCGCAAACCCAAAGGGTCAATCCAACCCGTGGGATTAGGTGCGTACTGATAAGCGTTCATCCCGCCGAGCAGGCCGATGGGATCAGCCGTTATATAACGTGCGCCGTCCGGATCGTAGTACCGATACCGGTTGTAGTGCAGCCCGGTCTCTTCATCAAAGTATTGCCCCTGGAACCGGATCGGGTTACGCATCCCGGCCGTGCGCGTTGCCTCGCCGATCGCTTCCTTTGCCTGCCCCCACGCCTTGTACTGCGCCGACCAGGCGACCTGGCCCTCGCAATCCGTCAACTCCTGCGGCGTGCCCAGATGATCGCACTGATAGAAGGCAATCTCTTCCTTGCCGAACGGCTCGGCTTCCTGCTCGAATTCATCGTTCCACAGCGGATCAAGCGCAATATCGTACTTGCCGCCGTTGCCCGCCATCAGCGCCTTAACATCGGTGGTGGGCGCCAGTCGAAGCGACTGGTTTCGGGTGGCCTGTACCAGCGGCACGAAGCTGTCGCGCTCGTACACGTAGTGCACCGTGCGTTCGCCCGCGGCATAACCGTGGTGCACGCTGCTTTCCAGGGCCAGCGTGTCGCCGTCCCAACCGTACATGGTCCGGGTGGCCTTCCGGAAGGCAGCGCCTTCCATCGCCTGGCTGTGCTTGGCGATGCGCCGCCCCAGCGGATCGTAGGCAAAGGTGCTGACGCCATGCCGGGTCGTGGCGCGGGTCATTCGGTTGAACGCATCCCATGCATATTCGGACCGCTCGCCGTCCTGGGTACGTTCCACGACGTTGCCGCGTTCGTCGTAGCGGTAGCGCACGCCGACATATTCCTTGAGCAAGTTGTCCAGCAGCTTTGGTAGCGGGACACGGCGGGCAATGGGCTCCTGCTGCGCGGTATCGGGTGCCTGGATGTTGCCGGCCGGGTCGAACGCGAAGGTTTCATGGCCCAATGCGCTGTTTGCCGCCAGCAGCCGTCCCACTGGGTCATAGCGGTATTTGACCTGGCCGCGCCGGCTGTCCTCGATGTTCGTCAGCCAGTAGTGCAGGCCGAGCGCTTCCCAGCGGCGGTGCAGGTGGTTGTAGTCGGTCTCGTTGTACTGGTTGGCCACCGTCAGGCGCGGGTCGTCCTCATAGACGTGCATGTGCCAGTCCGCCTGAGGGTAGTGCTTCAGGGTTTCTTCGGTGATCTCGCGCACGCTTTTGTGGTGGAACGGCACGCTGTTCTTGCGCAGGCGCGCGAATGCGAGCCAGGGTTCCAGCACCATCTCGAAGAAGGCGAAACCGCCGTCGCTGCGGAGAAAACGGAACTCGGTGACGTAGCCGTTGAAGTAGCGCACCGAGCCGTCCTGGCGCACCAGGGAGATGGTCACCATTTTTCCCATGATGATCTTCAGCGGGATGCGCGAGTCGTCCGACAGTACCTCGAGCACGAAGCGGAAGCCGCGCGAGACTTCCTCGCGGGCGACCAACTTGTTGGGTAGCAGGATGGCGGGCGGGCCGTCCTCGAACGGGAATTCCAGCCGCATCAGCCGGTTGTACTGCGATTGCCCGCTGAACGCCGACAGCGCGGCACCTGCCGCGATCACCTGGCTTTCGCCCATTCACTGCTCCCAATGACAGACCGACGTTGCCATAAGCGGGACTTGGAAAGATTCAGCAGACTTCCTGCGCAATTGGCGCGTGGTCTGCTTATCCGATTCGCGTTTGTTAGTCTTTCCACTCTCGGACGATTTGTGCGAGATCGTCGCGCGTCATTTTTCTGGCTTTCAGTATTTCTACAAGATCGTCCTTCGATAATGGGTATTGGTTTAACACCTTGGATACATCGTCGGCATCAAGCTGATAGAGCCAGGTTGATTCGCTTGACGCATGCGAAGAGAGCTGCTCGGCCGGGAGTTTTCCCTTGTAAAACACTTCGATCGTGTAGAGTTCATGCCCTTCTGCAAACCCTTCTTTAAAACGAAGAACCGTATTTGCCGGAATCATGTAATACGGTTCCCCTTTGCCGCTGGCGATGAGCATCGGTTCTGTAAGACGGTACACGGGCTTGTTTTCCATAATTTTATTCCAAAAAAAGATCGTCAAAATTCCTGCAATGAAAAGCAGGGATATTCCACCAGTAAAAAATTTCTTGCTCATTTTGCGCCACCGTGCTTCTCGACCTTGTTAGGCCGGCGGTGCGGGTTACTTTCCAGCATTTTTTTCAAGTCGGCCGGCATGAAGATGCGGGAGGGCCATCCGGCTAACTTTGCGGCGAATTGTTCCGACCCACTCATGCCTTCGCCTTTGTTGAACTTCGGCACGTCAAAGTCGAGATCCTTGATGGCCACACGTGCGCCTGTCATCGCAGTGGTCGCACAGTTATTGTTTAGAGCATGGTAATCCTCGGCTAGACGATATTCCTTCATATGATCTCCATATGCCTTCAAAACCGGACGATTGCCGATGAGAGATTTAAAATGTGCGTTCACATTGGCTGCTGAAGCGGCAGGAACATGATAAGCGAAGCTGGTAGTCGTTCGGCCAGTCGCATTTTCACCCGCGATGTATTTTTTGAATATCGTCCAGACCCGAAGCCTGCCTTGGCCATAAGGGCCAGTCTCACCGTTGTACCTACCAAAATCATATACATAGTCATCGCTAGGAGTGATTACCCGGAGTGCGACATGGCCGTATGTGTGCTCCTTGCCATTCGACTGATAAGGGCCACCGATCAGGATTTCGATAATGGGCGACTGGACCTGTATCGTCGTAGTTTGTTTGGTTGCAATGCCCAAGCCATCTTTAGTGCTTTTGGTAGTTGCGTCTATTGTGGGCACGATCAGCGTCCTCAACGTGAAAGAGCGTGTGTTCAGTTCGTTGGAGCTTCGTACGAATACCCAAGATTCGGGAACGCGATTTTGCATTGCCCGGCAGGAATCTGATCGATACGGGCACCTCCTTGATCATCGACGTTCCCAGAATGCTGAGTACCGCCAGGATCAGTAAGGATGTAGGCTTCGTTTGGGATCGGGCCACTCTCGTTGATCAGCTTGAATTCGACCCAGGTCAAGCTGTCGGTGAGGTCACTGAGCGTCTGTTCGCTAGCAGTCGACGACCCGAATTTTGCTGCCGCCATCGAAGCCGCAACACTCATACTCTTTGCACCAGGAAGACTATGCGTCGCAGCATGCGCGACGAAATTCCCGTTGGTGCCAAATTCGATTTGGCCAGCAGCGAACTTCGCGTAGCTGCCGCCGCCGTTGATAACGACTTCTTCCTTGGCGCTGATCGTGATCCGGTTGGCCGTTTGCGTGATGTCCAGCTTTGCCAGCAGCTTGATGTTGTCGGTCAGCGCCTGGACGTCGATGTCGCCGGCCGCGGCCACCATCTTCATGCCCGCCTTCTGGACGAACAGGCGGAACGACTGGCGGATGCTGGCGAAGAAATGCGTGCCGGCAGCCACCGATAGGCTTTTGCCGGTCGTGAGGGCCGTGTGGCGGTCGCTGGCGATATGGGTGTCGCCCGAGGTCGTCGTGGCGATGCCAGCAGGGCTGGCCAGCACCAAGTGCGGCTTGTTCAGCTCGGGAAAGCCACCGCCGTCCGACGCCAGCCCCTGGACCGCGTCGTTCTGCGACTGCAGAAGGGATGCGACGGCATCCTGGTTGTCGGCCGGCTCCTGTGCGCCGTTCTTGTGCGCGATCTCCGCCAGCAGTTGATGATGTTCGGCAGCGAGCGTGAGCCGACGCGTCGTCTCGCCCATGTCCTTGATCGGCCCGCGGGCCGCCTGGCGCGCCTCGGTCGTGATCAAGAGCCCTCTGGCGGCGCGCGCCACGCCGTGCCCGTCGGTGCGCAGCTCCCAGCCCTCGCCGCGCGCGTCCTTGCGCCCGCTGGTGTCCTCGATGCGCGTGATGTGCCCGAGCGAGAGCTGGCTGCACTGGTGGTCACTTTTCAGCTGCGCCTGGATCTGTTCCTTCGTGTCGTCCAGGACGAGGTGGTTGCCGCGCTTGCCGCCGCCGAGCTCGCGGCTGCGCAGGCCGGCGAGCGCTTGTTGTTTGGGCAGCGACCACGGCGGCATGTGCTTGCCGTTCTGGACGGCCCCGAGGATCAGCGGGTGGTCGATGTTGCCGTTGGCGTAGACGACGACTACCTCCTCGCCCACGCGTGGCAAGCGGATCTGTCCGAATTCGTGGCCGGCGGCGGGCGTCATCACGCGGATCCAGGGCGAGCTGTTCTCGTCATGCTTGCCCAGCCGGTCCCAGTGGAGCTGCAGCTTGACCCTTCCATAGCCGTCCGTGTGGATCTCGGCGCCGGCCGGGCCGCCCACGGTCGCGGTGTGCAGGCCCGTGTAGGTGCCGGGCTCGCTGTTGAAGCCCGAGCCGGGGCGCCAGCGGATGTCCTTGCGCACGCAGGTGAAGCGGTTCTCGTAGTGCGAAGGCGCACCCGGGCCGGCCTGGTAATTGTTGGTCGCCTCGTGGTCGACGGACAGGATCAGGTAGTCGCGGTCGCCGATACCGGGACGCGGTTCGGGATCGTACTCGAGCGAGCGCGGCTTGGCGCTGAAGTGCCCGCCGAGCTTGAAGGTGCGACCTGGCATCACACTCCTGTCGTTGCCCACGGCTTCGAAGGTCTGCGTGTTCTTGTCCTGCTCGACCATGCGCCGCGCCGCCAGCTGCTCGCCGTCGCTGCGCATGCGAAAGCCGTACGACCCCGTATCCTCGTACACCTCGTAGGGGAAGATGTCGCCTTGTCGGTTAGCTGAATGGAAGCTGGCGTGCTGCGCGCCTGGGTTCTTGTAGTCGGTGCTGGCCAGGGTAGTCTGGCCCGAACCGAGGCGCCGGCTCGCCGTCCATTCGCGGATGCCGTCGTCCTCGAGCGAGCCGTCATTGTCGCGAAAGGGGATGACATCCTCGTCATCGTGGCGGGTAGCGTCGATCGGCTCGGCCAGGAAGCTTTTATCGGACAGCATGAGCTTGTGGCCATCGAAGCGGTGCTCGTACCAGTAGTGCAGGCCGAGCGCTTCCCAGCGGCGGTGCAGGTGGTTGTAGTCGGTCTCGTTGTACTGGTTGGCCACCGTCAGGCGCGGGTCGTCCTCATAGACGTGCATGTGCCAGTCCGCCTGAGGGTAGTGCTTCAGGGTTTCCTCGGTGATCTCGCGCACGCTTTTATGGTGGAAGGACACGCAGTCCTTGCGCAGCCGGGTGAGTGCGAGCCAGGGCTCGAGCACCATCTGGAAGAAGGCAAAGCCGCCGTCGCTGCGGAGAAAACGGAACTCGGTGACGTAGCCGTTGAAGTAGCGCAGCGAGCCGTCCTGGCGCACCAGGGAGATGGTCACCATTTTTTCCATGATGATCTTCAGCGGGATGCGCGGGTCGTCCGACAACACCTCGACCGAGATGTGGAAGCCGCGCGAGACCTCTTCATGAGCGACCAGCTTGTTCGGGAGCAGGATGGCGGTCGGGCCGTCCTTGAACGGGAAGTCCAAGCGCATCAGCCGGTTGTGCTGCGATTGTCCGCTGAACGCCGACAGCGCGGCGCCGGCCGTGATCACCTGGCTTTCGCCCATCAACTGCCTCCAATGGCTGCTCAAGATAAAAGATCCAACGGCTAAGTTACCCTGTTGTCGCTAGACCGAAATTGACGGGAGTCAATGTGTTTCTCTGAGCCATGTCTACAGTTTCTGGGTGTCTTCTTCGAATCGATCCACCAGGCGGACCTGACATGCTGAAAAACCTGAGACAACATGGGCGATTGGCCGGGAACGATGCCGCCATAGCGGCTGGAAAGCAGGCGCCGCCGGAGTACGAACTGGTCGACGTCAATCCGGCGGTTAGCTGCAGTCGCGTGATCAATCTTCTCGGGCGGCCTTACGCGGTCCAGTTTCATAGCCAAGGCGCGATCGATGCCTGGACTCGGGCGCTCGGAACCCTTCAGATCTGGCGCCGCTGGCAAGAGCCGAGCACGCGGTGCTGGCAGATCAGGAGGACATTCTTCGGCAGTTCGAACACGCGCGTCCCGAGCGCCCGCTATCGGGGGCAATGGCCGAGATGATTGCCGAGGACCTGCAGAGCTGCGGGACGGGACGTTCGAGCGATCGATGCACGCCGCGGTCAGCTACGTAGTGAGGGTGTTCCTGTACATGGCGTTGAAACAGGCGCGCGTGACGGAGCACCGCGACCACGACGCGGCGCTACGCCGCGCCGCCGGCCTGGGCGAACGCAAGCGCGCCAAGCTCTTGCAGAGATCGGCTGCCCTGTACGACAGCATCATGGTTGGTCCCGAGTCCCTGCCGTCAAGCGCTCCGGATTGTGCGTCCGGGGGCAGCGTGACGCCGCACTGGCGCCGCGGGCACTTCCGGATGCAGCCTTACGGCGCCGGCAACCAGCAGCGTAAACTCATCTTTGTCGCGCCGGTATTGGTGCATGCGGAGCGGCTGCAGGGCGAAGTGCCCGCGCTAAAATCCTACAGGGCCGGCGCGGGCGCAGTCGCTGCCGTTTGAACCGTTCCCGTCCCCTGTGTGGCGCAGGACAAGGGCATCGGCAGGCGCAGCATCGACCTGATTTCCGGACGGCGGGCGACGCCGTCAGACCCAGTCAGGAAGGTGCTCCAGCCAAGCCGGCGTGGCGTCGTCCTCGTACTCAAGGTGAGGCGCTTGATGCAGGGAGGCGCCAGCAGCAGCCGTAGTTCGTAACGCATCATTGGCGTCGCAAACAGGCTGGCCATCTCCGCCAGGGCGCTCAGCGCGTCCCCACCGGGAAGAAAGCCCGCTACCTGGGCCTCAATGAGAGGGCCGATGTGCAGCCTGGCGCGCAGGTCGTGGCGCCACTGGCGTACCCCGAGTGCAGCACTACTACCCAGCGTCGGCGCCGTGACGCCGAGCGTGCTGCGCCGGTTCAAAGGGACCGGCGCCCAGCAGCCGACGAACTGCTCCAGCTCGATTGGTAGCCCGAAGTGGGCGCTCAACACCTGTTCGATGGTGCTTGCCGCGACGGGCCGGGTTCTGAGCAGTCCTGAAAAATAGGCCATCGTTTCCTGCTTCACCTGGCCGGCCGGGTGCGTGCGCCCGATGGCGGATGCCGATCGCACGCCCGCTATGGCGCCCAGCATCGGAAGCAGGCGGTCCTGGCCCTCGATGTCGAGGCTATGCTCGACCCGGTACTTGGCCCAGGCTTCGTAGAACAGCCCGATAAGGCGGTTCGACAGCACGTCGAGGAGTTCGCGCTGACTCGCATCGCCGTCATCCGTCTTGCGGGCCGCGATCCGCTCGGTGTCGTGCAGGGGCAGGGTGCCGCCGGCTCCCAGTAGCCCGATGAATGCCGGCGTGATCCGGATGCGTTTCAGTTCTCCCCTGCGCAGGGCGGCAAGAGGATCCGGTACGTTCGGTTCCACCACGAGCGAATGCACTTCGCTGGCCGGGAACGAGAGGGACAGGTTGTTCTGAAACCTCAGCACCTCGCGCATGGCACGCTCATAGGACACGCCGTGACGCCGCAGCTCGCGCAGCAGCAGGTTGAGCAGCTGCGCGAATTCGAACCGGTACGGCTCGTCAAGCAGCAGGCCGATCACACTAGTGCCATGCGCCCGCTTCGTGGCTTGCATCGAAACAGCTCCTTTCCGCTTTGCCGGGACAGGATGACGAGTTCGACAAAGCTGTTCAGTTGGACATACAGCGCGAAGAACTGATCGAGGACCTGTACAAACAGATGCATTCCGGCGCCGGCGAAGGCTTCTTCGTCGAGCGTGAGGCGGATCTCGGTGCCGTGCACCAGGGACGAACCGCGCCTGTGCCGCATCCAGGCCGTGGTCTCGCTCTGTTCGAGGGCGACAATGCCGCCGATCTGCCGGCGCGAGACTGGCGAAGGCGCGAAGTCGTACAGCGCCAACATCTCCCGCAAGCCTTCCGCTCCTTCCAGCAGCAGCGAATGGTGGTTGAGCGCCAGATGCGAGATCAGGCGCCAATGCATGCCGGATACGTTTGCCAACCGGACCGGGCGGGTCGGCCTGCGCAATAGGCGGATCACGCTACTTTGCCCCGTTCCGGGAACGAACAAATCGCCGTCGGGTGCGCCGATCTTGAGCGAGCATGGCAGGTCGCGGTTGGAGCAAGTCAGATCGATGGAAAGGAAGTGTCGTCCGATTTCCAGTGGCTCGCAGTCGGCATTGACGAGTGTGATCGATTTCTCGTGGCCCGGACTGCAGATGGCAAGCGTCTCGTCATGGCGCATCATCCAGTAGTGCCCTTTGCTCATAAGGCTTTCTTCGCCATGCCGGAGCGAATAGAAGGGGCGAAACTCCGTGACGACCTTGCCGGCGCCGTTCTGGCGCACCATGTGCACGCGGTCGACCGAGTACACTTCGAACGCTTGTGGATGGCTGCCATGTGCGAGCAGGGGGTAGTCGGCCGATAGCTGGTTATAGTTGACCGGAACGCCTGCTTGCCTGAACAGGTTGACCACGGGCGTGCAGCCGGGCAGGAGATGCTGTTTCGACAGGCTTGCCAGCATGCGCGCCTTGTCGCCTTCGGGACGTATGTCGGCGATCGCCAGGCGCAGCGTGAAGTACGTGGGCCCGACAGGGATGCGGCGGAGCAGGGCGGGGACGTCGATGTCGAAGAAGTTGAATTTCTCGGGAAAGGCGAAATACTCGGCGAGGAGGCGGTACGCCGTGTGGGCGCGCGCTTCGAAGGGAATGAGCGCATCGTCATCAGCGAAACCGGCTGGCGTCACCGGGACGACCGGCAATCGTTCCCACGGCCCATTCTCGTCCAGTTGCACGTAAGCGGCGCGGGTGTGCATGCAAAGGGTGTCGCGCAGCGCGGCGCAGAACGAGGCATCGCCATCGATGTACAGGCGCATGACGGCTGCGCTAGCCGCGCAGAGCGGCTCGTCCGGTCGCCTGGAAGCGAACTTCAAGGTCAGCGTAGCGGTGACGTCATCGGGCAGGCGCGTCGCGACTGGGGCGCAGACGGCCGTGTCGAAGTTCGCGTCAAGCAGCACGACGGGTGATGGCTTGACGTCGTAGACGGTCTTGAACGTACATGGGACGCCGGCTAGCTGTGCGGATTCGAGGAGCGTGCCCCGGGGCATCGCGGGCATCGTCTCAGGCTCTTCACCTCCATCGGACGCACCCAGCACGCGCGCGATCGCGCACGAAGGGAACGGCCGCAGGTAGTGGGGAAACAGAAGGTTGAGCAGCGCCTCGGTGAACTGCGGGTACGAATCGTCCAGGCGCTTCGCGACACGCGCACTGAGCAAGGCGACGCCCTGTAGCAGCCGTTCCACGTGCGGGTCGTTACATGTCTCGCCGCCCAACTGCAGTTGTGCCGCGACCTTGGGATAACGCTGCGCGTATTCGCGGCACAGCGACCTGAGGGTCACGAGCTCGCGCTCGTACTTCGTGAACAGTTCATCCATGGGATCGCTGTCTTTCGCTTTCTAGTCGGTGCCTTCGATCGAGTACTGCTGGAGGGACGGTCGAAACACGGCGTTGAAGAGCATCGGTTCGGCCTGCGGCGCGCTCTTGAGCCGGGCCGTGATGACGAAGTCGACGCGGTTGATCACCCCCCGTCGTGGCTGCAGCGTCACCGCGATCTTGTGCAGGCGCGGTTCGTGGCGTTCGATCGCCAGGCGGACGGCCTTGCAGATTTCCTGCTGGTCAGTGTCGCTACTCATGCACATGCCGGCGAAGTCGATCAGGCCGTAGTTCACGATCGATCTCGATACTTCCTGATAGGGCTTGAGCGATGCCGGAGACAGGGCCGAGCGGGTATTGAGGAGCGCCTGCAGGTCGCGCGTGATGCTGCGCATGGCCTCTTCCACTGCCCGCGTGCGCGCGGCACGCCTGTTGCCGGACGCAGCTTCGCCATCGATGTCGAGACGGTCGAACAAGCCGCGGGTAAATCCTTGCATGGTGTTCTCCTCGACGACGCCGCACGGGACCACGACAGACATTATTGAGTCTTGCAGCAAAAAAATGTTGTGCCTTCGCAATAGCGCGGCATCGTCAACGTAACGGACTAAGGGAATGAGCAAGATCAAAACCGAACAGTCTCATGAAGCCATGCTTCCAAGAATCTGTCTGTAGAAAAGACTTTATTGGAGGAACTCATGAGCGTGGCATCCAAGATCATGTGGTCAGAGGGCCTGACGCTGGGCCCACAACACTTCCAGTGTCAGGATCGTTATCATGAGACGCGGCTCCAGCAGATAGCCTCGGCCCTCAACCCGTATTTCTGGGGCGTCAGCGAGGTGCAATGGGATTTGGATGGATTGGCAAATAACCGACTGAGTGCGAACGTGTTATCAGTCATTTTTCCGGACGGCGAGATCTATGAGGCGCCGACCACCGACCTGTTGCCTGAGCCGGTCGACCTCTCGCGCCTGCCGGCGAACCTCGACACATTGACCTTCTGCGTCGCGCTGGCCCTTGTCAAGCCGCATGGTGGCAACGCCGATGAGAACGGGCGCTACGTGTGCCATGACATCGAAACAAGCGATCTGTACAGCGAGGCACTGGCCATCGAGGTGCCATTCCTGAAAAAGCAGGCACGGTTCATCGCCAGTGCCGAGGCGAGCGGCCAGCACATCAGCGTTCCCGTGGTTCGGGTCCGGCGCGCCCCGCAAGGCGGATTCGAGCTCGACCCGACCTTTGTTCCACCCAGCATTACGATTGGCGCTGCGCCTGCCCTCGGGCGAATGCTGGAAGGGCTGGTGAGCGTCATGACCGCAAAAATCGATACGCTCCAGCGCACGCATCGCAAGGCGAGCAGCGAAGTGTATGAGGTCGGCGCAGGCGACATTTCCTCCTGGTGGATGCTCAATATCCTGAGTACCGCCAGCGCCCAGCTGATGCACTGCGCCCGGTCCCCGGGAATGCATCCGGAAGCGATGTTTCGGCAGATGCTGGCCGCGGTCGGCGGGCTGATGACGTTCTCCGACCGCTACAAGACAGCCGACCTGCCAGCTTACCGCCATGAGATGTTGGGCGAGGTGTTCGCGGAGCTGGAGTCGCTGCTGCGCGACCTGGTCGATACCGTCATAGGAACAAAATATTTCATCATCCCGCTGATCGCCGACCGGGGACGGCGCGCATACGCGCAAGCAGTGCTCGATCCGGCAAAGGTCACATTCCAGACGCAGTTGTGCCTGTCAGTTACCGCCGATATGCCGGGGCTTGAACTGGTGGCGACGGTGCCGATCCGGCTCAAGGTCGCCGCCCCTGACGACCTCGAGAGCATTGTCGGATCGGCTTTGCCGGGCGTGCCGCTGGCGCACATGCCGCAGGTTCCTCCGGCAATTCCGGTGCGGCCCAACACCTATTACTTCTCGCTGTCGACGAAAAGCCCGCTGTATGAGAAGGCACTCGCAACAGGCGCGCTGGCGATCTACACCCCGGACGGGATTCCGGGGCTGAAGCTCGAGTTGATTGCGGTGACATGATCCGGGCTACTGTTCATGACGACCTGCACTTGACGGTGAACGCGCGCGGACGACAACCCGTCTGGCCATTGGAATCCTGCTTACGCCGCATTGGTTTCGCTTGGGAAGAACTCGGCAATATTATCCCAGGGTTCCATCGGGTTCACTGCGACGTTGATGACCCGGTAGGGAACTTCGACAACGTCGGGGTTATACATCGGCGGCCGGCTCGATGAAACGAACGGGTTGCAGTCGAGGGCAGTGTCGCTGAGCGAGTGATCGGCATCGTTGATGTCCTGCCCGGCGAAGCCGGAGGGCAGGAAGGTCGCCTGGTAGCTGGGAAGCGCGAGCGCGGTTGCCGGGCCAAGTAGCGCAGATACCAGCAAGCATGTGGGCAATCGTGCGTGGCGTGCCATGATGGTCCTCCGGACGGTGCGGTCATTGACCAGCATGCGCCATGCGTCGTCGCGAGGCTTGAGGTGAATCAGGCGTGCCAACCAGAGCCTGCATGCCGGGCGGTGCGAGCCGCCCACACCGGATGACATTTTTCCTTGCACCCGCGCAGCCCCTTGAATGTGTAGAACGATTCCCCATCCCGGTACACGAAGCCGTCCGACCGGTTCCACATGGGCGTGGCCCTCGACGCGCGTACGCCGGAAAGCGGGGCCATCCCAAGGTTGAACCAGCGATGGCCGTGCTCCTGGCCCCACCGGAAGACATGGGTGAGCATGCCATCCATCAGAACGCGCTGCGCCAGTTCGCCCTGCGGCCACGCATGCGGGTGCTCGACGCGGCGCGAGCCACCCAGCGCCGCGATTCGCCGACAGGGCAACGCCGCCCACACCCCAGCGGGAATGCAGGCGGTGCCGGACGGCCGTCCCCGACAGCAGCGCGAAGCCGACGCTGTTGCCGATCGCGTAGCCGATGAAGGCGATTAGGGCGATTAGGGCGATCAGGGCGATGCACGTGCGTGCGATGCGCCGGCCGATGCAGACGAAAGCGAGCTGGTCGTAGCAGCACGGTCGCTACCGTCGGCGCCGGCCAGTGTCGCAGACTGGTCCGCTTGCCGGACATCGGGGCGAAGCTCACTTGTGTGGTCCTCCCGGCGCTGCGCAATGCGGCTGCATGCCGTTCGAGCCGCGCCGGGGCGCGGTCGTTCCCTGAAGGCGATGACGGAGCGGCGGGCGCGCCGCAGTGAAACGTCAAGCCTGGCGCTAGGCGCCAGCCTTCGCGCGATGGCGCTCCTGGAGCCAGGCCACGATGCCCGGCACCAGGGACAGCACGATGATGCCCATGATGACTGCCGTCAGGTTGTCGTTGACCCAGGTGATATTGCCGAAAGCGAAGCCGGCCACCGTCAGCGACACGACCCACAGGGTGCCGCCGGCCACGTTATACGACAGGAAGGTCCGGTAGCGCATGCTGCCCAGCGCGGCGACGAAAGGCGCCAGGGTGCGCACGATCGGCACGTAGCGCGCCAGTACGATGGTCTTGGGACCATGGCGCTCGAAGAAGCGTTCGGTGTGGGCGATGTGTTCGGGCTTGATGAAGCGCAGCCGGTAGCCGTGCTTCACCCGGTCGCGGAACAGCGTACCGATCGCGAAGTTGACGATGTCGCCGACCACCGCCGCGACGATCAGCAACGGGATCAGGACGGGCAGCGACAGCATGCCTTTCGCCGCCAGCGCGCCGGTCACGAACAGCAGCGAGTCGCCGGGCAGGAAGGGCATCACGACGACGCCGGTCTCGACGAAGATCACGGCGAACAGCAGGATGTAGACGAGGATCTGGTATTCGGCCGCAAGGACGGCCAGGTGACGGTCCAGGTGGAGGAACCAGTCGAGGAGTGTGGTGAGCATAAGCGTTTTCTGATGTCTTGATTAAATACGCCCGTCGCAAGCTGCAGGACGGGGCGGAAGTTCATGCCGCGCTCGGCTTGTGAACGCGTTCCGCGCAGCAGCTTACCATCTCGGTATCGTGTCCGCCTCATCCGAGCCGATCTGGTATACGTTTACCTCCAATCAGACGGATTCGACAACATAACAGGAGCATGCATGACCAGACAACGGATGAAGGCCGCGGTCTACGATGCCGCCGGCGGCCCCGAAGTGCTGCGCTATACCGGCGTCGACATGCCGCCGTGCGGCCCGGACCAGGTGCTGGTGCGGGTCGGGGCGATCTCGATCGAGGGCGGTGATTTATTGCATCGTGCTAATTTGGCGCCCGAGGCGCCGAACCATATCGTCGGCTTCGCCGCCGCCGGCGAGATCGTCGAGGTCGGCAGCGCGGTTACCGACCGGCGGGTCGGGCAGCGGGTGGCGACCGGGGCGCTGGAAGGTTCCCATGCCGAGTTCCGCGCCGTGCGCGCCAGCGCCACCTGGATCGTCCCGGATGGCGTTGACGATGCCGCCGCCGCAGCGGTGCCGGTCGCTTTCGGCACCGCCTGGCACTGCGTGCACGAACGGTTGCGGCTGGCCAAGGGCGAAACGCTGCAGGTACAGGGCGGCGCCGGGATGGTGGGCCTGGCGGCCATCCAGATCGCGCACCGGCTCGGCGCGCGGGTGATCGCCACCGTGTCGGGCGAGGAGCGCAGCGCCCGCCTGCGCGCGCTGGGGCTGGACGAGGCGATCGATCACCGCAGCCAGGACGTGGTGGCCGTGGTGCGCGAACTGACGTCCGGACACGGCGCTGATGCCGTCATCGATCCGGTCGGCGCCACGCTGGCCCAGTCGTTCGAGGCGTTGAGGGAACACGGGCGGCTGGTCTTCGTGGGCAATGCGGGTGGCTCGCTGGCGCCGGACCTGTTCCCCGCCATGGCCAAGAACCTCACGCTGCACGGCGTGTTCTTCGGTGCGCTGTGGGAAAGCCCGGAAGTGGCGGCGACGATCGACGCCATCCTGGCGGACGTCGCGGCTGACAAGCTCGAGGTCGTCATCGACCGCCGCTTCCCGCTGGCCGAAGCCGCGGCGGCCCACCGCCATGCCGAGCAGGGCGGGATACTCGGCCGTACCGTCATGATCCCCTGAAATGAACGGCGGCTGGCGCCGTCCACTGCCGATGCTATCATCGGGCAATGAATATCCAGCAACTTGACGACGCTTGCGCGCCCATGGTCACCGCGGGAGCGCGGGCGCCGGCGGCGCACTGGATAGCGTTATGGGCTGTCTTGTCGATCCTGCTGCTGGCGCTTGGCGGCACAGGCGCACAGGCGGCCGCGCCGAACGGACTGGAGCACCGTCGCTGGTTGTCCGCCGACGGCGGGCCGAGCCAGGTCGGCGCGATCGCCGAAGGCGCCGACGGTTATCTATGGCTCGGCACCAACGATTCGCTGGTGCGCTTCGACGGCTTGCGCTTCCGGCGCCAGTCTCCCGCAGCGCGCGGGGCGCCAGCCATCGTCTCCTCGCTGCTCGCGCAAGGCGATGCGCTGTGGGTCGGTTTGCGCAGCGGCGGCGTGGCGCTGGCGCGGGCGGGGCGGCCGCTCGCACGCGAGCACGGGCCCGGCGCACCCGCCGGCGTGGTCTTCGGCCTGGCGCAAGGACACGACGGCGCCCTCTGGGCCGCCGCCGACGATGGCCTGGCGCGGCGCGTGGACGGCGCCTGGCGGCGCATCGGCCCTGACCATGGCTTCGATGGCGGCGCGCGCGCCGTGTTCGTCGATCGCGACGGCATCGTCTGGGCTGCCGGCGAGCGCCGGCTGTACTACCTGCGGGCCGGCGCGCGGCGTTTCATCGACGCCGGTGTGGCGGTGGCCGACGCCGGTCAGATCGCCCAGGCGCCCGATGGCGCCATCTGGCTGACGGAACGACGGGAAGGCAGGATCCATCGCGTGGAGCTGGACGGGCAGACCGTGTCCTCCGGCGTCGCCCGGCTCGCGGCGCCGGCAACGAGCCTCGTGTTCGACCGCGCCGGCGGCCTGTGGCTGGGCACCACCGGCCGCGGCCTGCTTCATGTCGCGCATCCCGATGGCCTGGCGGCCCTGGCCGGCGCCAGCGACTTCACGGCCAGGGAGGGCCTGAGCGCGGACTTCGTGTGGCGGCTGCACCTGGATGCCTCCGGCAATCTGTGGGTCGGCACTAATGCCGGCCTGGACCGCTTTCGACAGCGCATCCTGGCGCCGTCGGCCTTCCCGCCCGATGCGCTGAACGTGGCGCTGGTCGCCGGCGACGATGGCAGCTTGTGGGGCGGAGCAGGCAGCGGTCCCGCGCTGCGGCTGCAGGATGGCCATGTGCAGGCGCTGGCCATGCCGGCGCCGGTCAACAGCGCGCTGCGCGACGCCGACGGCGGCATCTGGATGGCCGGCCCGGCCGGCATCTGGCGCTCCCGTGGCGCGAATCTGGCGTTCGTCGCCGACCTGCCGCCCGGCGCCGCCGGCCAGGCGCCGGTGCGCGCGATGGCGCGCGATGCGCAAGGCGTGCTGTGGGTATCGGTCAACAAGGTCGGGCTGTTCCGGCTCGAGGCGCAAGGGTGGGTGCGGGCGCCGCTGGCGCCGGGCCGCGACAGCCAGCGCATGCCGGTCAGCGCGCTGGCCGCGCCCGACGGCTGGCTGTGGTTCGGCTACCGCGACGGCCTGCTCGAAGCGCGCCGCGGCGGGCAAACGCTGCGCTGGAGCGCCTCCGACGGTCTCGACCTCGGCCACGTCACCGCGCTGGCGCACCATGCGGGACGCACCTGGGTCGGCGGCCAGCATGGCCTGGCGTATGTCGAAGCGGGCCGCCTGCGCCGCCTGCCGCTGCCGGACGACGGCATGTTCGACAATATCTACGCCATCGTCCCGGCGCCGGGGGCCGACGGCCGCGAGGCCGACCTGTGGCTGCATGCCCGGGCGGGCATCTTCCAGGTCGGCGCGGCCGAACTGCGGCGCGCCGCCGCCACGCCCGGCCATCGTCTGCGCTACCGTTCCTTCGATGCGCTGGGCGGCCTGGCGAACGACCCGCACCAGGTGCTGCCGCTGCCGACCGCCGTGCGCGCGGCCGACGGCCGGCTGTGGTTCTCGACGGGCGGCGGCGTGGTGTCGCTGGATCCGGCGCGCCTGCCGCCGCCGGAACCCGGGCCCGCGGTCGAGATCGAAGCGGTCAGCATCGACGGCGCCCGGTTGAGCGCCGATGCCCCGCTCAGCCTGGGGCCGGAGGCGCGGCGCATCGCCATCGACTACACGGCGCCGAGGCTGGCCGCGCCGGAGCGCCTGAGCTTTCGCTACCGGCTGGACGGCTTCGATACCGACTGGGTCGATGCCGGCCGCGCGCGCCAGGCCATCTATACCGGTCTGGCGCCGGGCGACTATGCGTTTCGTGTCGTCGCCCTGAACAAGGATGGCGTGCCGAGCCCGCGCGAGGCCGTGCTGCCGCTGCGCGTCGCGCGCGCCTTCTACCGCCATCCGCTGTTCCTGGCGGGGGCCGGCCTGCTGCTGCTGGCAGCCTTGCAAACGGTCTACCGGACCACCGCGCGGCGCGCCGCCGAGCGCGTGCGCGACCGCCTTCAGGAGCGCCACCGCGAACGCGAGCGCATTGCGCGCGAGCTGCACGACACCTTGCTGCAGGGCGTGCAAGGACTGGTGCTGCGGTTCCAGGCGGCGGCCGACGTGCTGCCGCCCGGCGCCCCCTCCCGTGCGCAGCTGGAACAGGCCCTGGCGCGCGCCGACCAGGTGCTGGTCGAAGGGCGCGACCGCGTGCGCGCGCTGCGCGCAGGGCCGCTCGATGCCGGCGAACTGCACGAAGCGCTGGCGGCAGCGGGCGAGGAATTGGCCGCGCAGTGGACATGCGGGTTCGCGTTCACGGTCGGCGGGACGGTCAGGCGCCTGCAGCCGGCCATCCTGGACGAGGTCTACCGGATCGGCCACGAAGCGCTGCGCAATGCCTTCGCCCATGCCCGGGCGGCGCAGGTGACGGTGGACGTGACCTACCGGCGCGCCGCCTTCGTGCTGAAGGTGGCGGACGATGGCTGCGGTATCGACCCGTCCTGGCTCGAGGAGCACGGCCGGCCCGACCACTGGGGCTTGCTCGGCATGCGCGAACGCGCCGAGCGCATCGGGGCCAGGCTGGGCATCGGCAGCGGCGCGGGACGGGAAGGAGGGCGCGGCACACGGGTGGTGCTGACGCTGCCGGCACGCATCGCTTATCGTCGCCGCCCGTTCTGGCGGCCGGACTGGCTGCGCGGCGCCTGAACGAAGCGCTTATCGGCTTCCTGGACGGCTTGGGGGGGTAGCCGCGCTCTCGCAGCACGCGCTCGAGCATGCCCAGGTCTTCGAAATGGATGTAACGGAGGACGACGGCTGATTTGCCTACGGTGCGGGCTTTTCTGAATTATGTCATAGGACAAAGTCTGGCACGATGACAAAGTCCCGGCGTGGCGGTCGCCGGGCCAGACCAATGGCAGGGTGCGCCGCCGGCCCCGATCTGCTATCGTCGTCGGCACCAGAAGAAGGAGGCCGGATGTATTCGAGCGCGACTAACAAGTTCCTGTCCCTTGCCCTTGCCCTTCCCTTTGCGCTTGCGCTGGCCCTGGTCCTGCCTGGGGCGTTCACGGTGCGCGCGGCCCCGGCCGACGCGCAGCCGCTGCACATCATCGTGCCGCTCGCGCCCGCGACCACCGCCGACCTCGCGGCGCGCCTCATCGGCCGCCATTTTTCACAGGCGCTGGGCGGGCGGTGCTGGTCGAGAACCTGCCCGCCGCCGCCGGCGTGCCGGCCACCGCGCAGATCGTGCGCGGGGCGCAGGATGGATCGGTGCTGGGCATGGTCGCCTCGAACCACGTCATCAATCGCGCCATGGGCAGGACGATGCCCTACGATCCGCTCACCGGCGTGGCGCCGATCACCGTGATCGGCAGCTTCCCGCTGGTGCTGGTGGCGGTTCCCTCCTTGCCGGTGCGGGGCGCACAGGACCTGATCGCGCTGGCAAGGGCGCGGCCGGGCGTCCTCAACTACGGTTCCGGCGGAGCCGGCAGCCTGCTCCACCTGGCCGTCGAGCTGCTGCGCGCGGAGGCGGGCGGTTTCGACGTCCAGCACGTGCCCTACAACGGCACGGCGCAGATGACGGCCGACCTGCTGCGCAACCAGATCCAGTTCGGCTTCCTGTCGGCGACGGTGGCGACGCCCCTGATCCGCAGCGGCAAGGTGCGCGCACTGGGCGTGTCGACACGGGAGCGCTCGGCCTTCCTGCCGGAGGTGCCGACGCTGGCCGAGCAGGGCTTGCCGGGCTACAGCTTCGATGCCTGGCTGGCGCTGGTGGCGCCGGCCGGCCTGCCGCCACAGCTGGTGGAGCGCTACCATGCGCTGGCGCAGGAGGCGCTGGCATCGCCCGAGGTCCGGGATGCACTGGCGCGCCAGGGAATGACGTTCATCGGCAACAGCCCGGCCCAGGCGGCCGCCTTCCTGGCGTCCGAGCTGGACAAGCACACGGCGCTGGTCAGGCGGTCCGGGGCGGCCCTGGAGTAGGAGGATCGTCGTGCATCCGGCCGGGCCGGCGGAGCGTAACTATCCGGGAATGCCGCACCCCCTGCCACTTCAATGGAAAGCACGATGAACAAGCCATCCCGACACGTCGTTCCCGCCGCTCACCCGGTCCTGCTGTATTCCTGCCTGCGCGCCCTGACGACCCTGCTGGCGGCGGCGCTGCTGGTCGCCGCCAGCGCGAGCGCGCAGGCCGACGCCGCCACTGCGAGCGCCCGCCCGCCGCGCTACGAAACCCTGCCCGCGGTGCCGCCGCTGCCGGCGCTGGCCGAGCAGGGCCACGTCGAGAACGAAGGCGCGTGCATCTGGTATGGCATCGTCGGCCATGGCTCGCCGGTGATCCTGCTGCATGGCGGCCGCGCCAGTAGCCTGACCTGGGGCCACCAGGTGCGCGCGCTGGTGGCGCGCAAGCACCGCGTGATCCTGGTCGACAGCCGCGGCCATGGCCGCAGCAACCTGGGCGAGCAGCCGCTGTCGTATGCCTTGATGGCGCGCGACGTCGCGGCGGTGATGGACCGGCTCGAGCTGCGTCGCGCCGCGCTGGCCGGCTGGAGCGACGGCGCCATCGTCGGCCTGGAGCTGGCGATGCGCCAGCCGCAGCGCGTGAGCCGGCTGTTCGCCTTCGGCCCCAACGTCAACCGGCGCCACATCGAGGCGCCGCTGCCGTCGCCGGTGCTGCCGCTGATCGGCCCGCGCCTGCGCGCCGACTACGAGGCCATCGCCCCCGATCCGCAGGCCTTCATGCGCCTGGGCGACGCGGTGGCGGCGATGCAGGCGAAGGAGCCGGACTACACCGACGCCCAGCTGGCGGCGCTGCGCGGTCCGGCGATCGCGATCGCGGCGGCCGACCACGACGAATTCATCACCATGCGCCACTTTAAGTATGCGGCTGCCGCCATCCCCGATGCGCGCCTGCTCGTGCTGCGCAAGGTCAGCCACTTCGCGCCGTGGCAGGATCCGGCCTGCTTCAACGAAGCCATGCTCGACTTCCTCGATCACTGAGCCGGCCGGAGGACCCGATATGGACAAGCCGCAGCTCGACCGCACGCTGGATCCTGCCTTGCGCAGCTGGGTGGCGTCGGCGAACGCCCCGGACACCGACTTCCCGATCCAGAACCTGCCGTTCGGGCGCTTCCGGCGCAAGGGCGAACTGGCCTGGCGCATCGGCGTCGCCATCGGCGACCAGGTGCTCGACCTCGAACGCGCAGGCCTGGTGGCGGACGCCGACATGAACCGCCTGATGGGGCAGGGAAGGACGGCGCGCGAAGCCCTGCGCCTCGCCATCTCGCGCGGCCTGGCCGAGGGTAGCGCCAAACGCGAAGCCTGGCTGGCGCGCGCCGCCCTGGTGGCCCAGGCCGAGGTCGAGCTGGGGCTGCCGTGCACGATCGGCGACTACACCGATTTTTATACCGGCATCCACCATGCGACCACGGTCGGGCGCATGGTCTTTCCCGACAGTCCACTGGGCGCCAATTACAAATGGGCGCCGCTGGCCTACCACGGCCGCGCCTCGTCGATCGGCGTGAGCGGCCAGCGCTTCCATCGTCCGCACGGCCAGGCGCTGGCCCCGGGCGCGGCGGCCATCGAGCCGGTGCTGGGGCCGTCGTCCTGCGTCGATTTCGAGCTCGAACTGGGCGCCTTCATCGGCAAGCCGAATGCGCCCGGCACGCCGATCGCGATCGGCGCCGCCGAGGAACACCTGTTCGGCTTCACCCTGCTCAACGACTGGAGCGCGCGCGACATCCAGGCCTGGGAATACCATCCGCTCGGGCCCTTCCTGTCGAAAAGCTTCGCCACCACCATCTCGCCCTGGATCGTCACGCCGGAGGCGCTGTCGCCGTTTCGCGCGCCGTCGTCGCGCCCCGGGGGCGATCCCGCGCCGCTTGCGTATCTCGACTCGGCGCGCAACCGCGAGCTGGGGGCGATCGACATCACGCTCGAAGCATGGATCCAGAGCGCGGCCATGGCGCGCGCCGGCCTGCCGCCCGAACGCCTGATGCGTTCGAACTACCGAGATGCCTACTGGACCGCGGCGCAGATGATCGCCCATCATGCGGTGGGCGGCTGCAACCTGCGCAGCGGCGACCTGCTCGGCACCGGAACCCTGTCCGGACCGCAGCCGGAGCAGGGCGGGTCGCTGCTCGAGCTGGGCGCCGCCGGACGGCGCTCCGTGGCGCTGTCGAATGGGGAGACGCGCCGCTGGCTCGCCGATGGCGACACCGTGATCCTGCGCGGATTCTGCGAGCGGCCGGGCTACCGGCGCATCGGCTTCGGCGAATGCGCGGGGACGGTGCTGGCGGCGCTGCCGATGGCGCGCGCCTGCGCCGCGGGCTGAGCGCATGCCAGTCGGGTCTTCGGCGAGGCGCTGCAAGCGCGGGGCGCGGTGTGGCCACGCGCAACCAGCTCAGGCAGGCAGGCGTGGCTTGCGTGCATTATTGAGAATGGGATATCATTATCGAGTTCCAGTGATACTCCTACTTTACCGATAATGAAAATAAAGCTGCTTCCCCTGGCGCTCGGCCTGTCCGGCCTCGCGCCCGTCGTCCATGCCGCCGACCCCGCCATCGTGATGGGCGAAGTGCGCGTCAGTGCCCAGCGCGACGCCGGCGCGCTGCGATCGAGCACCGTCCTGACCTCGGTCGACGTGCTCGGCGCCGACAAGATCGAAGACAAGAACGTGACCAATAGCTGGGAGCTGGTCGGCCAGCTGCCCGGCATCCAGCTCACCGAAACCCGCATGGGCGCCGAGTCGGGCAAGGTGACCTTCCGCGCCTTCAATGGCGAAGGCTATATCAACGGCATCAAGGTGCTGATCGACGGCATTCCGAGCAACGTCAACAGCGGCAACCAGCGCTTCATCGACATGATCTTCCCGCTGGAGATCGACTATATCGAGGTGGTGCGCGGCACCAATGACCCGCGCTATGGCCTGCACAATATTGGCGGCAACATCAATTTCGGTACGCGCCAGGGCGGCAACTACCTGGACGGCCGCTTCACGGTCGGCAGCTTTGATACCCGCGAAGTCCAGCTGGCGTATGGCAAGGAAACCGACGGTTTTTCGCAAAACTACATTCTGGCCAAACAGGATACCGACAGCTACCGCCGCAATCACGGCGATTCCGACAAATACTCGCTCGGCGGCAAGTGGTTCCTGACCTCGAAGGACAAGTCCCTGACCGGTGGCGTGATCCTGCGCACCTACCGTCACGACGCCGACGAGCCCGGGTTCCTGACAGCGGCCGAACTGGCCTGGGACCGGCGCCAGTCGCCGGCCAAGAATGCCAATGATTTCACCAAGCGCGACATGCACCATGCCAGCGCCCACCTGGACTGGCAGATCTCGCCAAACGCCTTTCTCAGCAACAAGCTGTACTACAACGAGTACCAGGATGACCGCCGCGTCACCTTCACCAGCAACCCGGCCGGCCACGCCCCGCGCCAGCGCCGCCTGTGGGACGAGCAGCAGCTCGGCTTCATGAGCACGCTGACCTGGCGCGCCAGCGAGCGCGTGACGGTCGATGGCGGCGTCAACACCGAGCGCCAGGACAATGGCTACAAGCGCCAGCGCTACCTGTACGCGCTGCCGACCGATTTCAGTACCCCGGCTGCGATCCAGAACGACGACCGCTACAAGCTCAACAACGTCGGCGCCTACGTGCAGGCGGTCATCAAGGCCACCGATACCCTGAGGATCGTGCCGGGCTACCGCGTCGACCGCTTCACGGGCAGCAGCTCGCTGCCGGGTAAGCTGGGCTCCGGCCTGACCGCCGGCTTGCAGGATTACGGATGGATCAAGCAGCCCAAGTTCAGCATGGTGTACAGCCCGGCCGCCGACGTAAGCGTGTACGGCAACTGGGGGCGTACCTTCCAGATCCTGACCGGCTCGGTCGGGCCGGCCTACCTGGTGCCGGGGCAGGCGCCGTTCGACGCCTCGATCAATACCGGCAAGGAAGTCGGGATCAAGCTCAAACCGGGCGCGCGCAGCGACCTGCGCCTGGCAATCTGGCGCCAGGATGCGACCGGCGAAGTGGCGAACATGCCGGCCACCGGCACCACGGTCGGCCTGGGCGAGACGCGCCGCGAAGGGATCGACCTGCAGTTGTCGGGCAAGGTCACCGACAAGCTCGCGCTGTGGGCCTCGCACTCGCTGCAAAAAGCCGAGGTGGTGAGCGCCTTTGCCGCCGACGGTGTGTCACTGGCAGGCAAGGAAGTGTTCTCGACGCCGCGCCATATCAGCAATGTGGGCCTCGACTATCACCCGTCCGCGCACTGGCACTTCGGACTGCAGGGACGGGCGCAGGGCAATTACTTCATCGATAGCCCGAACGCGCTGGGCAAATATGGCGGCTTCGTGCTGTTCGACGCCAATATGCGCTACGCGATCACGCCGCGTGTGAGTGTCGACGTGCAGGTCAAGAATATCGCCGACCGCCGCTACGAATACGCGTGGTACGACAATTTCTTCTGGCCGGCGAGCCAGGCGCAGCCGATGTATTCGTCGGGCAACGGTCGCGCAGCGTATGTGTCGCTGAACGTGAAACTGTAATTTGTCGGCTGGCGGTTTGAAAGCAGAACGGGCGCGCCGGTTGGCGCGCCCGTTTCTTTAAAGGCCGGTCCGCTTAGCCGACCTGGCTGCCCAGCGCCGCCTCGTAGCGGCGTTCGACTTCGGCCCAGTTGATGATGTTGAAGAAGGCCGCGATATAGTCGGGACGCTTGTTCTGGTATTGCAGGTAATAGGCGTGCTCCCAGACGTCCAGGCCCAGGATCGGGGTGCCACCCGACATGCCGGCGAACTCGCCCATCAGCGGACTGTCCTGGTTGGCGCTGCTTTCGACCAGCAGCTTGCCGTCCTTGCCCAGGGTCAGCCAGGCCCAGCCGCTACCGAAGCGGGTCTGCGCGGCCTTGGTGAAGGCGTCCTTGAAACGGTCGAAGCCGCCGAGGTCGTCGTCGATGGCCTTGGCCACCTTGCCCGAGGGCTGGCCGCCATCCGGGCTCAGCACGGTCCAGAACAGCGCGTGGTTGGCGTGGCCGCCGCCGCTGTTGCGCACCACGGTCTGGATGTTCTGCGGCAACGCGCCGATATTGCTGATCAGTTCTTCGACCGGCACCTCGGCCACGCTGGCCTCGGCCAGGGCGTTGTTGACATTGGTGATATAGGTCTGGTGGTGCTTGGTATGGTGGATTTCCATCGTGCGCGCATCGAAATGCGGTTCGAGGGCATCGTAGGCATAGGGCAGTGGCGGCAGTGCATAAGGCATGATCATTCTCCGTTCAGATGGTTGTAAACACTGTTTCGGCATGAAGCGTTGCACCGGGACCGGATAGGGCCCCGCGATTTGCATGCGTTGGTCGTATTACACAACCTCAAGCGTGCTTGAGGTCAAGTGAAATGCGCGGCCTGTGCGGTCGCGCCGTTCCAACGACGGTTTGCCATGCGGGCGCACCGGGCGAGTAGGCGGGACGCGAGAACGCATCCCGTGGACGACTCACCGGGCGCCTGGTCCTGTCCAGAATACCAGCATCCCGAGGATGCTGGCGCGCCAGGTGAGCGTGAAGGTGATCGTGAGCGTGGCGCCGGCCAGCGCCATGAGCCATACCAGCACTGCGATCGAGGGCGAATCCACCGTCAGGCAGAGGGCCAGGGACAGCAGCAGGCTTGCCGCGCCGCCCATGCGCAGGGTCCTGGCCAGGGCCGGAGTACAGGGGGCTGCGCCCCTTACCTGGGACCAGTGCACGTCCATCGACAGGGCGAACCACCCCATGCCGGCCACGCAGGCCAGCAGGGCCAGCAGCAGGAGCAGCGCATCAGGCATGGCCGGCCTCCATCGTCGCGTTCTTGACCGCCAGCGGGCGCGCTTCGCGCTGGCGCAGCTTGCGTGCGGCCAGCACCGCCAGCGCGGCGCCGGTGAGCATGAACAGGTCGGCGCCGGCCACCGGCCAGTAGCCGGAGGCGATCGTGCGCAGCAGGTGGTCGCCGGTGGTGATCCAGTTGAGCACCGGCGCCGTTACCGCCAGCACCGCGACCGCCAAACATTGCTCGCGCCAGGCCGGGGCCAGGCGACCCTCGGCGACCGCGGCGGTGCGCCAGAAGGCGTGCGCGCCGGCCACGATCCAGCTGCCCCAGAACAGGGTTTTCTCCATGGCGCCGCGCAGCGGCCAGCCGGCCGGCATGACGTCGGGCAACAGGCGATTGGCGATCAGCATGCACAGGGTGGCCACCAGCATGCCGGTGACGACCGTGACGGCCATCGCGTCGACCACGCGCGCGCCGCTCACGCCCTGCCTGGCGTGCTGGCGCTTGCGCTTCTCGACGAAGAAGAACAGGCCGGTGGCGATGCAGGCCGCGCCAGACAGCCCGCCCAGCACGTACAGCCAGCGCAGCAGCCAGTGCTTGAAGTGCTGCAGGTGCAGGCCGGTCAGGAATTCATTGATGCGCGCCACCACGGTCGGCGGCGGATCCTCGCGCAGCAGCTCGCCGGTGGAAGCCTTGAAGTGGATGCCTTCGCCGGTCAGCTGGACGCGGTCGGTGCCGGCGCGGTAAACGCTGACATAGCCGTTGGTGTCGCCGACATGGGTGATGTTCAGGTAGCCGACGTCGCCGGCCATGCCTTTCGCCGCCCAGCGGCGCTGGGCCTCGGCCACCATGGCGTCGACGGAGGCGAGCGGAGCCGCCACGCCGGCGCGGTCGTGCGGCAGGCCGGTTTCCTTCGACTCGACCAGTTCGTGGCGATCGTGCAGCGGGCTCAGCTGGGTGTGCGTGACCGGGAAATAGATGTAGGCGAAGATCACCAGGCCGGTGAAGGCGAAGAAAAAGTGGAAGGGCAGCGCCACGACGCCGGTCAGGTTGTGCAGGTCGAGCATGCTGCGCTGGGTGCTCTTGTTCGGACGGAAGGTGAACAGTTCGCGGAAGATCTTGCGGTGCATGATGACGCCGGTGACCAGGGCCATCAGCATCATGAGGGCCGAGAAGCCCACGATCCAGTAGCCGACGTTCTTCCAGTCGAAGGTGAGGCTGTAGTGCAGCGGATAGAAGAACTCGCTGCCGATCTTGAGGCGGTCCACCGGCAGGGCCTCGCCCGTGCGCGGATCGACCGTGCGGTTGGCCCAGATCGCGGTTTCATGATCCTTGGCATTCGGCACTTCATAGCCGGCGAACAGCAGCAGCACCGGATCGCGGTGGGTGGTGTAGGCGCCCCAGGTTCGCGGCGTGTCGAAGTGGGCCGGCAGCGGGCCATCGGCCAGCGGCGCCGTCATGGCGCGGGCGGCGGCGTCGGGCTGCATCTGCTTGAAGATCGGCGCCAGCATCTTGTCGAACGACGGCATCGGCTGCGGTTCGTAGCGGGTGTCGGGAATGGCCCAGCGGTCGATCTCGCGGTCGAACACGGACAGCGAGCCGAAGAAGAACACGACCATCAGCACCAGGCCCAGCGCCAGGCCGAACCAGGTGTGCAGCCAGGCCATCGTGTGGCGGAAGTTGGGGAACATATCAGACCCCCGACGCGATGATCAGGCTCTGCAGCCACCAGGCCACCGCGCTCATCAGCGCGCCGCCGCCCACCAGCACCAGCGCCACACGGCGCAATCCCTGGCTGGCGAAGGCCACCAGGAAAGCGGTCAGGAAGACCAGGAAACCGACGATGTAGGACAGGTGCTCGGCATCGTGGAACTCCATGCCGGCGCTGTACAGCAAGGCGATGCCCAGGGCGACGACGCCCCAGGTGAATGCGTAGCCGCCAAGGATGGCCACCGCGGTGCGCGAGGCGATGTGGCGGGGCGTGAGTGTCATTGAGGTCATGGTCGCGCTGGTTGGGCGTGGCTGGAATGAAAAAGCTGTAAATGCGACAGCAAATGATAATCATTCTCATGATAGATGCATCACGCCGCCTTGACAAGCAATCGCGCCGATTTTGAACACGGCCGTGGCGGGCAGGCGTCGTGCGCCTGGCGCGCCGGAAGCGCGACTGTCTTTACTGGCGCAGTGCCTGGACCTCGCGCTGGCTGGCGAGCGGGCGAATCTCGGTGCTTTGCTGCATGGTATTGCGCCAGCCATCCGGCCCCAGCACCCACAAGCGTACATACCGTCCGCGCAGCCGGTTGGCGCCTTGCATCTCGGCCCGGAAGCGCACGGCGACCAGCGCCGCGCGGCCATTGTCGGGCAGCCGGATTTCCATGTCGTCGATCTCGTCCGAACGGAACTCGAACTCGTCGCGGCTCAGGAGTTGCATGAATTCGGTCTTGGTTCGGGCGCGACCGCCCGATTCTGGTGGATGGTGACCTGGACGTATCGACGAACGATGCGGCGGCGGCCCCGACCGGCCTGCCAGCGGGGACGCCATGAACGGGCGGCGCTGGCGCGACTTGCCGAGCAGGCCGGCGCCGCCGGCACGGTGCTGGCGCTGGATGCCGACGCCCTGGCGCCCGATGATGCGGTGGCGCTGGCCGACATTGTGTTCTTCGACGAGGCCGCATTTCGCTGCCGCTTCGACGCGCCGCCCGGTCCGGCGTCCCTGCGGCGCGCACTGGCGCTGGGCCCGCATACGGTAATGGTGACGCTGGAAGGTGCGGGCGCCATGGCGGCCTGCGCCGCCGGCTTTGCCCAGCAGTCCGCCATGCGGCCAGGGCGCACGGAGGGGTTCCATGCGGCGTTTCTCGACGCCTGGCTCGACGGCGTCGCTCTGGACGAGGCCCTGATGCGCGCCGGCGCCCTGGCTGGTCAGTCCGGCGCCGGAGGCAGGTTGCGGTAGACTTTCAGCGCATACGCCCGCGCCTTGGCCGGCGTCGGGCTGTTGTACGCGCCCACGGCCAGCCACGGGTCGCGCAGCCGCTGCAGGTTCTGGGCCAGGATCCAGCTGCCCACCTGCAGGCTCACGCAGGGGTCGTACAGGTGCTTTTCTTCGATGCCGTGGCGCTTGAGGAGCGGGAACCAGCTGCTGTTGATCTGCATGAGGCCCACGTCGTAGCTGCCGTTCCTGTTGCGGTTGATGGCGCGCGGGTTGATGCTCGACTCGGTTTTGGCGATCGCGTACAGCAGGCGCACGTCCACGCCGTAGCGCCTGGCGGCCGCTTCCCAGCAGGCGTGGGCGGGTGTGCAGGCCAGTATAGCGGCGAACAGCAGCAGTGCGAGCAGGCGGGCGCGGATCGTCATGGCGTCAACAGTCCATTCAGGTAGCGAAACTGGTTGTGCGGCGACTGGCAGCTCAGCGTGACGCCATTCGCGTCGCGCATGGCGGTGCCGATCGGGTACAGCCTGCCGTAGCTGCCGTCGGGCCTGGGCTTCTGTCCCGGCAGATTGCAGGCCGTGCCGGCCACGATGGTCTTGCCGTCCACCCAGTTGGCGCCGGATTGCGCGCCGTTGCGGGCGTCGAACTCGCGGCCCCGGACGATGCCGCTGGCGCGCACGTCGCGCCCGGCATCGATGGTCCCGGCGGCAGCGACAGAACCGGCGTCCAGATGGCCGCGGGTGACGAGCGTGCCGGCGCGGGCCTGGGACGGAACCTCGAGGTGACCGTTCTGGTCAACCGCCAGCGCCTGCCAGGCGTTGCCGGCGCGGGCGACGTAGGCGCGGCCGGTATCCGCCGTCATCCGCACATCGCCCGGCGCATCGCCGGCTGGCAGGGCAGCGTGGCTGGCGCTGGTCTCTTTCCATGTGCCGCCGGCGCGCTGGCGTTTCCAGACGCCGTTCGCTGCGCAACTGAGCAGGTCGCGCTTGCTGTCCAGAGCGATGGCCGGGGCGGTACCGCAGGCCTGGCCGACGGCAGCCACGGCGCCGCCGCCCATTGCCAGCGGCGTTTCCAGCACATTCCACGGGGCCTCGACGGCGGGTCCGCGGCGCGCCAGGAAGTCGGGCGCCCCTGCGCCGGTCCCCAGCGGCTGGCGCAACAGGCTGACCAGCCGCCCGGGCGCGATCGGGCCGGCCGGACAGGCGCCAGCGGCGAAGGGCTGAAGGCTGGCAGTATCGAGTGTCCAGGCGCCAAAGGCGCCACGCGCGCGCAAGGGCGCAGCGGGCATCAGATAGCCTGCGCCGGGGCCCGCACTGGCGGCCATCTCGGCGAGATCGGCCGGATCTGGCTGTTGACCCCCGCTGGCACTGACCAGCGCCTCGACCTGGCTCCCGTTCCTGAGCAGCAGCACACAGGCGGCATGACCGTAGACGTTCAGCGGCTCGAAGCCGGGCGCGAGGTAGCCGGCGGCCAGGAGCTGGTCGAGCGGAAGGGCGGTGGCGACGCCCGCCGCGAGTTCGCCGGCCAGCAGGTCGCGCCGCGCTTCCAGATAGCGCTGGGTTGCCGCCGCCAGCTCGGCGTGGCGGCGGGCGCCGTCGCGCAGGCGGGCGCGTTCCCAGTCCTGGCCCAGGATCGGCAGGATGGCGCCGGCCAGCAGCGCGCCCAGCACGATCACCGCCAGCATCTCGAGCAGGCCGAAGCCGCCCTGTGGCGCGCGCCTCATGGCGTCATGCCGCCGCTCTGGTAGCGGAACTTGTGATCCTGCTCGTAGCAGATCATGGTGATGCCGTGCTTGTCCGGCAGCTGGCTGCCGACCGGGTAGATGATCGAGTTGCTGGCCGTCGGGATATGACAGTCGCGTCCAGCCCAGGCATAGTTGCCGTTGTTCGGGTCACCCGTGCCGCTGAATTCGAAGACCGGCGAGATGAAGAAGCTGTCGGCCCACAAATGGTAACCGTAGACGCCTTCGGTCGCTTTCACCTCCTTGGCGCGCACGTCGATGCTGACATTCATGTCGCCGCCCACCTCCGCGTGGCCGATCACCTTGCCGCTGCCGGCAGTCAGGCGGTTGGGGACCTCCAGATTGCCGTTCTGGTCGACCGCCAGCGCCTTCCAGCCGCTGCTGCCGTGCACGAAGGCGCGTCCCGTGTCGAGCGTGACCCGCACCGCGCCATTCGGTTCGTCGGTCAGCGCGAGCAGGGCGCCGAAATTCGCCACCGGGTCGCGCCAGGTGTCGTTGCCGCTGTTCTTCCATCGTTTTTCGGGCCCGCAGGTGACGATATTGCGCTGTTCGTCGATGGCGATGCGGGCGGCGTCGCCGCAGGCCGCGCCGTTCTGCACGAGGGCGGCGCCGGCCATGCGCAGCGGAGCATTCATCTGGTTCAGTTCGGGCCGGCCCGGCACCGCGCCGCGGTACAGGAAATCGGTCGGCAAGGCGGCGCCGGCGTCGGCGAACAGGGCGGATGCCAGGCGTCCACCAGCGGCGGCGGTGCCGGTGCAGCTGCGGTTGGTGTAGGCGGCCAGCGCGGCGGCGTCCAGGCGCCAGCTGCCGAAGGCGCCGCCGGCTGCCGGTCCCGGCGCCGTTGGGTCCAGCTTGATGGCGCCGCCACCGGCGCCGGCATGTGCTGCGATATAGGCGAGCGCGGCGTCACCGATTGCCTCGCCGCCTTCGCTCGCCGCAAGCGCAGACAGCGCCGCGCCGGCCCGCCGCACGAGCAGGCAGGGTGTCTGGCCATAGGGATTGGTGTCGCTGAAGCCGGCCGGCAGGAAGCCCGCGCCGGCCGCCTTCAGCGCGGCCAGGCCGACAGCCACCGTGCCACCGGCGGCCTGCTGGTACAGGGCCGCCTGGTTGGCACGCAGGTAGAGCGCTGCGGCGGCGGCGAAGCGCTGCTGATAGCCTGCCGCGTGCTGGCGCCGCAGGTCGTCCAGCAGGCGCGCGGTCAGCGTCGCGACGCCGGCCGCGACCAGTGTGGCCAGCGCCAGCGCACCCAGCATTTCGACCAGGCCGAAGCCGCGTGTCCGGCTGATTGGCTTCATCGCGCGGCCTTCAGTAGCGGTGCGCCAGCCAGACCGGCGCGCCGGCCTTCAGCGCCCCGTTCGGAATGGCGGGCAGCGCCACCGCGGCGCCGGCATGTGCGGCCGGATCGATGCGTCCGGCGCCGGGATTGGCGCGGCCGGCCAGCTCGGATCCGTGCGCCAGCTGCGCCAGGTCGGCCGCGATGTCGACAGCCGGCAATCGGGTGGCGTAGACCGCGATCACGCCGCCGGCGTCCACGTGGTTGCTCCACAGACCCGGATCCGGGTCGGCATACCAGGTCGGCAGCGACAGCTGGGCTTTTGGCACCGTGCCCGCAAATGCCGGGTGCTCGTGGGCATAGCGCACCACGGCGTCGCGATAGACGGCCATGCTGGATGCCAGGGCCGCGCCGTTGCCGGCCAGGGCCAGGGTCTGGTCGTCGTTATGTTCCTGCATGGCGTACAGGCCGCAACTGCCGGCCAGCGCCAGGGTCACCCATCCGGTCCACATCAGGCACGCTCCCTCAGGTCGAAGACGCCAGCCGGCGCGCGCAACAGATTGTTCACCTGCTGCTGCATGGCCTGGCGTAGTTGGTCGAAATGGCCGTCGCGCAGCAGCCGACGGGCTTCGGGCGCGCCCTGCAACTGCAGGAATTCGGTCTCCAGGCGGCGCGGCTGGCCGGCCTGCACCGGCTCCGGCGCCTGCGGCAGGCGTTGGTGCAGGATGCCGGCCAGGCCATCGGCAAGCAGCGCGCGCGCCGCGCCCTGGCCAAGATGGGCGTCGGCCATCGTGTGCAGACGGCCGAGCGTACGCACCGGGTCTTCGCCGACCATGGTGGCGATCACCAGCCGGCCTTCGCTGCTGGCGCGCAGCACCTCGGCGGCCACCCGCGGCTCGACGATCTCGTGCACCAGCACCATCCCTGCGCCCCAGCGTGCGCTGTCGCGCAGCCGGTCGATGAAGCCGCGCGTGTCGCGCCCGCCCACCGTCTGGTAACAGATGCCGTCGCCGTGGGCGCCTTCGAGCGGCAGCTCGGCCGGCACTTCGGCTGTGACGGCCACGCCCCCGAATGCCGCCAGTCTCTCCTTGACCATCGCACAGGCGGTGGTAGTCTTGCCCATCTTGGGGCCGCCCGCGATCACGAACAGTCCGCCCAGGCCGGGGTCGAGCATGCGCCGCACATAGGCGGGCGGGATGCCGAGTTCGGCCAGGCTGCCGATGCTGCCCGCGAGCTTGCGCAGCACGAACATGGCGCCACGCGGCGTGGGCATCACTGCCACACGGTATTGTGCCTCGCCGTGTTCCTGGCGGAACTCTGCGGCGCCGTCCGGCAGCGCGTCCAGCGTGGCGCGGCAGGCCGCGAGAAGGCGCGCGCAATCCTGGCGCAGCGCTGCGTCGGGCGGAAGCGGCACCACGCGCGCGCCGGGCAGCGCGCAGTAGCGGTCATCCAGGGATGGATGGCCGAGATACAGGTCGGCGAAGGCGAAATGCTTGAGACTGGACATAATCGGGCGGGTAGCGTTGGCGGAGGCGGCAGGCTGGATCAGGTGGCGGTCCAGGTGATCTCGTTCTCGCCGGCGGCGCACGAGGCGTTCGCGGTGGTCGGCGTGATGGGGAAGGAGACAATGTCATTGGTCGCATTGACCTTCACCTTGCTCCAGCCGCTGGCGCCGCTCAGGATCGAGATGCAGGCGTCCTGCGGCACGGCGGCATACTTGATCTCGAAGGCGGAAGTGGCACCGGTGATGGTGACCGCGCCGTTCCAGGCGTTCTTCACGTCGTTGTTGTTGACCGCGAGCGTGGCCGGCAGCACGCGCGACTTGATCGCCTGTTCGGTGATCGCGACCTGTCCGTAGCTGGCTGCCTGGCCCATGTAGAGACGCTTGATGCCGGTGCGGATCGACACCACTTCCTCGATGGTGCGGTTGGCCTGGGCATTGCCGAAGGCGCTGCCGAGCATCGAGACCGCGCCCAGCACGACGATGGCGGCGATGCCGAGATAGGCGATGATCTCGAGCAGCGAGGCGCCCCGCTGGCGGCGTGCGCGCGGGACGATGTGGGCGTTGTGCGGTTGCTTGTTCATGCTGTCGTTCTCCATTGGTGGTCAATCGAATGCCCCGGTCGGGGCGGTTAATATCAGTGCACGGCGCGGGTAAGGGCGGTGATTTCCTGCTGCAGGCCGAAGAATCCGGTCACCAGCCAGCCCATTACCAGAGACAGGGTCAGGATCGCCAGGCCGTTGAGCACCTTCATCTGGCCGGCGATCGCCTCCACCCCTTCCTCCATCCATTCCTGCGCCAGCATCGCCAGCGCTTCGGTGAAGCCTTTGTAGTCGGCGTAGACGCACAGGTCGTCGATCACTTCCTGCGACGGAAAGCCGTAGCCGGCGTTGCGCAGCGCCTCGCCGCAGTTCAGGCCCGACTTGACGCCCAACAGGGCGCCATCGAGCCGCTCGCGCAACCAGGGGCTGGCGGCGTCGGACAGGCGCATCAGCGATTTCTCGACGCTGATGCCGGCCCCCTGCAGCGCCGAGAACGCCAGCAGGAAGCTGCCTCCCGCCAGCAGGCGGTAGATCGACCAGGGCGCGACCCGGTCGGCCAGGGCGCGCAGGCTGCCGCGCCAGCGCGGCAACGAGAAGACCACCAGCGCCGCGAGCGCGCCCAGCCCGGCCAGCACCGGCAGCGTCCAGTGCCGCACCGCCTGCGACATCCAGTACAGCGACGCCGCCACCCCCTGCCATTTGGCGGGATCGACCAGCATCGCGAACTGCGGCACCACCTGGGTGCCGAACACGTACACATAGGCCAGCGTCAGTCCGAACAGCGCGGCCGGATAGGCCAGGCCGCCGACCACCACGCGCCGGATCTTCTTGCCGGCCTGGGCCACTTCGATCAGCACGTAGAGTGTGTGTTCGAGGCGGCCCGATTGTTCCCCGGCCAGGATGATCATCTGCTCGTTCTGCGGAATCCACGGCTGCAGCGCCTCGGACAGCATGCGGCCGTTCTGCAGCATGCGGCGGCAGTCGTCGCAGATGATGACCATGGCGTCGCGCTTTCCGCCGCGCGCCGCCGCGCGTTCGCGCAACTCGTCGATGATCCTGAGCAGCGGCAGGCCGTTGCCGAGCATCTTGGCCACCTTGCGGTAGAAGCGCAGGCGCGGCACGTCTCCGAACTGCAGGCGCGCGAACGCGCGTTCGATATCAATGGGCATGGATACGCTCCCCTCCGGCGGCCGTCATGCCGGCCGCCAGGTCGCGCCACGCGGCCAGTGGCCGGCCTTCCGTGACCAGCAGACCGACCGTCTTCTCTGCAGTGCGCGGATCGACCAGGCCGGCCGCGACCTTGTCGATCGCGTGTTCGACCAGCGTGCGGCCATCGAGTTCGGTGCGCCAGTAGGCCAGCGCGCCACGCTTGTCGCCGCCGCGCAGCAGCTCGCAGAAGCGGTCGTCGGGCAGAATCACTTCGGCCAGCACGCTGCGTCCCGAGGTGGCGCGGCCATGGCAGTGCTGGCAGCCGTCGCCGGACACGCACACGCCGTCCAGGTTCGGACCGAGGGCGCCATGCAGGCGCGCCAGCAGCGCCGGCTCGAACAGGTGGCTGCGGGCGGCCAGCGGCTGCTTGCAGTGCGGGCACAGTAGCTTGACGAGTCGCTGGCTGATCAAGCCACTCACGACGGTGTGGTCGGCTACCATGCCGATCGGCAGTCCCAGGTCGACCAGGCGGTCGACGATCGCGATCGCGCTGTTGGCATGCACCGTGCTCCAGACCTGGTGGCCGGTCATGGCCGCGCGCAGCGCGCTGCGCGCCGAGGCGCCGTCGCGCACTTCGCCGATCATGATGGTGTCGGGGTCGAGCCGCAGGGCGTTGGCGATGGCAGCCGCGAACAGGCGGCTGCGCTCGTTCTCGTCGGCGGCGTTCGTGACCGCAGTCTGCACCGCGCCCGGGATCGGGTACTCGATCGGATCTTCGACCGTGAGGGCGTGGATGCTGCCGCCCGATTCGATGATCTCACCGGTCAGCACGCGCTGCAGCGTGGTCGACTTGCCCGAGCCGGTGGGGCCGCTGATGATGTTCATGCCGATCGGCTGGTTCTTGAGGATGGCGATGGCCGCAGCGTGGGCCGGGCTGAAGCCCAGCGGCAGCAGGTCGATGTCGTCGCCGGCATCGTTGTACAGCAGGCGCAGCACCATCAGATTGCCTTCGGCGGTGGGGGCGGTGGCGATCCTCACCCCATCGAGCATGGGTGGCAGCTTGTCGCGGTCGCCGATGCTGGCATCCTGACGCTCGGTCGGCTTGTAGCTGCTGTCCGAGACCGCAGTCATGGCGCCGTACAGCGTCGCCAGCAGGCGCTCGCCGTATTCGCGGGTCTGGCTGCCTACATGCACCAGATCGTTGTGGATGCGGAAGTGGAATTCGGTGCTGAGACGGTTGACGCGGATGTGCACGTCCGACGCGCGTTCGCGGCAGGCCCGCGTCAGCAGGTCCTTGGCCGTGACCTGCATCAGCGAGTGTTCCTGGTGGCGCGGGGGGCGCCGCCGCTGCCAGACTGGTAGGCGCGGCAGATGTCCTCGATCGAGCTGGCCACCGTCAGGAAGGGCTGTTCCATGCGGCGCAGGCGCGCCTGGTAGGACTGCACATGGGGATTGAGCTCCTGGCCGGCGGCGACCAGCAGGCGGCCGTCGGACAGCAGGCACAGGAGCTTTCTTTCCTCGTCGCTGGCCATCAGCTTGCCGCTGCGGCTGATCACATCGGCTACTTCGGCGCTCTCGGACGCCGCGCCCGGACGCGTGCCGGCGGGTTTCATGGCTGTCCTCCAGGGACGGCCGCCACCGCCACCGGTGGCGGCAGTGCCGACAGCGTCCATGGCAGGCGCGCCGGGGCGGTGACGCCGGCAGCGGCCGGTCCGGCGGCGCTCGCAGCCGGCGCATGGGCCAGGCGAATGCGTTCCTTGCGCCCGCGGCCCACCACCACTTCGCCGGCGCGCACCGACAGCACCGTCATCCCGTTCGGCAGCACTTCGCCGATCGCCGCGTCCATCTGGCTGCCGTTCTCCATCATCAGGGTGGCGTGCATCCGGTGGCCGATGCCCTCGACCGCGACCACGGTCGGGTCGCCGGCCCGCGCGGGGCGCTCCAGTTGGCGTGTCTGCAGATGGCGCTGGGCCAGGTCGTTGCGCTGGGCCGCCAGTTGCAGCCGAACCGCCATCTGGCGCTCCTCGGCCTTGAGCAGCAGGGTTTCGTTTTCGATCCTGGCCAGGCTGTCGGCGGTCGAGCGCGCGCCCGCGGCTTCGTTCGCCGGCTCGGCGGCGATGGCCGTCAGCGACGCTGCGAACAGGGCGCCCAGGACGGCGGCGCGGGTTGGGTAGTCATTTCGCATACAGCACTCCTTCGAGAGACCAGATTCCGGAACGGTAGGTGATTTTTTCGAGCCGCAGTCCGGGCATTTGCAGCATCGCCGGCAAGGCCTGCGGCGCCAGGCGGTCGAGCGCGACGCTGACCGAATAGGTGGTCCATCCCGGTGGTGGCGGCACGGCGCCGTCGGGACCGGGGGGCGCGGGTGGCAGCGGACGTTCGGCGACCTGGCCGGTCAGGCCGAGCCGTTGCCACAATTCCTGCAGCATGCGGCGGCCTTCGATCCCGGACGCCAGTTCCTCGGCGCGGGTGGCGCCGGCCTCGAGCGCTTCGGACAGGACGGCGCGTTCGCCGCTGGCATCGACCTGGGCCTGCGGCAGCGCCGCCAGCAGCAGGCCGAGATGCGATTCGCCGCGCCGCCAGCTGTGCGTGGCGTCGCCTGGTCCGCACTGGAATTGTTCGAGCGGCCAGCCGCCCGGCGCCAGGTGGCGCAGCCGTGCGAGGCAGCGCCGCACCAGGTCGTCGGCCGGCGCCTGCGCGTGCCAGGGTGGAGGGGGCGGCGGCGCCGGTGGCGGCGCCTCGTGTAGCACTGCCTCCATGGCGCGCTGCTGCATGTCGCGCAACTGCTGGGCGCTGTGACGCTGGTACAGCGTGGCTGCCGTCACCAGCGCGGCCAGCGTCGCGCCGGCGCCGAGCAGCCAGGCGCGCCGCTGCGCGGGCCGGCCCACCGTGTCGAGGCGTGCCCAGCGGACCTTCGCGTCGCCGGCCAGCAGCGCATCGATGTCGACCGGGAGGAAGTCGTGAAAGCCGTACTGGGCGAGCCCGGGGTCGCCTGTCACGCGGTTCCAGCCGCCGAGCGCATAGTCGCCGTGCAGGCGTTCGAGCACTTGTTCGCGGGTGCCGGCGAAATCGCCGCCGGGCAGGAAGTTGGCGTCGCGCACGGCCAGATAGGCCCACATCCCGTCCGGCAGCCGGAACGCGCCGAGCCAGTTGTGCGGCGCCTGCCGCTGGCCGTTGCAGAATCCCGCGTCCTGGGCCAGGCGCGCCGCCGCCACGCAGGCGAAGGAGGCCTGGCCGCGCCGTGCGCCGTCGCGGGTGTGGGCATAGCCTGCCTGCGCCATCGTGTGGTCCTTGCGCAGCACCAGCAGATCGGCGTCGATCTTGAGCGCCAGTGCGCGCGCTTCCGCCGCCAGCTCGCGCGGGCGCGACAGCGATTGCCAGAACAGGCCGCACACCAGCTTGTGGCGGCCGATGGCGATGGCGTGGATGCTCATGTCAGCTCTCGTCTCAGGCGCCGGCCATGGCCACGGGGGTGACCAGGATCACGATGATTTCCTTGCCGGCGCGCGCCTTGACGCCGCCCCCGAGCAGGAAGTTGGACGGGTGGCCGACGCCGTTGCGATCGAGGTTGTCGTCGGTCTGCTCAAAGCCGCTGATGATCAGGGTCTCGTTCGATTTCATGGCGACCCGCTGCAGGAAATTGCGGGTATCGACTTCCGGCGTCTGGATGATGGCGGCGTTGTCGCCGCCGCTCGACACCGTGTTCAGGCGCACCAGCGACGAGATATCCGTCGAGAACTGCAGCATCACGGTGCCGTTGTCCAGCAGGTGCGGCAGGATCGACATATTGAAGCCCGAAGTGACGGTGCCGGGCGTGAGCGAGGTGGAGCTGCCGACGTCCGCCGTCAGCGTGGTCTGCGACGACTTCAGATAGGCGGTCTGCTTGGCGACCTGGATCGGCACCGGCTGGTTGTTCAGGGTGACCACCGAAGCGGTGGTTTCGCGCCGCACCTGGCCCTGGTCGGACAGCGCGTCGATCATGACCTCGCTGCCGGCCCAGCGGCTGGCGCCACTCAGGATGCCAGCCGTGAAACTGCTGCCGCCGCTTGGCGCCAGGTTGTTGGTGATCTGGTAGCGGTTTTCGAGCGTCTCGTACAGCAGGTCCCATTTGATGCCGTAGTTGTCGCCCTGGTTCAGGGTGACCGCCAGCACCGTCACATTGATCATGACCTGGCGGCCGAGCGCCTTGTTCTGGGCCTCGATGAAGGCACCGATGCGTTCGAGCGAGGCAGGGGTGTCGGTCACGGTCAGGGTGCCGGTGGCGGGCGAAGCCAGCACCTTGCCGCCGGCAGAGAGCATGATGGCGACCGTTTTTTCGAGGCTGCCGAACACCGACAGCTCCGATTTGACGGCGGTGTTCTGCACATTCGCCGAGCTGACGCCGCCACCGCTACCGCCGCCACCACCGCTGCCGCCCGCGGCGCCACCACCGCCGCCACCCGCGCCGCCTTCGTTACTCGCATTGCTGCTCACGCTTGCGTTCAGGGACGCGTCGCCCGGAATCGCATTGATCTGGAAGGTGCGGGTATCGTGGTGAAAGAACAGGATGGCGCCATCCGCATACTTCCAGGACACGCCGAAACGGGCGGCGGCGGTGTCGAGCAGGCCGCGCAGGCTGCCGCTGGCATAGACGATGTGCGTCGGAGCGCCGCCTGTCGCCGCGTTGGGGGCGGCGGGAACGGTGGCGGCCCCGGTGGCGACCCCGGCGCCGCGCGCGCCCGCTGCCAGCGCATCGGCGCTGACGCGCACCGGGATCCCGGCGCGCACGGTAATGCGCTCGGCGAATTCGGACAGCGAGGCCACGCTGCGGTCGAAGGTCGCGTTCTGGTCGAACAGCGGCGGCAGCGCGGCAAGGTCGCGCTTGACCGTGCTGCGGCCGATCCACATCCCGTTCTCGCTGACTACCGAGGACACGCTGCGGCCGCGCGCCTCGACCTGGCCGACGTCGCGCACCATCCGCGCAGCCTGGCGCTCGCCGGCGTCGATGCGTTTGGCGACATCGCCCGGCAGGCCGCTGCAGGCGGCCAGCGCGGCGGCCAGCGCCACGACCAGGAACGGTTTGACAGGCAGGGAAGGGGACATCACTGGTTTCCTTTCGAAGTCACACGGATCACATGGTTGCCCCGGTACAAGACGACCTGCATGGGCGTTTCGGCGCCGGCCAGGCTGTCGGCGACGGCCGTCACGGCCTGCTCGAATTCGCCCTCGACGCGGGTGTTGGCATCGATCCGGAAGTCGACCGGCATTTCCCACAGCAGCTGCCAGCCGGCCTCGCGCGCCCAGCGCGCGAAGGTCTTGCTGAGCGTGCCGTCTTCGAGCTTGACGGTCCAGCTCGGGATAGGTTTGGGCGCCGCGGCGGTCGCGGTCGGGGTCGCGGGAGCCGCCGCCGTCGCAGCCTGCGCGACCTCGGCCGGCTTGGGACGCAGGCGCATCTTCGGCGCCCCCGGCTTCGACGAGCTGATATACAGCACGGCGCCGTCGTAGTGCCAGACGAACTGGTGGAAGGAACCCAGCATGTCGAGCAGCACCCCCGGGGCCATGTCGAAACTGCCCGTGACGCTGCCTTCGACTTCGTCGGCCAGGTCGAGCTGGACGCGCATCGCGCGGGCGAAGTCGCGCAGCACCTGGCGCAGATCCTGGCGCTGGGCGACGTAGTCGAATTTGGCGCGCTGCCAGGTCGGCGCGGGCGCGGCCGTCAGGGGCATGGACAGCGCCAGCAGCAGCGCGCAGGCGACGGCCCGCAGGCAGCGGCGATCGGATGGAACATTCTGTGCTGGCATGAAGACCCTGTCGAGGAAGGTGGACATCGAGACGGCGGCAGGCCCGAAGGCTTGCGGACGAATGGATTCTAATCAGCACACCGGAAACAGTTTTTCAAAAATTCTCATCGGCAACTTCGATGGTTGATGAGAAATGTTGATGTCTTCTATGGCCAGACGAAGGACATGGGGCGGAACCGGGCCGGCTTTCCGGCTCACACACGACCATCTCACTTCTGCGAACGGACACACCATGGCGGCGATACCTCAGATGATGCGGACCGCGACGAATCTGCTGTCGCGGGCCACGCCCCATCTCACCAATCTCGCGCAGGCGGCCGGTGCAGCGGCGACGCTTCACGCGGCGGTGTCCGGCAGCGGGCAGGCCAGGACGGCGCCGGAGCAGGCGGCGCCGCCGCCGCGGTTCCGGCAGTGCGCCCGTTCGCAGCAATTGCAGCGGCAGTTCCGTGGAGAGCAGGCGGCGCGCGGCGCGCGTGGCGAGGCGGGTCGGGCGGACGAGCCGGCCGACCCGGTCAAGGGGGAGCTCAAGCGCATGTCCGACGAGGCGCAGGAGCGCGCGGAAGCCACGGTCGAGGCGGCGAAGTCGGTCGGCTGATCCTCTACGCCGCGCGGGGGAACCTGCGTGCGCCGCGCTCCACCCCACCGGTCAATTCTTTCTTGTTTCGATCGCTTTACCCTACTTCGGGAGTCATCATGATCAACCAATCCATGCCGGTCGACCCGACCGGCACCACCAGCAGGCTGCACGAGACCGCCCCGGTCCGGATCGATCCGGTCGTCGTCGACGACGGCGACGCGGCCGCCTTCCGCGCTGCCATGGCCCAGCATGCGCGCGCTGCCGGCGTCGCGCCTGACCTGGGCAATGCCAGCGGACGCGTGGCGCTGGGCGAGCAGATCATGGGCCGCGCCAGCACCCTGGCAGAGGAAATCCAGGGCGACCAGCAATACGTGTCGAAGCTGCTGGAAACCGCGACCCGCAGCGGTGACTCGATGCACCTCATGAAGGCGATGATGGC
The DNA here is from genome assembly GCF_003143515.1 of Massilia oculi. Taxonomy (NCBI): domain Bacteria; kingdom Pseudomonadati; phylum Pseudomonadota; class Betaproteobacteria; order Burkholderiales; family Oxalobacteraceae; genus Massilia; species Massilia oculi. The sequence goes on along the minus strand of NZ_CP029343.1, from coordinate 693,195 downwards.
GATGCACGATTACCAGACCCGCGTGCAGTTCGTGTCCAAGGTGGTGTCCAAGGCCGCCACCTCGGTCGACCAGCTGACCAAGCTGCAATGATCATGAGCATCGACCGTTACCCAGCCGGCGTTGCGCCGGTGTCGCCATGGCGCTGGCTGCGCCAGTTGCTGGCCCTGCTGGTGCTCGTATCGCTGTGCGCGTGCAGCCGCCAGGTGGTGCTGCAGAGCGACCTGACCGACGCCGACGCCAACGAGATCGTCGCTTTGCTGCGCCATGCCGGCATCGAGGCCCAGAAGCTGACCGTCAAGGGCGTGGTCAGCCTGCAGGTGCCCGAACCGTCGCTGGCGCGCGCCAGCGAGGCGATGCGCGCCGCCGGCCTGCCGCGGCGCCGCTTCTCCGATCTGGGCACGGTGTTCAAGAAAGAGGGCATGATCTCCACCCCGCTCGAGGAGCGTGCCCGCTACCTGTACGGCCTGTCCGAGGAACTGGCGGCCACGCTGCAGCAGATCGACGGCGTGCTGGCGGCGCGCGTGCACGTGGTGCTGCCCGAACGGGTGGCGCCGGGCGAGCCGGTGATGCCGTCGTCGGCGGCGGTCTTCATCAAGTACCGCGCCCCGTTCGACGAGGACGGCAATGTGGCGCGCATCCGGCGCATGGTGGCCGGCAGCATTCCGGGACTGGCCGGCGACGACGGCGCCGCCAAGGTGCCGGTGGTGTTCACGCCGTCGCTCGAGCGGACGCTCGACGTCGACTGGCGCACCAGCTTCGGCGTGACGGTGCAGGCCGCGTCGGCCGGCCGCCTTGCCTTGCTGGTGTATGGACTGGGTGGACTGGCCTTCGTGGCGCTGGCCGCGTTGGGCGCACTGCTGGCTTTGCGCCATCCTGCGGTGGCCCTGTGGTGGCAGCGGCGCCGTCCCGGCGCGGCCGCGGCGGGGACCGCATGACGGCGCCGGCGTCCCTGTCGCCCGCCTTCGTGCAATGGTGGTTCGCGCCCTGGGATCTGGCCGGCTTGCGCCAGGATGCCGGCGCCCCCGCGCCGCGCGACTTGCTGGGCCGGCGCGACGCCTACCGGCGCTGGTGCCTGGACGCCGGCATTCCGGCGGCCCTGCCGCCCACCCCGGACAGCCGCTGGGCGGCGCTGGCTACCCTCGGTGACACCGAGCTGGCGCGGGCGGCGCGCCTGTTCGGCGGACTGTTCGCGGCGCGCATGCCGCTGCCGCAGGCCCTGGCCGGCCTCGAAGAAGACGAGCGGCGCTGGTGCGCCGGCGTGGCCAATCTGCAGCCACTGCCGCGTGCGCCGTGGCGCGCGTCGACTGCACTGGAAGCGGGCGTGGACGGCGCCGGCCTGGCCTGGCTGGCGCTATGCCTCGAACACGGCTTTCCCGGCCTGTGGCCGCGCCTGCGCCTGCGCCTGCCGGCCAGCGCCGCCGCCGGCGCCGAGCGCTGCCTGCAGGATGGCGGCGTACCCCCGGCCGACGCCGCGCTGGCGCGCCTGGCGCGCTGCTGGACCCTGTGCGAGCGGCGCGCCGCCTGACCCCGACACGAAAGGCAGACCATGGATTTTTGCAGCACCCGCATCGACATGCCACCCGGCCTGGTGGCCAGCCACGGCATCCTGAGCAGCGCGGCCCTGGCCCTGAGCGAGGACGCGCAAGTCGCCGCCGGGCGCCTGCTCGCCGAAGCGCAGACCCGGGCCGGCGCGCTGGTCGAGGACGAACTCGCGCGCTGCCGCGAGGATATCGGCGCGCGCCAGCGGCAGGCGCTCGGCCAGTTGCAGGCCATGCTGGCGGCCCAGGAGCGCCTGCCGCGCGAATTCCTGGCGCGCACCGGGCCGGTCGTCATCGAACTGGCCCAGGCGCTGTTCCTGCGCCTGGTGGGCGAGCTGGCGCCGCACGAACGCGCCCAAGTGCTGCTGCGCCAGTTGCAGACCGAGGCCCCGGCGCGCCTGGCCGACCCGGAATTGCGCGTGCATCCGGAAGATGCGCCGTCGATCGCGCCGCGCCTGCTGCCGGCCGGCTGGCGCGTGCGCCCCGACCCGAACCTGGCGCGTGGGTGCTACCGGCTGGAGTCCGGCGCCGGCGAGTGGCAGGTCGACTTCGATGCGGCGACCCTGGCCTTGTCGGATGCGCTGGAGGCCCTGCAGGCGGCGCCGCCAGAAGAAGGGGCAGCGATATAGATTTTTTTTTCGCGTCGATGGAACCGTTTTGTGCATCGCGTGCACTCACCCTGCACGCGCCCCTGCGCTCGGGGCGCATCCACCTTGTCTCGAAAGGGAGTCCGACATGTCCGTCTCACATGCAGCCAGCATCGACCCATTGCGCCGCCTGGATCGTCGCATGGACGCCGCCAATGGCCAGATCGAAGATTTCATGCAGGCCCAGGCGGCCGGCGAAGAGCCCGATCCGGCCGCTTTCACCGCCATGCTGGAGCAGCGCATGACGGTCGAACAGGCGATGCAGGCCCAGCTCAAGCTGCACGAGAAGCCGCTCAAGACCGTGCTGACGGAAACGCGATGAGCCAGCCGCCAGCGCAGGACCAGGACGTCCAGCTGCGCCGTGTCGGCGACGGGGCGGAGCTCAGCGTCGTGCTGGGGCCGGCCCACGATCCGGATACGCTGCGCGCGGCGCTGGGTCTCGGGCTGTCGAGCGCCCTCTGTTTCGATGCCGGCCTGGCCTGCAATGACGACGGGCGCTGGCTGGTGCTGACGCGCTGGCTGGATACCTTGCCCGATGCACCGGCGCTGGACGCGGCGCGCGCGGCCATGCTCGAACAGCGCGCCGCCTGGCGCGCGCTGCTGCCGGCGCAGGGCGATGCCGGCAGCGCCTCCGCGCGCGCCAGCCAGGAATTGCGCCAGCAGCAGCGCCTGCGCGGCCTGTTCGCCCGCACCAACCCATGAGAGTCACGATGATCAAGCGATTACGCAACAGCCTGTTGAGCGCGGCCATGGCCGCGCTGTGCTGCATGCCGGCCGGCGCCGCCGTGCCGTCCAGCTGGAAGGCGACCGGCTTCTCGATCGATGCCAATAATATGAAGCTGTCGAAGGTGCTGCAGGAATTCGGCAAGACCTATGGCGTCAAGCTCGACATCCAGGTGCGCGCGAGCCAGGCCTTGCAAGGCCGCCTGCAGGCCGACGACGGCGCCGCCTTCCTCGACCGTCTGGCAGCCAGCCACCGCTTCAACTGGTTCGTCTACAACGGCGTGCTGTACGTGGTGCCGCTCGACGACACCCGCTCGGTGCGGATCGAGGTCGGCGAGGACGCCGTTCAGGACGCCAAGGCCGCGCTGCAGGGGCTGGGCCTGTTCGACACCCGCTTCGGCTGGGGCGAGTTGCCCGACGAGGGCGTGGTGCTGGTCAGCGGTCCGCGCGAATACGTGCGGCTGGCGGGCGAGATCCTGCTCCCCGGCGGCAAGAAGAAGGAGCCGTCGCAGGAACGCCAGATGATGCTGTTCCGGCTCAAGTACGCTAGCGCGACCGACCGCGTGATCCAGTTGCGCGGCACGCGCGAGACGCTGCCCGGCCTCAAGACCATCCTGTCGAACCTGCTCAATCCGGCGACGCCCGAGCGCCTGGCGGCGCCGGCCACCGATTTCGACGCCGCCAGCCGCAAGCGCTCGCGCACCGCGCCGGTGGGCCCGGGCGAGGCGCAGGAGCTCGATTTCGCGGCCGGCGCCGAAGCCCTGCGCACCGCGCTGCCGCTGCCGTTCGCGGCCAGGGGCGCGAGCCCGGGCGCTGCCGAGACGGACGCCGCCGGCGCCGACACGGCATCCAGCCGCCGGCGCGACGCGCGCAACGCCGAGCGCGCCGAACGGCCGCGCATCGAGGCCGATCCGGCGCTGAACGCGATCCTGATCTACGACCACGTCAGCAAGCGCGACAGTTACCAGCGCCTGATCGACGATCTCGACGTCGAACCGGCCCAGGTCGAGATCGAGGCGCTGATCGTCGACATCGACCGGACCCGCCTGGCCGATATGGGCGTCGAATGGAGCTTGTCGGTCGGCACCAGCAACGTGACCGTCAATGGCGGCTCGGGCGACTCGGCCGGGGTGGCGCTGCCGCTGCCCGGTTCGACCCTCCTGATCCGTAATGCCGCCAACTTCTATGCGCGCCTGAAGGCGCTCGAGGGCACGGGAGAGGCGCGCGTGCTGGCCAAGCCGACCGTGCTGACGCTGGAAAACGTGGCCGCCGTGCTGGACCTGAGCCAGACCGCCTATGTCCCGCTGGTGGGCGAGCGCGTCAGCGACCTGGCCGACATCACCGCCGGCACCATGCTGCGGGTGTTGCCGCGCATCCTGCGCGACGGCCGCGCCACGCGGGTGCGGCTCGACGTCGACATCGAGGACGGCGGCTTGACCGAGGTCGGCGGCAAGACCAATGCCAACCGCGCGACCATCACCACCCAGGCGATGATCGAGCTGCAGCAGACGCTGATGATCGGCGGCTATCACTCGGAGCAGACCAAGCGCGAGCAGAACAAGGTGCCGCTGCTGGGCGACCTGGCCGGTATCGGGGGCCTGTTCCGCAACGAGTCCGAGACCCGGCGCGACCGCGAGCGCCTGTTCCTGATCACGCCGCGCCTGGCCCAGGGCGGCACCGCCGCGCCGGGCCGCTCGACCGTGGGGCGCTCGGCCCTGCTGATGGTCGATACGCCGTCGATGGAGGTGGCGCCGGCACCGGCGCCCGCGCCTGCGCCGGTTCCGGCGGCGCCGGCCGCCCCTGGCAGCTAGTGTCCGCATCGTCGCCAGCCGCGCACGGCATGCCGTGCGCGGCTTTTCTTTTATCGTTCGACAATGAAGAAGCGCCCCCGGGCCGCATGCGGCCGGCGGGGGCGCCGGGATCGAGGTAAAGACGCAATCAGGCCATGTCGTTGGCCGACTTGGCCAGCGTGTTGTAGCCGCGCAGCTTGGCCATCGCATTGTTCTGGGCGATGCGCCACAGCGCATCCTGGGTCGCCTGTTCACCCAGGGCCTGGGCCTCGGCCGCATGGGCTTCGGCGCTCTGGACACGGGCGTCGCCGCTGCGTTGCGACAGCATGGTGCTCTGGAGTGTCGTCATCGGAAATCCTCCCGGAAAAAAGGATAAAGAAATCCGCCGGGCCCGCAGGCGCCGGCGGCCATGGACTGCTTAGCCGATCGAGCCGGCGGCCTGGACGGTGTCGTTCGAACGGCGGATCTGGGCTTCGGCCATCTTGACCTTCATGCCGTTGATGCCGTTTTCCATGCTCTGGTCGGCGATCGAATCGGCCTCGTCCTGCTGCGAGTTACGGGTGTTGAGGGTGTTCAGGTTCTTGGTATCCTGGGTGTTGTTGTTGGCATCCGTCGCAGCGCGGTCGCTGGCATTGCTGGCGGTGCTGCCGCCGAGGCTGGACAGGGCGCTGATACCGCTGATACCTGCAGAAATGAGACCGAGCATGTGATTCTCCTTGATGATGGGGTTGGAAGCGAAGCGCTGCATCTGGCAGCTGAACATAAGTGGCTTGGTCACCTCAATGGTTCCTTCGCGGAGAAGCTGCCGACAAGCCCACGGGGATCACATCGATCTGTGGAACGGGGCCAGGTCGACCGCAACGGGCATGCGTTTTTTCCACGATGGGCCGACGCCTTGGCCTCGGCTCGCTCGGCGCGGGAACGTCATGGGGGTATTCGGATCTCGGGCGCTCGTCCGAGATATTATTCTGGGAGATCACATGACCGGCGGCGGCAAGCGGCTCGCCATTGGCATGGCGTTCGCCCTGCTGGGCGTCGCCAGCCTGGGCGTGGCCGACATGGTGAGTCAGTGGCTCTGCGCGCGAGTATTCGCCTGTGCCGCGTCCTCTTACGCCCCGATCGACGTGTGCGAGGGCGATGCGCGCCTGGACATGCTGCGGTTTGCGGTCTGGGTCGGCCCGGCTGCCGCGTTCGGGGCCGGCGCATTCCTGTTTGGTGGCCGGCGGCGGTCGTTGCCAGCCTGGCTGGGCTTTCTCATCGCGCTGGTGGCGGCGCATCCGTCGATCATGGCGGGGATTCGGTAGGCAGTCGTCTGGATGACAGGGCTCACCAGTCGGAATGCCATTTTCTGTCACCGGCGCTGGAAAAGATTTCAATCTTTCGGGAACTGTTCTCCGCAATGCGCCACAGACCGGCATCTGTTGAACTTTGTTGAGATTCCCCGGACCGCACAGGAGTTGCCATGAACCCGATTTCCCATCACGACGCCGTATCCGACATCCTGCCTGCCGGCGCCCGTGCGCCGCGCGGCGCCGAGGCCTATGCCGATGTCGAGCCGCTCGGCCCCGACTGCATCGACGGCAGCCAGGCCGGCCTGAACCGCTTTCTGCGCGAGATGGCGCAGCTGGCCGGCGACGACAGCGCGGCGCTGACGGTGCAGCTGGGAGAGATCGTGGTCATCGCGATGCCGGCCCTGGAGGGCGGCATGACGATCGCAGCGCAACTGCCGCGCGGCGGCACGCAGCGCGTACGCCAGCCGGCGCCGGCCGGCTGCGAGCTGGCCTGGCATGCGGACCTGGGATGCGAGGTGATGGTGCGCCACCTGGGACTGGCGGCGCTGCTCGCCGAGCCGGACGTGCTCGACGCCTTGATGGACAGTGCCGCCATGGCGCGCGCACTGGTGGCCTGAAGAGGGCACAGGGAGGGAGGCGGCGCCGCGGCGTCGGCTTGACTATCCCAGGCGGGTACGAATGGCGGCCCGCACCCGCGACACGCGCGAACGCACGGTGCCGATCGGGATGCCCAGGCGCGTCGCCGCGTCCTCGTAGGTGCAGTCGCCCTCCAGCACCGCCTCGAAGGTGGCGCGCATGTCTTCCGACAGGTTTTCCATCATGTCCTGGGCCAGTCGGGCGATCTGGCGCAGCTCGATCAGGCGTGCCGGATTGGCGTATTCGTCGCCGATCTGTTCCAGCAGCGTGTCGTCCAGCTCGTCGGTCGGGTCGGCATAGCTGCGGCGCACATGGTTGCGCGCCAGGTTCAGGGCGATGCCGAACAGCCAGGTCGACGGCTTGGACAGGCCGGCGTAGCGCGGCGCGCAGCGCACCGCTTCGACGAAAGTCTGCTGCACAACGTCCTCGGCATCCTCGTTGTTGCGCACATAACGGCGTACGAAGCGGTACAGGTGCACCTGGTGGGTGCGGAACAGGGCGTCCAGATCGATGGCGACGACCGGTTGGGCCGCCGTATCGTCGGCCAGGGGGAGGAGGGTAGTCTCGGTGGTGGGCATGATGGCTCCGGGTTGGTGACGGGGCCGGCCGGACCGGGTTTGGCCGGGCTCCCCTGTGTCGATGAGTTGCAAGATAGCAAGAAGACTTTTCGCTGTGACGGTTTGCTGAGTAATCCTGAGACTTTGAGAAATCATGAGTTTCCGCAGGCAACCGCCAGCCCCGCCGGCTCCACTGAGCCTCCATGAGAACAATCCATCACCCCGTGCAGCACGTCGCCCCGGCGCTCGTGCAGCCCACCATGCATCCCGGCGCGGCCGGCCATCCCGGCCTGGCGCCGGCGAACGCCCAGACCCACTCCCAGTTCCACCAGCAGCGCGCCGGCGTGCTGCGCCAGATGCCGCGCCCGACGCCGGCCCAGTCCCAGAACGCCCAGCGCAACCGCACCGCCCAGCAGGCGCGGTCGGCGGCCGAGCCCGAGAACGCGCTGATGCGCGCGATCGCAAACGCCGAACGCAGCGGCACCGGCGACGACGAGGCCATGCCGGACGGCATGGAGCGCGCCCTGTCGGCGCGCCTGGACGACAAGGGCGGTCCGGCTGGGGTGGATGTCTTGCAGTGCGACGAGGCCGCCGACGCGACGCCCGACGAGGGCGCGTTGAAACAGTTGCGGGAGCGCCTGGGCGGCGGCGCCGAGATCGGCGGCGTCAGTGCGCTGGACGATGCGCTGGCGCTGGCCGGACGGATGGCGGCGCCCGGGAAGGGCGCGCTGGCCGAGCGGGTGGCCGATCTGCGCCGCAGCGCGGCCCAGGATCCGGCCATGCGCCGTCACGACCTTGATGGCGTCCAGGTCTGGATGGCCCAGCGCCAGGCGGCCAGCATCAATCTGCTGGTGTCCTGCCTGGAGCAGGGCGCCGGCCTGCATGCCCAGCTGCGTGGCAACGGCTTGCTGGACAAGGGCGACGACGGCAAGGGGCCCTCAAGCGCGGAGCGCACCGGCCTCGGCCTGCTGGAAGCGGGCCGCGCCGCCGGCGGCGCCGCGCTGCTGACCCGCCTCGGCGCCGTCGGCGGCCAGGGCCGGGACGGGCGCAAGGCCAGCCAGATGGTGGCCGCGACGCTGCGCACCTTGCCGCACGAACTGTGGGCCACCAACGAGGCGCGCGGCAAGCTGCTGCAGGAACTCGATCAGGACGCCGGCGAGGGCGCCGCGCCGGCACAGGGCGCCGACCGCACCGAACGACAACTACGCGCAAGCCAGGAGCATCGACATGCATAAGGACGCAGCAAAATGGGATGGCTGGGCGCAGCTGCTGGCCGCGCTGGTGGCCAGAGCCCTCGAGGAGGATCAGGTGCTGGGCCAGGCGCTCGGCGAAGAGCGCGAGCTGCTGGCCTACCCGGTCGCCGGCCAGGACCTGGTGCTGGTCGGACTGGGCCTGAGTGCGGCGCGCGCCGAACACCTGGACCTTGCGGCGCTGCTGCGCCGGCGCGGACGGGAGATGGAGCGCTCCGGCCACTGGCTGCCGGCCCGCTTCGAGGACGGCAGCCTGTTCCTGCTGCGGCGCTGGCCGGGCAGGCCGGATCAGGCGTGGCCGGGTGGCGCCGCGCTGGCGCTGCGTCACGCGGAGGAGCTCCTCGATGAATAAGCTCGGTGTATCCGGCGCCGGCATCGGCGCCAATGGCAATGCGCGTGGCCGGCCGATGGCCGCCGGCGCGGCGCGCGCCGCCGCGGCCCCGGTCGATGTGCCGCCGAACCTCGATACCGGCGTGCTGTTCGTCGGCGATGGCGGCGCGCCGATGTCGCCCGGCGCGCGTCACGACGCGTTCGCGCCGCTGACCGACATGGTCGGTCCGCGCATGGGGCCGGCCAATCCGGCCTGGGGCAACGACGCGCTGGCCTTGCTGCGCAGCCTGCAGAAGCGCCTGATCGCCCATGCACTGACGCTGGACGCGGGCGAACGCCGCCGCTGCCTCGATGCGATCGCTGTGCTGGAACCGGCGGTCGGCATGCGCCTGCGCATCATGCAGATGCAGATGTCCGAACTGGAGAATGACCATGGCAAGTGATATCGATCGCGACCTCGAGACCGCCATCGGGCTGGTCTGGGGCCACCTGAAGGCCCGTCAGTACCCGCAGGCCGCGATCCTGGCCGGCGGCTGCCTGTCGCTGTGGCCGGGCCAGCCGATGCTGGTGCTGCTGGCCGCCTATGCGGCCGGCGAACTGGGCGAGCCGCTCACGCCGCAGCTGCGCGGCCAGCTCGATCGTAGCCGGCACGCCGACCTCGCCGCGCTGGTGTTGCGCCGCGCCGCGCCTGCGCACGCAGGGGAGGCGCCATGATCCACGGCTGGGTATTGATTCTGAACCGCTTCGCCCAGCGCGCCGCCGAACGCGCCGAGCTGGCGGCGGCCGCGGTGGTGATCGCCATCGTGCTGATGCTGGTGCTGCCGCTGCCGATCTGGCTGCTCGACATCCTGATCGCGGTCAACCTGTGCGTCGCCGGCCTGATGGTGGTGGTGGCCATGTACCTGCCGGGGCCGACCGCGTTTTCCACCTTCCCGGCGGTGCTGCTGCTGACGACGCTGTTCCGGCTGGCGCTGGAAGTGTCGACCGCGCGCCAGATCCTGCTCGAGGCCGACGCCGGCCACATCGTCGAGACCTTCGGCAACTTCGTGGTGGGCGGTAACCTCGTGGTGGGTCTGGTCGTGTTCCTGATCCTGACCGTGGTGCAGTTCATCGTCATCACCAAGGGTTCGGAGCGCGTGTCCGAGGTGGCGGCGCGTTTCACGCTGGACGCGATGCCCGGCAAGCAGATGTCGATCGACAGCGATCTGCGCGCCAACCTGCTCAGCGCCGACGAAGCCCGCGCCAAGCGCGCCGAGCTGGCCAACGAGAGCCAGCTGCACGGCGCCATGGACGGCGCGATGAAGTTCGTCAAGGGCGACGCCATCGCCGGCATCTTCATCGTCTGCGTCAACCTGGTCGGCGGCATCGCGATCGGCGTCATCCAGCGCGGCATGACGGCCGGCGAGGCGGTGCAGCTGTACTCGGTGCTGAGCATCGGCGACGCGCTGATCGCCCAGATTCCCGCGCTGCTGATCTCGCTGACCGCCGGCATGATCACGACCCGCGTGGTTGGCGAGCAGGAAGAGGGCGAGACGACGAATATCGGCCAGGACATCGTGCGCGAGCTGTTCGGCGAGCCGAAGGCGCTGCTGACGGCCAGCGTCATCATGCTGGTCTTCGCCTGCATCCCCGGCATGCCGGTAGCGGTGTTCCTGACGCTGGCCGCGATGCTGGTGGTGGCAGGCCTGGTCGGGGTCTTGCGTCCGGCGGCCGAGGCGGCCCAGGCCACGACCCAGGCCGCCCATGACAGCGGCCGCGTATCGGACGTGCTCAGCTTCACGGCGACCCGGCCCTTCATGGTGCGCCTGCCGGCGGCGATCGAGGGCAGTCCGCGCGCCGAGGCGATCACGGACGCGATGCGCATCATGCGCAACGAGGTCCTGCTGCAGCAGGGCATTCCCGACCTGCCGATGATCGATTTCGTGTATGCGGTCGACCTCAGCCCTGACCGGATCGAATTCCTGATGGCCGAGGTGCCGCTGGTGGCGGCCAGCATCCGCAGCGGCTGGGGCGCCACCTCCGAATCGGTCGGGCGTCTCGAGGAGCTGGGCTTTACCGCCCTCGAGGACGGCGTGTCCGGCTCGCGCAAGCGCCGGGTATGGGTCGACCTGTCGGCGGGGGCCGAGCTGCAGGCAGCCGGCGTCGCGGCCGAGCCGTGGGAGCGGGTGTTCGCCGCCGACGTGCGCACCGAATTGATGCGCAACTGCCAGATGTTCCTGGGCGTGCAGGAGATGTCGCGCTTCACCTACTGGGCCGAGAAACGCATTCCGGTGTTCGCCCGCGAACTGGGCAAACTGGTGACGACGCCGCGCATGGCCGAGGTCCTGCAGCGCCTGGCGCGCGAAGGCGTCTCGCTGCGCAATGTGCGCCTGATCCTCGAGGCCCTGCTCGACTGGGTGCCGCGCGAGAAGGATTCGGACATCGTCGCCGACCAGGTGCGTCTGGCCCTGAAACGCCAGTTGTGCCACGAAGTGGCGCGCGACGGCCTGATCGAGGTGGTGCTGCTCTCGCCCGAGCTGGAAGACCAGGTGCGCGGAGCGATGCGCCAGACCAGCCAGGGACTGTACCTCGACCTCGATCCGGAACTCGAACAGCGGACCCTCGACCGACTGGGCGAACTGGTGGGCACGGCCGGCATCCGTACGCCGGTGCTGGTCACCGCCGCCGACATCCGGCGCGCGGTGCGGCGCCTGATCGAAGAAGAGTTCTTCGCGGTGCCGGTGTACGCCTTCTCGGAACTGACCCAGCACGCGCATATCCAGCCGGTCGGGATGCTCGAGTGCTGAAGCAACACGATTTTCATTGACACAAGGAAGACCCATGACGAATCTCGAATTACGCATCCTGAGCGGCCTGCATCGCGGCGCGGCACTGCCGTTGATCGGCGAGGCCCTGGAGCTGGGCGGCGCCGAACACTGCGACGTGGTGCTGGCCGACCGCGGCCTGGCCCAGCGCCACGCGCGCCTGTCTCCCGGCATGGAGGGCTGGCGTCTCGACGCGCTCGACGGCGAGGTCTGCGGCGAGTTCGACGTCGAGGCCCGGGAAAGCCTGGTGCTGGCGCCCGGCGCCCGCGCGCGCCTGGGCGAGGTCTGGGTGTGCCTGAGCGCCCCGGACATGCCCTGGCAGGCGGCGCCCGAGCCGGCGCCGGTGGCGCCGGAAGCGCCGGAAGCGCCGCCGCTCGCGCCGCCGACCGTCGAGACGCCGCCGCCACCGCCGCGCCTGCGCAGGCGCTCCAGCGTCAAGCGCCTGGTGCTGCTGCCGTTCGGGATCGTGATCGTGCTGTGCGCGGCCACCGCCTACGCCTTCAATGCGCGTCCGCAGACGCCGCCTCTCGGCATCGACATTCCCGTCAAGCCGGCCCAGGCGCTGCCGGTGGCAGCGGCGGCGCAGGAGAACGCCGCCTTGAGCGGGGCCGCGCTGCGCGCCGCCTTCGAACGCGAACTGGCCGATGGCCAGATGCTCGAGCGCTTCGAGCTGCAACTGAACGACGCGCGCTGGGAGATGCGGGCCGACCTCGACGGCGAAGAGAAAGAACGCTTCGAACGCATCCTGAAACGCTTCATCGCGGCCCACGGCATCGGCTTCCCGGTCGATGCCCGCATCGTGCCATCGGGCGCGCTGCTGCCGTTCCGGATCCAGCAGGTGCTCAGCGGGGCCCAGGCCGGCGTCGTCACCGAGGATGGCCACCGCCTGTTCGTCGGCGACGAGTATCGCGGCACCCGGCTGGTGTCGATGAAGGATGGGCGCCTGGTCTTCGCCGGCAAGCGCAAGATCGAGGTGCAGTGGTGAGTGCGCGCGTGGACGAGGCACTGAGCGAGCCACTGAGCGAGGCCCTGGCCGTCTTGCGCGAACGCATGCCCGGCTGGCTGGCCGCCTTGCCGGCCCAGCCGGGGATGCGGGTGCGCGGCCGCGTGACCCAGGTGCTGGGCACGCTGGTCGAGGCGGCGATGCCGCCGGTGCGGATCGGCGAACTATGCCATCTCCACGACCCCGACGACGATCGCCCGCCGATGCTGGCCGAGGTGTGCGGTTTCACCGGCAGCGCGACCCTGTTGTCGGCCCTGAGTCCGCTGGAGGGCGTGTCGCCGCGCACGATGATCACGCCGCTGCGGCGCAGCCACGTGGTCGAGGCGGGCGAACACCTGTTCGGCTGCGTGCTGGACGGCTTCGGCCGCCTGCAGTACCGGGCCCCGGCCGCGCCGCCACCTGGCGACGACGACGGCGGCTGGCGCGACCTGGTGCCGGTGATCCGCGACGCGCCGCCGGCCAGCGAACGTCCGCGCATCGCCACCCCGCTGCCGACCGGTGTGCGCGCGATCGACGGCCTCCTGACCCTGGGCCGCGGCCAGCGGGTCGGCGTGTTCGCCGGTCCCGGCTGCGGCAAGACCACCCTGCTGGCCTCGATCGCGCGCAACTGCGCGGCCGACGTGATCGTGTTCGGCCTGATCGGCGAACGGGGGCGCGAGCTGAACGAGTTCCTCGAGCACGAACTCGACGCCACGCTGGTGGCCAAGACCGTGATCGTGTGCGCCACCTCGGACCGCACCTCGATGGAGCGCTCGCGCGCGGCGTTTACCGCCACCGCGATCGCCGAAGCCTTCTGCGCGCGCGGCAAGCAGGTGCTGCTGCTGGTCGATTCGCTGACCCGTTTCGCCCGCGCCCAGCGCGAGATCGGCCTTGCGGCGGGCGAGCCGCCAGCGCGCGGCGGCTTCACGCCCTCGGTGTTCACGATGCTGCCGCGCCTGATCGAGCGCGCCGGCGGCACCCGCGGCGGATCGATCACGGCCATGTACACGGTGCTGGCCGACGGCGACAATGCGAGCGACCCGATCAGCGAGGAAGCCCGCTCGCTGCTGGACGGCCACATCGTCCTGACCCGCAAGCTGGCCGAGCAGGGGCATTATCCGGCGATCGACATCCTGGCCAGCATCAGCCGGGTGATGAGCAATGTGGCCGCGCGCGAGCAGTTGAAGGCGGCCTCGCGCTTTCGCCAGCTGCAGTCGCGCTATGCCGACATGGAGCTCCTGATCCGCCTCGGCGAATACCAGGCCGGCAACGATGCCGAGGCCGATGCGGCGGTCGACCGGCGCCCGGCCCAGCTCGACTTCCTGCGCCAGGACACGCGCGCCAGCGCGGGCTTCGACGACACCGTGGAGCGCCTGCAGGATCTGGCGGCATGAGGGGGCGCCAGCACCGGCGCGAACCGGTCGACGTGAAGGATCCGGCCCGGCCCGATCCGCGCATGGCCGAACTGGGCCGGCTGCGCCAGCTGCGCACCGCCAGCGCCGAGCGCGAGCAACTGGCGCGGCGTGCGGCCTGGCGCACGGCGCGCGCGGCGCTGCATGCGGCGGTCGCGGCCTGGCGCGCGGGAGAAGCGCGGACGATGCGGGACTGGCAGGACGCGCGCGCAGCCTTCTTCGCCATGCGCTGCAGCGGCGGCCAGTTCCGCGCCGCCAAAGCCGCCTATGAGCGCGGCCGGCGCGAAGGCGCCGTGGCGCGCGCCGCCGCCCAGGAACAGGTCGGCGCCTGCCGCGCCGACGGCCGCCGCTATTTCGCCGCCGGCGAGGAAGTCCGGCGCGCCCGCAAACGCCAGGAGAAGCTGCGCATCCTGGACGGGGAATTACGGCGCCTGCTGGCGCAGGTGGAGGACTGAATGCGCATCCTGGCGACACCGACTCACGGGACGAGAACCGAACGGGGCGAGCCCGATCCGCCGCGCGAGCGCGACCGGCGCGATGCGCCGGCCGGCACCTGGCAGGCGGCCCAGGCGGAGCGCCAGCGCCAGGCGGCGTCGCATCTGCCGGCGCCGAAGCGCCAGGAAGCAGCGCACGAACAGCGCCGTGCGCCGTCGGCGCCAGCCGGCGCGAGCGCGGCGGCGCGGCTCGATCCCGAGGCGGCGCCGCATGCGTGGGTGGAGGCGCGCCGCGGCCATGAGGGCGGCGCCGGACGGGAAGGCGGCGGTGGCGGGCGCGAGCCGGCCGGCGCGGTCGCCACCCAGGCCCTGGCGGCCGCGCCACCGGACGCGCTGGAGGCCGGACTGATCGACGCCATCGCCGCCCAGGCCCCTGGTCAGGACCTGTTCGAGCTGCTGCTGCCGGGCGGCGAGCGGCTGGGCGTGCTGCTGGCGCCGGGGGCCGACCAGGTGCTGCGCATCCTGCTCAGTTGCAGCAACGCCGGCCTGCGGCGCCGCCTGGACGAAAAATCGATGGAACTGGAACAGGGCCTGGCGCGACGTATGCAGCAAGCGACGCGCCTGACCGTGCTCTGACATCCGGCCAGTGCGCGTCTTTCCATCCACCGACGCCGAAGGATGCCGATGTTCGACACAGAATTAGCCCCCAGTCCGCTCGCCGTCCGCCCGCCGTTGCCGGGCGTGCGTGCGCTGTCGGGCGCACGCGCGGCCCTGTTTGCGCGCCTGGGCGCCGGCTGCAGCCTCGATCTGTGGCCCCAGCGCCCGGCGGACGAACGCATCAGGATGACCCTGTACGCCGATGACGGTCGGGCGACGCTCGACTGGACCGGATCGATGCAGTTGCACGGGCCCTGTGGCGCCCTGCAACTGTCCGACGGCGCGCGCTGGCTGCGCGCGCTCGGCGGCGTCGATCCTGGCGATGGCGCCGACGCATGGCTGTGCGGCGCCGTGCTGGGCGCGCTGGACGGCACCCCGCTGGAAGCCTGCGCCCGGCTCCAGGCCGGCGCCCTCGGACAGGTCGACGACGAAGTGGTGCTGCGCTGGGTGCTGCACAGCGGCCATCACAGCGTGGCCTGCCACGCGCGCGCCGGCGCCGCCACCTGGTGCGCGCTGCTGGCGCAGGCCGACTGGCGCACCAGGTCCGCGCCGCTGGCGCATTTTGCGGCATTGCCGATCACGACCTCGGTGGTGCTGGCCCGCCACACGCTGCCGCGCGCCGCGTTCGACGCCCTGTACCCGGGCGACATCGTGCTGGCCGACAGGCCGGCCTTCGACTGCGCGGGAAGGGGCCGCCTGACGCTGGCCGGCCACGCGCTGGACGTCGCCTGGCGCTCGCCGAATTACCTCGACATTCTTCACCTGGAGCCTTGCATGGAACAGCAGGACATGGATGACGGCGGCGCCGCATTGCCGCTGTCCGACTTCGGCATCGGCGGCGACGAGCGCGCGCCCGGCGCAGGCATGGACCCGGCGGCGCTGGCGGCGCTGCCGGTCACCCTCGACTTCGTGCTGGGCCGGGTGCAGCTGCCGCTGGGCCGCCTGCAGCAGCTGGCAGCGGGCAGCGTGCTGGAACTGAGCCACGGTTCACCGCTCGACGTCGCCATCGACTGCGGCGGCCGGGTCATCGGGCGCGCCGAGGTGCTCGATGTCGAGGGCCGCCTGGCCTTGCGCGTGACGCGCTGGGAGGCGCTTCGTGAGCGGTCAGTTCGATGTGGTGTCATTTGCGGTCCTGGTCGGCGCGCTGTCGCTGATGCCGCTGATGGTCGTGTGCACCACCTCGTTCCTGAAGATCTCGCTGGTGCTGCTGGTGCTGCGCAATGCCGTCGGCGTGCAGCAGGTGCCACCGACGCTGGCCATCTACGGCATCGCGCTGGCGCTGAGCGCCTTCGTGATGGCGCCGACGGTGCAGGAAATCGGCCAGCGCGTCATGGCGATGGAGTCCAGCAACGGACCCGGCGCGCGCACGGCGGCGCGGCCGCTGCTGCCGCAGGCGGCGGAGGCCTTCGAGCCTCTGCATCAGTTCATGCTCAAGTACAGCCGCCCCGAGCAGCGCGAGCTGTTCCTGGCGTCGGCCAAAAAACTGTGGCCGGCCGACGCGGCGCGCGAAGCGCGCGCCACCGATGCCATGATCGTGATTCCGGCCTTCGTCGTGTCCGAGCTGCAGACCGGCTACGAGGTCGGCTTCCTGATCTATATCCCCTTCGTCGTCATCGACCTCTTGATCTCGAACCTCCTGATGGCGCTCGGCATGCAGCAGGTCAGCCCGCAGACCATCTCGATCCCGCTCAAGCTGCTGTTGTTCGTGATGGTGGACGGCTGGGGCAAGCTGCTCAATGCGCTGGCGCTGTCCTATGTGTGAGCGCCACGCCTTCACCGGAGCCTGACGTGGCCGACACCATCCATTTCTTCCAGCAGGGCCTGTGGCTGGCCATCGTCATGTCGGCGCCGCCGCTGCTGGTCGCGACCGTGCTCGGCGTCGCCGTCTCGCTGTTGCAGGCGGTGACCCAGATCCAGGACCAGACGCTGCCCTATATCGTCAAGCTGGTCGCGGTGGCGGTCACGCTGGCGCTGCTGGGGCGCTGGTTCGGCAGCGAGCTGATGACCCTGACCATGCTGGCGTTCGACCTGGTCGCACGCACCGGCCGCTGAAGGCGCAGGTCCCATGCTGATCGACCTGCACCACCTGCTGCTGGCCGTGGCGCTGACGCTTCCGCGCACCGCCGTGGTGCTGGCCATCCTGCCGGGCTTCGGCGCCGGCACGCTCGGCGTCATGCTGCGCGCGGCGGTAGCTTTCGGGATGTCGCTGCCCGCCATGCTGCCGGCCTACCACTTCGTGCGCGACCACCACGCCGGCGTCATGCTGCTGACCGCGCTAGGGATCAAGGAAGCCCTGATCGGACTGGTGCTGGGCATCCTGCTGGCGGCGCCGATGTGGGCCCTGCAATCGGTCGGCTCGATCGTCGACATGCAGCGCTCGCCGATCCAGATCCAGAACGGCAATGCCTCGATCGACCGCGACGCCAGCGCCCTGGGCGGCCTGATCCTGCAGGCGATGGTGGTCATGATGATTCACGCTGGCCTGCTGGCGGCACTGGCGCGCGTGGTGCTCGACAGCTACGCGGCCTGGCCGGTCGGCAGCCTCGGGCCGCCGTTCGGCGATGTGCCGCAGGCGGTGCTGGTCAACCGCTTCGCGGAACTGATGTGGCATATCGTCGTGTATGGTGCACCGATCATCCTGGTGCTGGTGCTGATCGACCTCGGCATGGCCGTTATCGGCGCCTTCGCGCCGAACCTGCAGGTCTCGTTCGCGGCCTCGCCGATCAAGAGCCTGGCCGGCATGTTCGTGCTGCTGGTGTACTGGTCGACGCTGTCCCACTATGCGAGCGGCGACTTCGCGCGCGCGCTCGACCTGATTCCGTCGCTGCTGGCCGGAAGCACCGGGCGATGAGCGAAAAGACCGAAAAGCCCACAGAAAAGTCGCTCCAGGATGCGCGCGAGAAAGGCACCGTCGCGGTCAGCCGCGACCTGGCGCGCGTGATGCCGCTGGCCCTGCTGGGCGAGCTGGCCTTCGCTTTCGAGGGCAGGGCCGGGCGGCCGTCCAGGGACTGATGGAACTGGCGCTGTCGCGCATCGGCACACCGTTCGCGCATGCCCAGGGCGAGCTGGCGACCGAGGCTTTCAGCCTGCTGCTGCCGGTGTTCGCGGTCTGCCTGGTGGCGATCGCGGTGGCGGCGGTGGCCGGCTACTGGGGCCAGTTCGGCATCCTGATCGCGCCCGGCGTGCTCACGCCCAGCATCGACAAGCTCAACCCCGCCAACGGCATCAAGCAGCTGTTTTCGATGCGCAAGGTGGCTGAGGCCTGCATTTCGCTGATCAAGGTCTCCCTGGTGGGACTGGTCACCTGGGTGCTGATCCGCGACGCGCTGCCGACGCTGGTGAGCTTTGCCGGCGGCACGCCGGCCAGCATCCATGAGGGGCTGGTGACCCTGATGCGGGCCCAGTTCCGCACCCTGGTGGGCATCTGCCTGGTGCTGGCGCTGATCGACTACGCCGTGCAGCGTCATTTCACGATCAAGTCGCTCATGATGAGCATGGAAGACATCAAGCGCGAATACAAGAACTCCGAAGGCGACCCGCAGGTCAAGGGCCAGCGCCGCCAGTTGGCCCACGAGCTGGCCGGCACCCCGGCCGAGGACAGCACCGCGCAGGCCGATGCCGTGGTCGTCAATCCGACTCACTTCGCGGTCGCCATGCGCTACGACGCGGCGGCCACGCCGGTGCCGCTGGTGCTGGCCAAGGGCCGCGACGAAGTCGCCCAGGCCATGATCCGGCGCGCCCATGCGCTGGGCATTCCCGTGATCCGCCATGTGTGGCTGGCGCGCACGCTGTATGCCACCGGCCGCGCGGCCCGTCCGGTCCCGCGCGCCACCTATGCCGCGGTGGCGCACGTGTATGCGGTGATCGCGGAACTCGGGCAGGACGGCGCGCATTCCGGCCCGGTCGACCTGGAAACCACCGGACTGGCGCCGGACTGACAAGGACTTCGGAAGATGGACAAGACCCCGTTGGCGCCTGCGGCGCCGCTTTTCACGCACGCCGATACCGTTCACGAGGTACTGCCGGCGGCAGCCTTGCCGCCGTTGCTGCTGGCCGTGCCGCTGGCCTTGCCGTCGGCGATGCCGCTCGGCCTGGGAGGGGCGGCCTGGCCGGGGCGTCGATGATCGGCGGCGAAGGGGAGGTGGAAGGGCCGATCGGCCTGGCGGATCGCACGCCCTGGCTGGGAATGGCGCCTGGATTGCCGCAGCCGGTGCTGCGCGTGGGGGAAGTCAAACCTGGCGTGGGGAAAAGAGATGCGGTGCTGCGGCGCGCCCGTTCGGGGCGGCCCGCACCGCATGCCGGCGCCGAGTGCAGCGCCGGCGTGTGCATCTGCGGCCGCTGTCCGCCGCACCGCATCGAATGAGCGCTGCGGCGGGGCGGGGAGCTCAGCGCTGGCTGTTGAGCAGGTCGTGCAGCTCCATGCGGTTATAGGCCGCGCGCATCGCGTCGCGCGCGCTGATCTGGCGTTTGCCGACCATCGTCGCCAGCACGTCGTTCAGGCTGCGCGACATGTTGTCGTCCTGGCGGCGCATGAATTCGGCGATCATGTGGTGCTTGGACGGATCGCCGATGAACTGGGCCAGCTGGCCATTGTGATTGAACAGCATTTCGCTGGCCAGCATGAAGGCGCGCCCGTCCTCGCTAGGCACCAGGCCCTGGCAGACCACCCCGACCAGGGCGCCGGCCAGCGCGCCGGCATGGCGCTCGCGCTGCTCGGCCGGGAAGAAAGCCAGCAGGCGGGTCAGCGCCGAGACCGCGCTGTTGGTGTGCATCGAGGCCAGTACCAGGTGGCCCGACTCGCCCGCGTGCAGCAGCGTCTCGGCCGTGTCCTGGTCGCGGATCTCGCCGACCATCAGCACGTCGGGCTTCTGGCGCAGGCCTTCGAGCAGGCCCGAGGCGAAGGTTTCGGTATCGACCGGCACTTCCTTCTGCGAGATGATGCCCTGCTTGCGCCCGAACTCGTATTCGACCGGCTGCTCGATGGTGACGATGTGCGACTTGCGGGTCGAGTTCAGGTAGTCGAGCATGGCCGCGATGGTCGTGGTCTTGCCCGAGCCGGTTGGCCCGGTCACCAGGATGATGCCGCGCGTCGCCTCGAGCATCGTGCGCACGTAGGAGGGCAGGCCGGTCTGGTCGAGCGGCAGCGGATTGACCGGCAGGCAGCGCATCGAGATGCAGACCTTGCGCCCGCGCCCGGCGCGGAACACATTGCAGCGCAGGCGGCAGTCGCCCAGCGTGATCAGGCGGTCGATGGCGCGCTCGACGATCTTGTCTTCCCAGTCCTCGTCGATCGTGTCGAGCAGGGCGCGCATCTCGCCCAGGCGTACCGGGACCGAGGTGGCAGCCTGCCAGCCGCGCGGCAGCTTGAGCATCATTGGTTCGTCCTGCTCGATATGGATATCGCTGCATTGCTGACCGAGATTCGCCAGCGCATGGATCTCGAGCATGAGATCACGCGCCTCGGAAAGTGGATTGATCATGTTCTCCCTTTTAAGAATGGAAAGCAGGGACAGTATCGGTTAACCGGTTCGGTGCGCCCGGGCCGCCCCTCGCTGCACGCCATGCGCCAAGGCGATCCATCCGGTCGACCTTGATAAATTATAGAAAGCCATGGCCTGCCTGTCCCTCAACATGTCTCAGCATGTCTGAAATGAGTTTCTAACATACAACATTTTGCACCACCCCGGTGTGCTCGATGTCGATCGCTGCCGCGCCCGATCCGACCAGCTCGAGCCGGTAGCCCTGCGTATATGCGGTGCGCAGCAGCACGCCCCGTTCCGGTCCCAGCGCCAGCTTCTTGCGCAGCTTGTAGACGTGCTGCTCGATGGTGCGGCTGGCGATCTCGCTGCCGACGCCCCAGATGGCGACGCTGATGGTGTCGCGCGAGATATACACGCCCGGTGTCGAGAAGAACAGCCAGGCCATGGTGAATTCGCGCGGCGTCAGTTCGACCTGGCGCCCGTGGTCGCGCAGCACGCTGGCTTCACGGTCGAGCACGAAACCATGGTGCTCGATGGTGCGCTGGACGGGCAGGCGGTCGCGCCGGCGCAGCAGCGCGCGCATGC
Source organism: Massilia oculi (assembly GCF_003143515.1). Classification (NCBI taxonomy): domain Bacteria; kingdom Pseudomonadati; phylum Pseudomonadota; class Betaproteobacteria; order Burkholderiales; family Oxalobacteraceae; genus Massilia; species Massilia oculi. The sequence goes on along the minus strand of NZ_CP029343.1, from coordinate 672,077 downwards.
GCGCACCGACCTCGACCGGCTCGAGTGGCAGGGCACAGTATTCGTCCGCGCCGCTGTCGAAGGCCTCGGCGATGCGCTCCGGTGCGGTGCCGGCGCCGAGCAGCAGCACCGGCGTGGTCTCGCCCGAGCGGCAACCGAGCCAGCTGAAGAAGCCATCGTCCTGCAGCGCGCTCCCGGTCATCTCGAAGACGATCAGATCGTAGCTGCGGCGCCGGATCGCGCGCATCAGTGCCAGCTCGCCTCCCAACCGCTCGCATGCCAGCCGGTGGCGGATCAGGATGGTTTCGAGCGCCTCGAAAGCGCCGTCGTTGCCGATACAGCAGGCGACATTCATCAGCGCCCTCCCTGGGTGCCGGGCGCCGACGCCGTTTCCGGCCGGGCAGGGTCTCCGGGGTGATCCCGGACAACAGAAACGCTCTCGCGCGTTTCACGTCGCAAATGGCACATCATGTCACTCCGATTCGTGGTTCGGCTGCGGTACCGGGCAGCAGCCGATTCGATCGGTGCTACCCGGCTCGCACGATGGCACGGGTGTTGCACAGGCGCGCATGGATGCCGCCGGCCTGGCACGACCGTGCAATGGTCATGACGTTCTATTATGAAAGATTATCGACAAGAAATTTCTCAAAATTTCTCGTTGCGGCGTGCCACATTTTGCGAGACCGATGTGTCAGGGTGATGGCAACCGGATGTCAGGCTTCTTCAGGCACCAGGAAATGGTCCTGCTGCCAGCGCTGGGCGACGGCCACGTGCTTGATCATCATTTCCATCGCGTTGCCCGGGTCCAGCCCGTCCAGCGGCAAGGCGAGCATCGATACCACGTGACCGGTGTCCGGATTCATCGTGAACACCGGGCTCCACAGCCCGTGCAGGTCGCGGTTGGCGGCCAGCAGCGCCGCGTAGATCTCGGCGCGGTCGCGCTCGGGCGCGGGGCCGAAGTCGCAGGCGAACATCACGTTTTCGTCGCCCCACTGTTCAGGATCGTGGGCAATCAGGAAGGGCGTGCCGTTCAGGTCGACCTGGAGCGCGCCCGGCGCTGGGTCGAGCGACGTTCCCAGCTGGGTGGACAGGGCCTGGACAAAACCTTCGAAAGTGGCTTGCTGGTTCATGCATTCTCCTCTGTGGGGTAATGGGGGGATGGCGCCGCCAGTCTGTGGAGGGTGCCGGTCCGACCGGCTTGGGTGGCGCTGGGGGCGGCGCCGGTTCCGCGCTGCGATGCGGCGAACTCGGCGCGCCATCACGACACTCAAGGTGACCACACCTCAAAGGAGAAAGCGCATGTTCAGTTTCCGCACCACCCGTAACACGCCGCCGCCGTTGCCGACCCACGTGTCGCCGACCACCGCCGGGTCGCCGGGCGCGCCGCTTCAGGGCGTCGTCGCGACTTCGCCGCAGGGCGGCGAACTGGTGTCCGCGTCGGCGCATCCGGCGCGCGTGAGCAGCATGCAGACCGACTTTCAGATCAATCGCAACCGAGCGCTGAACGCGGCGATGAACGACATCGTGCGCTGCAGCAGCCACATGACGATCACGAGGACGGACATGGATAACCTGCGCAAGGCCAAGCGCGAGCTGATGAAGATCGACCACGCCATGCGCATGGAGGCGGCGGGCCAGCTCGTCGGGGACGTCTACAAGGCGCTCGGCAAGGACCAGCGCAAGGTATTCCACGACCTGTACCGGGAACTCGGGATGACCCAGCTTGCCGGCGCCCTCAACACCGGCCTGGGCATCCTGCCGACGGCGGTCGGATCGGCGCTCAAGAGCAAGGCGGGCGCCGGCGCCGTCCTCGCATGGTCCGGTCTGGCCCAGCTCTACCAGCCCTATCTTGGTGTGCTGATGTTCAACACACTGTATGCCGGAGCCGACTTCATGCGCAAGACCGGGATGCCCGGCCGTAGTCGCCCGATCGAGAGCGCGAAGACCTTGCAGCAAACGCTCACGGCACTGAACGACGCGAGCGACCGGATGGCCGAGGCGCTGACCGCGGCGCACGATGTCGCGCCTGGTTCGGCAGAGGCGATCGCAGCGCGTCACGCGCTCACCACGGCACGCGTCGCCGGCGCCCAGGCCATGGAAGAGCGGATGAAACGCGAGCAGTTCGACCAGAGCTTCGATGCCGGCCAGTACATCAAGTCGCTGCTGTCGGGCACCAAGCAGGTCGCCTTCTACCTGAGCCAATACGTGGCGTATGCCGACAACCAGGACTGCAAGGGCACGGAACGCGCGTTCAAGATGCAGATGGCGGTGACCGGCATCGTGCTCGGGCTGAATGTACTCGCGGCCGTCGCGGACCGCCGGCGCGAGGCGCAGCGCATCATGGCCACCAACCTGGCGTATGGCGACGTCGACAACAAGAACCATGTGCGCGATATGTTCCGCTCGCCCTACACCCAGAAGATGTGGGGGGTGAACGACGGCATCGAGAAGCGGACCGACGCCACTCTCGGCGAACTGGCCAGGCTGTTCGGCGTGCCGAAGCGCGCACTCAAGCGCTTCGACGAGGCCGGCGGCTTCAACCACCAGCGCTTCAGCCTGGCGCTCGACGCGCCGCGGCGGGAAAAACTGGCGCGGTTCGAGGCGATGACTGAGGGGCCGCTGCTGGCGGGCGCGCGCAGCAATATGGAAGAGCTCACGAAGCTCGTGCACCTCGAGGAAGTGGGCAAGCTCCACATGCTGGAGGACTTGTCCGCGCTGGGCGTGCTGGAGGCGCTGGACCGGCGCCATGCCGAGGTCGCAGGCGGGGGCGCGGCGCCGTATGCGGCGCCATCGGCGGACGAAATCAAGAGATTGCCGGGCATCGTGAGCGACGATCAGGTGCGGCGTCTGCTGGACGGTCCGCTGCCGGCCGCGCTGAAAGACAGGATGGGCGAGCTGCGCGCCCGTTTCGATGCCCTGGACAACCGCAGGACGCTGACCGCAGGCCATCCGAGGATGATGCTGGGACTCGATTCCGAATACGCGCTGTCGGACCTGCTGGACCAGCAGCGCAGGGATCCGGCCGGGGCGCTGCCGGCGCCCCAGGCCGGTGCGCTGCTCGCGCTGCGCGGAAAATACGCCGACCAGGCAGCGCCCCAGGCACTGGCGGACGCGCTCGACATCGATCTGGCGCAGGCCACGAAGCTCTGCGCGGGCCCAATGTCCAACGCTCTTCGGCAGCAGTTGCACGATCTGCAGGACAAATACGAAACGCGCGCCGGTCTCAGGGGCGAAGACCTGGTCGAGGTCGATCGCACCGGCATGCTCGAGTGGGCGGACCTGGCCCGCGCCGATGCAAAGCCACTGTCGGCGTCGGAGAGCGCGGTGCGCAGCCGGCTCGAGGCGAAGTCCCGTACCAGCACGCTCAATCTGGACGGCTGGCGCGGCAACGCCGGCATGGAGGACGTGGCCGAACTGGACGAACGCCGCGCCGCCTCGCTGACGCCGTTCGAGCATTGCCTGCTGCAGACGCTGCGGGTGCGCCCGGGCGCCCCTGGGGCGGTGCCGGGCGACGCCATCCTCGCCGCCGCCAGACTGACGCCCGTCATGGCGAATGAGACGGCGGCTGCGCGGATCCACACGCTGCTGTCCGAATTGCGCGGACACCGGCTCGACAAGGCCTTGAGCACCTGGGATTTCAGCAATCTGTCCGAGCCGGCCAAGTTGTCGGTCGAGAGGCTTCTGCAGGGTAAGCGCGGGGTACTGGGCAACATCAAGGACCTGGCGGGAATGCGCTGGAATATGCCGGGGCATGTGGTGCCCGCGCTGGTCGTGCAGTACGCCCGCGCTACGTTCATGGCGGTCGGCGGCAGCGGCTTCTTTTTCCTGTTGCAGGCGGCGGTTGGGCTGGCGCGCAGGCTCAACGAGGACCAGTTCGCGTGCAAGCCAGGCGAGGGGCCGAACGATGCCTCCAGGACGTTCTCGCACGTGATGATGGGCGTCGGTGTACCCTTCCTGGCCGCTGCGCTGCTCGGCGCCTGGGCCGGCCCGCAAACGGTGAATGCATCGCGCGTACGGCGCGAGTTCTTCACCCGGCGCGAAGGCCGTCCGAATTTCACCGAGATGATGAAGGCCAACTACCTGTATTCCGCGCGCAAGGCGGTTACAGATTACGCCGGCCAGCGCTGGTTCAGTGGGCCGAAGGCCAAGGCCCGCAATACCAGACTGATGGGGCAGGTTGACGCGCGCCTGAAGATGCTGCTCGATGTCGCCGACGGACCGGACCGGGAGTCGTCCCCCGATACCCGACCGGCGTCGCGCGCCGGCAGGTCGCCGGTCCGGCTGCATCCCACCCGCACGCTGACCGAGCAGTCGTACCGGACGCGCACGCCCGACGGCGGCGCGTCGCGCGGTATTGCGCGCCAGGCACGCCATCAGGTGGCCTTCCAGCGCAAGCGACCCGTCACGGCCAACCGTACCTCGCTGTCCAAGGACAGCCAGCGCCTGGCCTGGGGGCTGCGGCCGGATGGGGTCGATTCGACGGTGCTGGCGACGTCGTACAGCCATCAAGCGGGAACGTCCGCGATGCGCCGGCTGGCCTCCAACCTGATGCTGGACATGAATATGTATCTGGAAGAAAAGCTGCAGCTCGCGCTGGAGCACATGATCGAGCTTCCCCGCATGAAGAAGATCGTGGAGCTCGTGCACCAGATGCTGGACGGTGCCGGCGCCGCGTCCGGATTGCCGTTGACGCTCGATGACGAGACGCTGGCCGATCCGGTCAAGGGCGACCTGCGCAAGGCCCGCCTGCTGTACCTGAAAGAGCAGTTGCGCCCCAACTACGACAAGGACGTGCTCGAGACCTTCTTCAATAACGCCGAGGGCAGCGACAAGGCCATCAACGCCTTGCGCAATGCGGCGTCGAAGCCGCTCAGCCCCGAGCAGCAACTGCAGATCAAGCTGGTCAAGATGCTGTTCGGCCAGAAGCCGTATTTCGGCGGCTCGTCCGAGTACCATGACAAGGACGTGAATTCCTTCGAGTACTGGATCTATCACCTGAGCACCATCACGCGCGACCCGCGCCGTGCCCTGAAGGCCGGGCCAGGCGAGCTCGGCCATCAGATGCTCAAGCCCATGCGCGACTACCTGACGCCAGATGGCAGCCTGGTTGCGCTGAACAACCAGAGCAACCTCGGTGTCGGCGTGGCCGAGGCGGACTGGGAGGAGTTGTCGCCGACGATGCATGTGGCGATCAAGCGCCAGTTGCAGAAGCATCTGGACAAGTCGCAGGCCACGGACGCCAGCAAGCTCAAGCTGTACACGACGAGTTTTGCCTTGTGGGACAGGATTCGCAAGGACTACGGCGACTCCAGCAAGGATTACAGCGATGTCAGCAAGGACGGCTCGGATATCGACAAGCTGTGGAACCGTCTTTCGGAGGACGACAGGAAAGAGGTCTATGGCGACATCGCGGCGATTCCGTGGGAGGACGCGCACCTGCACGGCAAGGAGGGCATGATGAATGTCGCCGGCGTGCACGGCAATGTGCTGCAGACGCCCCAGGAGGCGGCAGACCGCTACATTCGTCACATGAAAAAGCAGATGCGCCACGAGCACGACACGGACGTCGTGCAGGTGCCGCGCCCGGACGGTTCGATGGTCAGCAAGAACTATGTCGAGCTGCGCGAGGACTTCCTGCGCAGTCACGAGAGCTGGTATCGCAGCGCGCATGCGAACCACCGGCCGATCGTCGGCGGGATGAGCGGCCATACGCTGGGCTATCTGAACCTGTACAAGGATGCGCTGATCCATGCCATGGACAAGTTGAAAGCCGACCCCGGGGAGCTGCCGTCACTGGAATTCATGCGTGTCGTGATGCTGGCCGCACTGGTGGGCCAGAAGCGTCACCACAGCTACGACGAGGTGATGGCCGCCAGCCAGGGCATCAGCGACGGCCGGGTCACGCTCGAATACAAGGATCGCACCGGCTTCAGGGATCTGCTGGAGTCGGGCGACCGGCAGATCGCGCAGATCGCAGGCAAGGTGCTGGGCGAGGCGGTCGACGGTTATGATGCCAACCAGAGCGGCTCGGTACTGGCGGTGCTGACCAGGGACTGCAACCTCAGCGCCGAGGAGTCGGCGGCCTTGAGCGAGCGCCTGCGTCCGGTCATTGCCGGTTACCTGCGTTCGGTCGCCGAGGGACGTCGGGAGAGGCGCAGGACGGCAAGCCCCAGGCCGGCTTCCTGGACCGGATGGAAGAGGCGCTGAACGAGACCTTCCCCGCCGATCGCGGCGACGCGGCGTCCGTGCGTTCGGTCTGACTGCCCGGGGCGCCAGCCGCCGCGCTCATGGGGCTGTCGGCATCAAGCGGTAGCCCCGGATTCCGGCGCCGCGCAGCATCGCCCCGCGCTGCGGACCGAGCGCCAGTTTGGTGCGCAATTTCTGGACGGTCTGCTCGATGGTGCGGTCGGCAATCACGCCGGCCGCATCCTGCAGGACGGCACAGATCTCGGCGCGCGCCACGAACCTGCCGGGCGCCGAAAACAGCAGCCAGGCGATGGCGAACTCGCGCGTCGTCAGCTCGACCGCGCGGCCGCGGTCGCGCACGCCACCGGTCGTGCGGTCGAGCACGAATCCTTCGTGCTCGATGAGGTGGTGCACCGCCGGCAGGCGGTGCCTGCGCAGCAGGGCGCGTAACCTGGCGTCGAGCTCGGTCTGGTCGAGCGGACAATCCCAGAAGTCGTCGATGCCGCTGTCGAAAGCCCGCGCCACACGCACCGGCGCGATGGCGCTGCCGATCGCGAGCATCGGCGTGTCGGCGGCGAAGTAGCGTTTGCACCAGGTGAACAGGGAAACGTCGTCCGCGTGCCGCTGCAGCTCGACGATGACAAGCTCGGGTCCGGGGTAACGCCATACCGGGGCCGCGGGTTCTCCGGCGATGCTCAGGACGTCGACATGGTGGCGACGCAGTGCGTCCTGAAACTGGCGGCGTATCGCATCCGTGCGGATGCAGCAGGCGACATTCATGGGGCCACCTGCATCGCGCGATATTGATGTGTCATGCGGTTCAAATCGTTATCATCAAGGGACGAGTGGCATGTCGCCATGATCCAGCGCGGCGACGTCGCTTTGAAGCGATGCGGTCCAGCATGCGTCGTGGGTGACCGCCACTGGAAAGACGAAGGGGCCGCCGAAATCCGCCATCGCGCGTGGGTCCAAGGGTGGAGATGAACCGTGGCAATGTCTCCGAGAATGCGTCATCCTCACTGGCGCCACAGGGCGCCGCTCACCCTTGCACCCGGTCGTCCGTGCCGTGCTTGCTGACTCCACGAGGTTTACAACATGAAAAAGAAGTCCCTGCCGGCGGCTCTGGCCTGCGCCATGCCCTTGTCTGCCCACGCCGCCGGGCGGGTCATCGCCACGGGCGAGGCCCGCGTCAGCGCCCAGCGCAACGACGGCGCACTGCGCTGGTCCACCGTCGTGACCTCGGCCGACACGCCCGGCTCCGACAAGATCGAGGAGAAAAAGGTCGGCATCAACGGCATCAAGGTATTGAGCGACGGCATCCCGAGGATGTCAATAGCGGCAACCAGCGCCTGGTGGACACGATCTTATCGCTCGAGGTCGACAACATCGATGTGGTCGGCGTCATGGGCACGCTGACCTGGCGCGCCAGGGAGCGTGTCACCGTCGACGGCGGCCTGACGACCGGGCGCCAGGACAACCGCTACCAGCGCTTGCGCTGGTCTGTCTAGTTGCGTTGCCTACTTCTTCTCGGCAAGTCAATGCCTTGTTGGCAGGTATGTAATTTGGAATCGCTCAGCCTGGAGGAGGATCGGCGGTCTGCCATGCGCCGATGCAGGGTCCACGCCCGTGTTCCTGTCGTCGTCGTAGATGCCAGCAGCGGCAGATCCACCAAGCCGCATCCCGGTCCGAATAGGTGTTCGCGCTCTCGAGCGTTGAAAGCAGCCGGTTGTCTCTCCAAGGCCTGATTATCGTCGACGCGAAGCGCGCTGCCCGACAGGACGCGCTGGATGATGCTACTGCCGACCGCATTCGATTTCAGGAACCCGCTCGCACCGACCGTCCCGGCTGAATGCCGTATGAGCAGGCCTTGCTTGATCACGTGCGCCAGGTGCTGCGTACCGGCGGCGACAGGTCCCTGATGGACGCGGCGTTCAACATGCTGAATGGACATGATACTTCCTTTAGTTGCGTAAATGCTGGAATGGTCAATCACGGTTGTTGCGGGCGCACCTCGTGACAAGTCTCCGGGAAAGATCATCGCGCAAACTCTTCGCGTTTACCGAAAGGCTGACATTCAAGGTTCACCCGACCGTGTCCTGTTTCAGTCTGATGACAATGTCGCGCGAGCCCGGGAACGCTTCGTGCCGCCGCATGCCATGCACCTCCCCAGCGCGTTTGTGAAGCGTGGGTCGTTCGTATCGGGCGTCGACCAACAACGCACGCTGGTTTGCAGCGGCGACGGCAAAACATCCGTCAGCCGTAAGGCAGACGGATAACGCGAGTTTCGGTTGCAAGCCAGGAGAGACGCTCCGGCATGCTGGCTGCGCGATATTGTGCCTGCATGACTAGCGCCCTTATCCTTCGGCTTTTTTTGTCAGACCATGAATTGCTCAGTCACCAGCTTGATCTTGTCGTCTTCGGCGCCATTGTCTGTCACCGCCACGTAGAAGCTTTCGCCATCTGGCGCCACGCGTACCACCACATGGCCGTCGTGGCTGTGCAATTTGCGCGTCAGGCGACCGTTGGCCAGCAGGTTTTCGCGCATCACGGTGGTGGCGAATACTGCACGCGGCCCCGGGTACAGTCGCTCGCTGAACATGCGCTCAAGCTGCAGCATGTCGGGATGCGCGATGTGCCATGACGGGATCACCCAGGCCCGCGGCCTGAGTGTGCGCACGACCTCGGGGTTCAAGCCATCGAACATGCCGTGGTGGTCCGCCGTCGCCACCGATACCGGCCCCGCCGCGCGTGCGGCCGGGCCCAGCACGTCGTGCCAGGGTAGCGCGCCATCGTGCGTGTAGCTGGTCAGGTCGCCCGCCGTGAAATAGCGGAAGCGTCCGCTGGCGATGCGGATCGCCGCCGAGCACGCGTTCTCGCTCGGCCAGTCGGCGCGCGCCAGCGTTTCTAGCGGCGGGAACAACTGACGGGTGGCGCTGCCAGTCCCCGTCCATACCACGCCATTGGCGGCGATATTGCGCACCTCGAAGCTGCTCGCGGTAGCGCGGTGGGCGCGTCCGGCGAACTGTTCGTTACTGCCCACCCGGAAAGCTTCGACGCGCAGCCCCGCCTTACGCCTGTCCGCAATGAAGGCGCGGTAGTTGTCGGCGAACGGCGCGGCGATCCGGGCCGGGAAATCGTAGTCCGGATAGCCTCGGTCGACCACGGTGCCGATCGCGATCTGGGCCGCCACGTCGGTCACGCCGCTCAGCCGGAAGGCGCCGTCAGGCGCCAGCGGTGTCGCCGCGTCGGCGTCGCCGGTATGGTCCGGGTGCAGATGGGTAGTAAGCAGGTAGTCCAGGCCCTCCAGGCCGGCGCGCCCCAGATGACGTCGCACGTAGCGCCCCATCCACTCGCCGGGACGGCGGCTGGCGTTGGGGCGCGGCGCCACCGACACTTCGGGTTCGTTGAACGAGGCGCCGGCGTCGATCAGCATGCTGGTACCGTCAGGCAGCATGACCAGGGTGGCGTTGCCACGGCCCGTAGCGATGTGGTGGATGTCGAGCCAGCCGGGCTGCCATGGCGCAAGCGCCGCACCCGCGCGCTCGGGCGCAGGGACGGAAGCGGGCGCTGCGGGCGCGGCGCGCGCCGATGGGCCCAGCGCCAATGGCAGCAGCGCGCCCAGCAGCAGGCGACGTCGGTCGTTCGGCGCCGCCATCAGAAGCGGCCCGTCAGGCTCAGGCCGAAGGTGCGCGGCTCGCCGGCGTAGCGCGCGCGCACCACCTGCGTCGAGCGGGTCAGCAGGTATTCGGTATCGTTGGCATTCTTCACCCATGCCAGCACGCGCCAGCTGCCGTCCGGCGACTCGACGCCGGCCGACAGGTTGGCCAGTCCGAAGCCTGGAAGCTGCAGGTTCGGGTCGTTGGCCGCGCCGGTGTTGTAGCTGTCTTTCCAGGCATAGCTGGCGGCGCCGACCAGGTATCCGAACGACGTCGGGTAGCGCAGATCGGCCGCAACGCCGGCCTGGCGCCGCGGCGAGTTCGACATGGGGTTGCCACTATTGTTGATATTGCCGATCGCAAAATGGTCGTAGTGCGCGTCCAGGTAGGCGAGGTTGGCAGACAGATCCAGCCAGGGGGCCGGTTTCCAGGCCAGTTCGATCTCGCCGCCGTTGACGGTGGCCTTGCCCGCGTTGAAGATGGAGAGGATGCCGGTGAGGGTATTGTTGACCAGCTCCTGCTTGTCGCGGTACTTCATCCGGAACAGCGAAGTATTGATGCGCATCCGATTTTCCAGCCATTGCGACTTGATACCTGCTTCATAGTTGTCGACTGTCTCGGGGTCGAACGGCGCGCGGAATGCTACCGCGCTCGCGGCGTCGGCGTTGAACCCGCCGCTGGTGAAGCCGCGGGTGGCGCTCAGGTAGGTCATCAGGCCGGCGCGCGGACGCCACGCCAGCACCGCCCGCGGGGTGACTTCGCTCCAGCTTCGGCTCAGGTCGTCCACGCTGAAACCGCTTGTCGGACGGACCAGGTCGCTGCGCGTCAGGCTGGCGCGCTTGCGGTCGCGCGTGTAGCGCGCGCCCATGGTCAGGTCGAGGGCCGGCGTCAGGTGCAGCACGCCGTCGGCGAACACGCCGACGCTGCGGCTGTCGACCTGCTGCTCGGCGACGGTGGCGCTGGCCAGTGCTCCGGTGCGTGCCGCCAGGCCACGCACGGCGAGGCGGCGCCAGCCGTCCTCCTCGGCGAAGTAGAGGCCGGCAACGATGTTGCCGCGCGCCCAATTTGGGCTGGCATAGCGCAGCTCCTGCGAGAAGGTGTCGATGTCGTCGGCGTCGCTGGTGACGCTCTGGCTGCCGCTGGCGAGCAGGGTGTAGCTGGCGCCAACCCCGGAATAGTCTTCGCTGGAGACGGACTTGCGCCAGGCGCTGATCGAGGTCAGCTCGCCGGCGTCCAGACGCCACACCAGCCGCGCCGAGGCGCCCTTGATCGTACGGCGGAACTCCTGTGCGACGCCAAGTTCCGAGGTGCGCACGTCGCCGTCGTTGCCCAGGGTATCGGACGACAGCGTGCGCCCGCCGTTGTCGTCCTCGCCGTAGTCGGCGCCGAAGGTGGCGTTCAGGCCAGGGGCAAGGCGCACGAGCGCCTGGGCGCGCAGGTTCTGGCTGTCGATGTCGTCCTGTTCACGTCCGCTCAGGCGGTCGCGCCCCAGCCCGTCGCGCCGGCGGCTGGAAGCCGACAGCTTGAACGCCGCCTCGCCGCCAAGCGGCACGTTGACCAGGCCCTTGGCATGGCGCTCGCCATAGTTGCCGGCAATGAGTTCGCCCTCCAGCGCGAAACGCTCCGGATCCGGACGCCGGGTATTGATCACGATCGCTCCGCCGGTGACGTTGCGGCCGAATAGCGTGCCCTGTGGCCCTTTCAGCACCGCGATCGACTCCAGGTCGAACAATTCGAAGCTGGCGGCGCTATTGCGGGGAATGAAGACGTCGTCGACGAACACGCCGACCGGCTTGTTGACGCCGATCTGGGAGAAGGTATTGCTGATGCCGCGGATGGCGATGGTCGGATTGGCCTGGCTGAAGGCCGACACCAGCAGCCCCGGCGTCAGGCGCGACAGTTCCTGCAGACCCTGGACCCGGTGCGCGTCGAGTGTACGGGCCGACAGGGCGGTCATGGCGATCGGCACGTCCTGCGCCGGCTGGGCGCGTTTTTGTGCGGTCACGGTGACGGTGTTCAGTTCCGTCCCGGTGCTTGCCGCTTTCTGGGCGGCGCCGGTCGCGGGGCGAAAGATCAGCACGGCGTCGCCGTCGCGCCGTACGCTCAGACCGGTACCGGCCAGCAGCGCCTCGAGCGCCTCGGCAGGGGGCATCTGCCCGCGCACGCCGCTGCTGCGCAGCGCCTGCACATCGTTCGACCGGTACAACAGCTGAACGCCGGTCTGCTGCGCGTACTGGTCGAGCGCGCTCTTGAGCTCTCCCGCAGGGATGTCGAGCGCCAGCGTCTGGGCCTGGAGCGTGGAGCAGAAGGTGAGGGCGCACAGGGCGCCGAGCAGTTTTGGATTTGCCATCGTTTTTTTCCTAGCCATCTTTGCTTGCGTAAGGGGGGCCGTGCCGGCTGTGTGGTGTTGCTTCCCTGTAAGACGGATGGCGCGGAAAAAACCGGAATGCTTCGGTTGAAATTAATTTGTTGGGTCTGCCCGCGACAGTACGATCTGCCCGATGCCATATTGCGCATGCAGGCCGAATCCCTGTTCCAGCAGGCGCACGAATCCGTCCAGGTTCGACGGTGCGAAGCTCCCGCCGATCGGCATCGAGGCCGCCTCCTTGTCGGACAGCACCAGCTTGCGTTCGTTATAGCGGTTGAATTCGGCCACCGCCTCGCCCAGCGTTTCGCCGTCGAACACGATGCGTCCGCTGCGCCACGCCATGCGCTGCGCGGTCTGCGCCGGACTGCGGTCGGCGCGTGCGATCCGGCCGCGCTCGGCACTCGCTTCCTGGTTGGGACTCAGTTCGACGGTTTCTTCGACTTGCAGCACCGTGGCGTTCGCGCTGACCCTGACCCTGCCCTGTTCAACCAGTACCGACGTGCGCTCGCCGTCGCGCCGTACCGTGAAGCGGGTGCCCAGCACAGTCACGCGGCTGGCGCCGGCATCGACCACGAACGGGCGCGCCGGATCGGGAGCGATATCGAAATATGCTTCGCCGTTGTCGAGCCACACCTTGCGCTGGCCATCAGGCGCGGCGCGCAGGCGGGTGGAGGTGTTGAGCGTGAGCCGCGAGCCATCGGCCAGGGCGACGGTGCGGTTCTCGCCGGTACGGGTGGCGTAGCGCTCGCCCTGGCGCGAGCTGAACTGGGGTGCAAGAACCACACCCAACCCGCAGGCGAGCAGAAGACCTGCCGCCAGGCGCCAGGTGTGCGCGAGCGCCGGCCCGGGACGCCGCGCGGGCGCCGGATCGGGACGGGCCGCGCCGTTCAGCGCATCGGCGCGGCGCCAGGCGGCGTGCAGTCGCAGGTAGGCCACACGGTGGCGCACGTCGGCTTCCAGCCATGCGTCCAGTTCGGCCTGCTGTCCGACGTCCCAGCGCGCGCCATCCTGGCGCGCCAGCCATTGGGCTGCCTCTTGCTCGAAGCTTGCTGCTGACTTGTTAGCCTGGTCCATCGCTATATTGAAGTGGTTCCGGTTGCCTGCTCATTCTGCGTATCCTTTTTCTCCGGCTTGCGCAGCTTGCGTTCCAGCTTGAGAATGCCAGCCCCGACGCCGCGTGCGAACAGCGCGTCGGCGATGGCGCGCATGCCTTTCGCGATCTGCTTTTCCACCGTGTCCTCGGTCACGCCCATTTCGGCCGCCACGGCGCGCTGCGACATGCCGTCCACCTTGCGCAGCATCACCGCCTGGCGGCAACGTGCCGGGGAGGGCGTCGAGCGCTTCCGCCAGCACGTTCAGTTCGGCGCGCCCGCTGGCATGCCGTTCCGGCGTCAGCTCGCAAGCCGACAGGTCGTCCAGCTCGGCGAACGCCTCGATCGAGACGACCTGCTGCCGCCGCGCGCGGTCAACCAGCAAATTACGCGCGGTCGCGAGCAGGAACGCAGCGGTGCGTTCGGGACGGCCGCGGCGCGCCGCTTCATACACGCGTGCGTAGACCTCCTGGCGCAGGTCCGGCCATTCCGCGCTATCGCGCCAGTTCTGCCGCAGGTAGCGCATGAGAACGCCCTCCAGCGGCAGCACTTCTCGGATGAACCAGTCGTCCAGATCGTTGAACATGTTTTGTGTGAAAGACGAATGGCGGTCAGAAATCCGGTACCGGCGCGGCAATGGACATCATCGCGCGCCGCACTCGAGGCTAGCAGCACAGTGTGACATGGCGATGAACGACGTTCTGGACGAGCGGACGGCCGTCGGTCGATGGCCTGGCGGCCGTCATTATCCCAGGCTCCACTTCGACGCAGTAGGCGGCATGACGGCGTTCGGCAAGTGGTTGCTGCGTCTGCTGCTGCTGCCACCGCTTCCAAGCAGTAAGAAGCTGCCCAATGTCGAGCTGCGCACCAATGCCTTGCTCAGGGACCGGACACAGCGACGCGAAATCGATGGCATCTGGCTTGCTCCAATCGGTTGAGAGCGGAAAAAGCGCAGTTTTTTCATCTTCACGTCACGATGCTATCAAGAACCGGCCCACCTCAGCATCTCGATCATCCAGGGGGAGGCGTCAGTAAGCTCTGAGCAAACTCGACCGACTGAACGTCACTCGGATCGTGCCGGTAATTTGGCAAGGACAACCAGTCGCTGGACAACCCGCACTAAGCCTGTCCAGAGACTCGACCGTCCCATCGCTCGGACAAGCCGGTGCGATTTCCTGCCTGAGCGTTTTACTTGAGACGCAGGAAAAGCACCGTGTTCGCGTCGAAGTAGTACGAATCGCTCTGGGGCTTCACCAGCGCGTAGATATTCTCCTTCACGTATTCAATATACCTTGTTCGCAATTTATCGTCAAAGAAATGGACTTGCCATTCGGAACCGTGAAGGAGCATGTGGTTTGATCCAGACAGGGCGGCCTGACTAGACGCGGCACGGCCTGGCGGTCTGAAGTGGTTGAGCTTACGCAATCGGAGACCGTTGATGTAAGGGCGCCGGAACGGGTACACGGTTATTTGCGCTTTACGATTCAATGAGTTCAGTTGCGGGCCACGATCGAATACTGATCCCACCGTCAAGCCTGGCGCTAGGCGCCAGCCTTCGCGCGATGGCGCTCCTGGAGCCAGGCCACGATGCCCGGCACCAGGGATAGCACGATGATGCCCACGATGACTGCCGTCAGGTTGTCGTTGACCCAGATGATATTGCCGAAAGCGAAGCCGGCCGCCGTCAGCGACACGACCCACAGGGTGCCGCCGGCCACGTTATACGACAGGACTGACCTCGGTCGATGTGCTGGGCGCCGACAAGATCAACGACAAGAACGTCAGCAACAGCAGGGAGCCGGTCGGCCAGCTGCCCGGCATCCAGCTCACCGAGACCCGGATGGGCGCCGAATCGGGCCAGGCGAGCTTCCGCGCCTGCAATGGTGAGGGCGATATCAACGGCATCAAGGTGCTGATCGACGGCATCCCGAGCAACGTTAACAGCGGTAATCAGCGCTTCATCGACATGATCTTCCCGCTCGAGGTCGACTATATCGAGGTGGTCTAAGGCACCAACGATCCGCGCTATGGCCTGCACAATATCGGCGGCAACATCAAACTCGGCACCCGCCAGGGCGGCAATCACTTCGACAGCCGCTTCACGGTCGGCAGCGTCGATACGAGGGAAGTGCAGGCCGCCTATGGTCGCGAAGCCGACGGTTTCTCGCAGAATTATTTGGTGGACAGGAAGGATTCCAACAGCGACCGCCGCAAGCACGGCGATTCCGACAACTACTGGCTGGGCGGCAAGTTGTTCCTGACCTCGAAGGACAGGTCGCGCACCGGCGTCCTGATGCTGCGCACCTACGAGCACGACGCCGACGAAGCGGGCTTCCTGACCGTGGCTACACCTATGCGATGCCGAGCGATTTCACGACGCCGGCGGCGATCCAGAACGACGACCGCTACAAACTCAACAACGTCGGCGCCTGTGTGCATGCGGTGATCAAGGCCACCGATCAGTCGCGCATCGTGGCCGGCTACCGGCTCGACCGCTTCACTGGCGGCAATCCGCTGGCGAGTGGGCGAATCTCGGTGCTTTGCTGCATGGTATTGCGCCAGCCATCCGGGCCCAGCACCCACAAGCGCACATACCGCCCGCGCAGCCGGTTGGCGCCTTGCATCTCGGCCCGGAAGCGCCCGGTGACCAGCGCCGCGCGGCCATTGTCGAGCAGCCGGATTTCCATGTCGTCGATCTCGTAGGAACGGAACTCGAACTCGTCGCGGCTCAGGAGTTGCAGGAATTCGGTCTTGGTTCGGGCGCGACCGCCCGATTCGACGTGGTAGTAGTCGCCGCTGATCAGCTTGCGCAGCGAGGTCACGTCGCGATTGGCGACGGCCTGGGCGCGGCGCTGCTCGGCCGCGCGCAGCGCCGCCAGATCGCCTGCCGCCGTGCCGGCGTCGCTTGCCGTGCCGCTGTTTGCCGCGCCGCTGTTTGTCATGCCTGCGGAGGCGGGCTTTGGTGCGCCGGGCTGGGGGAGTTGCGTCATGCCGACGGCTGGCTGGGAGGCGGCAAGGCAGAGCAGGGCGGACAGCAGGGCGGGCAGAAAGCGCATGGTCGGCGTGAGAGTGGTGGCACTGGCAAGTATATAAATTCCTGCAGCGGGATTTGTAACAAAGTTTTGCAGCATTTTGACTCGGCGCGCGCTGCGCGTGGTGTGCGGAGGAAAGCAACGTCTGCTCTGGCGCAGTAACGTAGCACTATCGATTGACCGACCCGGAGCGTTCTTTTCATTCATAAGGCCATTCCCGACGCCATGCCTGCAGCCGCCCTGCGTCCCGACGAAACCGAGCGCCTCGCGCTGCTGCGCGAATTTGACCTGCTGGACACGCCGGCCGAGCCGGTATTCGACCGGGTGGTGCGCCTGGCCAGCCGCCTGCAGCAGGTGCCGAAGGTGGCATTCTCGCTGATCGACGCCGAGCGCCAGTGGTGCAAGTCGCGGGTGGGCATCGAGGCCGCCGAGACGCCGGATGGGCGCTGGATCAGTGTCAACCGGGCGCTGTGCGAGCTGCTCGGCCATGCGACCGACGAACTGCAGGGGCGCGGTTTCGCCGACGTCACGCACGAGGACGACCGCGCCGGGGACGCGGCCCAGATGGACCGGCTGGCGCGGGGCGAGATCGACTTTCTGCGGCGCCAGAAGCGCTACCTGCGCCGGGACGGCTCGCCGGTCTGGGTCGACGTCAGGCGCAAGCTGGACGCGGCCGGGCGCCACGAATACGACGTGGCCGTGATCAAGGACATCCATGCGCAAAAGCTGGCGGAGGAAGAACAGGCGCACCTGCACGCCGATCTCGAGCGGCGGGTCAAGGCGTGCACGCCGGAAGAATTGATCAAGGCAGCCGACCATTGGATGGTTGAGGCCAAGAAATCCGGGCGCGGCTGCGTGCTGCCGCTTTCGTCTTCGTCGTAACAGGATTAGGATGTGAACATCGCAGGCGGCCCGCGCCGCATGCCGGCCACTCACAATCCAGGAGAACACGATGCATACCGCAGACTCACGGGACGTCCTCGCGCACAAGGGCACGCTGCGCATCGATCTGTTGCGGGTCAGCCTGGCGACCGCGATGGTCCTGCTGGCGCCCCTGGTCGCCATGCAGTTCACGCACCAGGTGGTGTGGAGCGGCGGCGATTTCGCCGCCGCCGCACTGCTGCTGGCCGGCGCCGGGCTGGCCTGCCTGCGCACCGCGCGCCGCGTGGCGCGCTGGCGGCCGTGGCAGCGGGTCGCCGCCGTCGGCGCGCTGGCTCTGTTGTTCGCCGCGCTGTGGGTGGAACTGGCGGTTGGCGTCTTTTTCGGTCTCGGCAGCTGATGTGCCGCTGGTCCGGTGCAGCCGCCGCGCGTGCTTCCTGAGACCTGGCGGGATGGCGCTGCTAGCGCAGCCGCAGCTCCTCGAACCGGAAGGGCTGGGCGATGAACACCGTATTGCAGACCTCACTCGGGTAAGCGTAGTCGAAAGCGATCCGGCCGGCGCTGTCGACCGCCACCAGCCGCGCCTGG
This sequence comes from Massilia oculi, assembly GCF_003143515.1. Lineage (NCBI taxonomy): Bacteria > Pseudomonadati > Pseudomonadota > Betaproteobacteria > Burkholderiales > Oxalobacteraceae > Massilia > Massilia oculi. The sequence continues at coordinate 654,298 of NZ_CP029343.1, read as the reverse complement.
GTGCGTTGCTCCAGCGCCGAATAGGCTACCAGATACTGGCCCGGCGCGCCTTCATAGGCCGACGAACAAATGTCTGACAGTAATTTGCGGTCGGCATCCCAGGTCCAGACTTCGCGCGCCGTGCGCGCCTGCTCGTCGATCGCATACCGTGACGGCGTGCTGTAGCTGCGGTTCTGGCCCGCTGGCGCGCCGGGCGGTTGTTCGGCGCTGGCCAGGCCGTTGTTGAACATCAGCAGTTCGCGGTTGGGCGCGACCGACAGCGAGTGCTGTCCGATCGGCACCTTGCCTTCGGTAATGCGCAGGGCCAGCGCGCGCAGCGACGGATAATTGACATACCAGTGTTTGGTAGTGTCGCCCAGCAGCCAGTGGATGGCGCCCGTTTCGTAGTCGAGCTTGACGACGAAGTTCTCGCGGCTCGAGATCAGCAGCGAATTGTCGTGGGCATCGTAGATGGCCGAGTTCATGTGGAACCAGTCGACGCCGTCGCGCACGAAGTTGTCGGGATTGTCGCCGCCAGCGCGCATCGTGGCGCGGAAGATCTGGCCCAGGTCCCATTCCTTGAGCACCCGCCCCGAGATGTCGATCTCGGCCAGGATCGACTCCACCAGCCGTACGCTGCCGACCAGGGCGTCGAGTTCGGCCAGGAAGCCGGTCTTGCCGCGCGCCAGGTCGTGGTGAAAGTTGGTGAAGCGCGGATCGTCGAGCCGGCTGCTGCGCACGGTGCCGTCGACGTCGACCTGGTGCAGCAGCGGCGCGCCCGGGTCGCCGACATAGAAGGCGTCATCGCCGAACAGCGAGGAGATGGAACTGCCCGGCGCGTCGCCGGCCCAGCGCACCTGGCCGTCGCTGTCGAGGATGACCGGCGTCGTGACACCGTTCTTGATCAGCATGTATTCGACGCCGGGCGAGGCGCCTCCGCGCGCGGTGCGTACCTCGGGCGTGGCATAGACGGTGGCCGGGCCGGTGTAGGGGCCGGTGGCCACCGCCACCTGCGCCACGTGGGTCGAACCGTCGCGAAAGCGCGTCGTGAGCGTGAGCTCGTTGCGGTGGCTGGCATACAGGCCGAAGACGGGGACGGCGATGCGCTTGCCGGACGCGTCCCAGGCCGCGCGCCGGCCGAGCCAGGCATGGTCATAGGTGACCTTGACCGGCCGCGAATGCGAGCCCGGACGGCCGGCGATCGTGTAGTGCACGCTGTCGAGGTGGGCGAAGTTGTCCAGCGTATAGCTCAGCTGCGCCACGAACGGTGTGGCGCCGGGGGCCTGGGCGATGGCGTCGATGCCGGCGCGTTCGGCCTGGGTCTCGTCGTCACTGCCGCAGGCGGACAACATGACGGACATCAGTATCCAGAGCAGGAGCGTGGTTGGCGACTTCATCAGCGCATTCATCGATCCTCCTGCGGGTCATTGCCGAAACCTCGAAACGAGGCACAACTCTGTTGTATTCCCTTTGGCGGACCGGTGCCTGCGATCGGCGCAATCCTGTTGCGCGAACTAAATGAAAAACGCTTGACCTTCCCATCGTGGGAAGGACTATCCTTTCGGTATGGATACGAGGAACGAGCAAATGAATAACACTGTCCTGAACATCGGCGGCATGACCTGCGCCTCGTGCGTGGCGCGGGTCGAGAAGGCGCTGCGCGCGGTGCCGGGCGTGAGCGGCGCCAGCGTCAACCTGGCCACCGAGAAGGCCAGCGTGCAGGGCCAGGCCGCGCCGGAGGTGCTGGCGGCGGCCGTGCGCGCGGCCGGCTACGAGGCGGACATCGAACTGCCGGACGCCTCCGGCGCGCGCCCAGCGCGGCGCAAGGAAACGAACGCGCTGCCGGCCTGGTGGCCGGTGGCCGCCGCCATGCTGCTCAGCCTGCCGCTGGTGCTGCCGATGCTGGCCGCACCCTTCGGTCGTGCGTGGATGCTGCCCGGCTGGCTGCAGCTGGCCCTGGCCACGCCGGTCCAGTTCTGGCTCGGCGCGCGTTTCTACCGCGCCGGCTGGAAGGCGCTGCGCGCCGGCAGCGGCAATATGGACTTGCTGGTGGCGCTCGGCACCAGCGCCGCCTATGGCCTGTCGGTCTATCTGCTCTTGCGTGCGGGCGCACATGGCGCCCATGCCGATCCCGAGCAGCATCTGTATTTCGAAACCTCGGCTGTCGTGATCGCGCTGGTCCTGCTGGGTAAATGGCTGGAAGGCCGCGCCAAGCGCCAGACCCTGGCGGCGCTGGACGCATTGGGCCGCCTGCGGCCCGACGAGGCGCTGGTGCGGCGCGGCGGCAAGGACGTGCCGGTGGCGCTGGGCGCGCTGCGCGTGGGCGAACTGATGGTGGTCAAGCCCGGCGCGCGGGTGCCGGCCGACGGCGTCGTGGTCGAAGGCAGCAGTCACCTTGACGAGTCGCTGCTGACCGGCGAGAGCCTGCCGGTGGCGAAACAGCCGGGCGACCGGGTGGCCGGCGGCGCCGTCAATGCCGACGGCTTGCTGCTGGTCGAGGCGACGGCGGTCGGCGCGGCGACGATGCTGTCGCAGATCATCCGCATGGTCGAGGATGCGCAGGCGGTCAAGGCGCCGATCCAGCGCCTGGTGGACCGGGTGAGCGCGGTGTTCGTGCCGGTGGTGCTCGCGATCGCGCTGGCGACCCTGCTGGGCTGGGGCCTGGCGGGCGGCGACTGGCAGGCGGCCCTGCTCAATGCGGTGGCTGTGCTGGTGATCGCCTGCCCCTGCGCGCTGGGCCTGGCCACGCCCACCGCGGTGATGGTCGGCACCGGCGCGGCGGCCCGCCACGGCATCCTGATCAAGGACGCCGAGGCGCTGGAGACCGCGCATGCGCTGGACGTCGTCGTGTTCGACAAGACCGGCACCCTGACCGAGGGCAAGCCGCGGCTGGTGGCCCATGAAGGCGTCGACCCGGCGCGGCTGCTGGCGCTGGCCGCCAGCGTGCAGGGGGGCAGCTCCCACCCGCTGGCGGGCGCCGTGCTCGAGGAAGCGGCGCGCCAGGGCCTGGCGCCGCCGCCGGCGGCCAGCGCCGCGCGCGCCTTGCCGGGCCGCGGCGTCGAGGCCGAGGTCGGCGGCGCCACCATCGTGCTCGGCAACCGGCGCCTGATGGAAGAGCTCGGCGTGCCGGCCGCGGGTGGCGAGCGGCATGAAGCGGCCGGGCGTACCGTGTCCTGGCTGGCGGAGCGCAGGGACGGGCGGGTGCGGGTGCTGGGTCTGCTCGCCTTCGGCGACCGCATCAAGCCGGGCGCGCCCGACGCCGTCGCGCGCCTCAAGGAGGCCGGCATCGAGCCGGTCCTGCTCAGCGGCGACAGACAGGGCGCCGCGCGCACGGTGGCGCAGGCGCTCGGCATCGAGCGCGTGCATGCCGAGGTGCTGCCGCTCGACAAGGCGCAGGTGGTCGCCGGCTTGCGCCGGGACGGGCGCAAGGTGGCGATGGTCGGCGACGGCATCAACGACGCGCCGGCCCTGGCGGCGGCCGATGTCGGCATGGCGATGGCGACCGGCACCGACGTCGCCATGCACAGCGCCGGCGTGACCCTGATGCGCGGCGACCCGCGCCTGGTGGCCGACGCCATCGCGGTATCGCGTCGGACCTACCGCAAGATCCGCCAGAACCTGGGCTGGGCCTTCGTCTATAACGTGATCGGCCTGCCGCTGGCGGCCTTCGGCCTGCTCGATCCGGTGCTGGCCGGCGCCGCGATGGCGCTCAGCTCGGTCAGCGTGGTCGCCAACGCGCTGCTGCTGCGGCGCTGGACGCCCGCGGTGGCCAACCCGGCGACCGACCCGGCCGCCATTGAATCCGCAACTGCATCTGCACCCGTATCCGAACCGATTCCAACCACCGGGGCGGAAACGCCCCCAAAGACAGGAGAAAACACCATGTATGAACTGACCGTGGAAGGCATGAGCTGCAACCATTGCGTGGGCCGCGTCACCAAATCGGTGCAGGCGGTCGACGCCGACGCCAAGGTCGCGATCGACCTCGACAAGGGCAGCGTGCGCATCGACAGCCAGGCCGACCTCGACCGGATCGTGGCCGCCATCGACGGCGCAGGGTATCCGGTCACCGCGCGATCCGCCGCCTAGGGTTTTTTCGTCCAGCGGTATCAAATATGGACGTTAAGCCATTTATTCCTCGCCCTATGCAAAGAGAATTGCGCTATATTTTATTGAAACGACAATAAAACATGGCGCCGCCCGGACAGCCGCAGAACGCCTGCTGCCCCCGCCGGATCCGCCACGGGGAGAACAATGCGACAAGGCGTTCCGGCAGAACCGACCGACCTGGTAAAGCATCCGCCGAGCGGCGCCCAGCTGCGCCACGCGCTATGGGTAGTGTCCTGCCTGGCGCTGGTCTTCGCGCTGCTGGCGCCGGCCGCCGGGATCCCGCTGGCGCGGGCGCCGGAATTCATCCCGATGTACGGCTCGGTGCTGATCGGCGTCAACTTGCTGACCGGCATCCTGCTGCTGGGACACGTCCACACCGGACGCTCGCGCGCGCTCGGCCTCCTGGTTCTGGGCTACCTGCTCACGGCGCTGATCGCCAGCGCCCACCTGCTGACCTTTCCCGGCCTGTTCGCCGACCAGGGCGTGCTGGGCGGCAATCACCAGACCACGCCCTGGCTGCACCTCGCCTGGCATGCGCTGTTCCCCCTGTTCGTGCTCGGCTATACCCGCAGCACCGATGCGCCGCCGCTGCCCCCGCACTTCATGCGCGTCGGCGCCTTGCTGATCGTGCTGGTCGTGGCGCTGCTGGTGCTGGTGTCGACCTCGGGCGTGCGCTGGCTGCCGCCATTGATGGTGGGAACGCGCACGCTGCCGCTGTATCACTGGATCGCGGGCGCCGTTCTTGCCCTCACGGTCGGCGTGCTGTGGGCGATCGTGCGCAAGCGCCCGCGCACCGTGCTCGATGTCTGGCTGGCGGTGGCGATGGCGGCCTGGATGTTCGAGGTCGCGCTGTCCTGCGTGCTCAACGATGGCACGTTCGACCTCGGTTTCTATGCCGGCCGACTGTATGGACTGGCGGCGGCGCTGTTCGTGCTGGGCGCGCTGGCGATCGACAATATCGCCCTGCATGCGCGCCTGCACGCGACCTTCCAGGAAATGATGGAGACCCGCGCCCACGCCCAGTGGCAAAGCCTGCTGGGGACGGTGCTGCGGCAGTTGCCGGACGGGGTGCTGATCGTCGACGCGGCGGGGCGCTGCGTGATGGCCAATGACCAGGCCGGCCGGATGGCGGCCAATTTCGGCCCGGGCGCCGACGGCGCGCATGCCGGGACGCACCGCGGCATCGCGGCCATGCTCGACCTGATCCGCGCTCCGGTGGCGCGCGCGGTGGGCGGCGAGACCTTCCACGACGCCGTGCTGGAAAGCGTTCATGCAGGCGTGCGGCGCACCTATACGGTGAGCGGCGCGCCGCTGCGCGACGGCGCCGCCGAGCTCGCGGCGGCGGTGATCGTGCTGGACGACGTCACCGAGCGCACCGAGGCCAGCGCGGCCCTGGCGCGCGCGCTGGACCAGACGCGCTACCTGATCGAGAACACCCCGCTGGCCGTGATCGAATGGAACCGCGAACGGGTCGTCACCCAGTGGAATGGCCGCGCCGAAGAGCTGTTCGGCTGGCGCCAGCATGAGGTGGTCGGCTCCCGCATCGATGCGCTGCCGATGATCCACGAGAGCGACGCCGACCAGGTGGGCCTGATGATCCGGCGCCTGCTCGATTCTCCCACCCGCCACGCCAAGTCGAGCAACCGCAACCTTACCCGCGACGGCCGCGTGCTGTGCTGCGAGTGGTACAACTCGGTGCTGGTCGACGAGGCCGGCCAGATCCTGACCGTATTCTCGCTGGTGCTGGACGTGACCGAGCGCGAACAGGCGATGGACGGCCTGCGCGAGGCCGACCAGCGCAAGGACGTGTACATCGCCACCCTGGCGCATGAGCTGCGCAACCCGCTGGCGCCGATCGCCAACGCGGCCTCGCTGCTGCGCTGCAAGTCCCTGCCGCCCGAGCGCATCGAATGGATCGCGGCTATGGTCGGCCGCCAGGTGGCCCAGATGGCGCGCCTGCTGGACGACCTGCTGGAGGTCTCGCGCATCGGCCGCGGCAAGATCGAGCTGCGCCGCGCGCGGGTCGAACTCGGGCGGCTGATCCGCGACGCCCTGCAGGCCAGCATGCCGCTGATCGAGAGCGGACGCCACCAGGTGGCGCTGCGGCTGGTCGACGAGCCACTGTGGGTCGACGCCGACGCGCTGCGCCTGACCCAGGTGTTCGCGAACCTGATCAACAATGCGGCCAAGTACACGCCGCCTGGCGGGGCGCTCGAGATCGGACTGCGCTCGGAGAACGGCGAGGCGGTGGCCTGGGTGGCCGACAACGGCGTCGGCCTTGACGCCGGCATGATCGAGCGCGTGTTCGATCCCTTCGTGCAGGTCGGCAGCGCGCGCCACCTGGCCCAGGGCGGCCTGGGAATCGGGCTGTCGCTGGCCAAGGGCTTCGTCGAGCTGCATGGCGGCAGCGTGCGCGCCGACAGCGATGGGGAGGGGCAAGGCGCCACCTTCATCGTGCGCCTGCCGCTGTGCGAGGCGGCCGAGCCGGAGGCCCACGCCGAGAGCGAGTCGGCCGGCGGCGCCGTCACCGGCAGGCATATCCTGGTGGCCGACGACAACGTCGACGCCGCCGATTCGCTGGCCTGGCTGCTGCGTTCCGAGGGCGCGACCGTGGCGGTGGCGCACGACGGCGTCCAGGCGCTGCGGCTGTACGATGAGCGCCGCGCCGACATCGTGGTGCTCGACCTCGGCATGCCCGAGATGAGCGGACTGGAAGTGGCGGCGATCCTGGCCGACAAGTGTCCGCGCCCCTACCTGGTGGCGGTCACGGGACGCGGACGCCAGGAAGACCGCGCCGCCTCGCGCGCGGCCGGCTTCGACGAGCACTTCACCAAGCCGGTCGCGCCGCAGCAGCTGATCGAGCTGCTGCGCGGGGTGACGCAGGATCAAACAAGGCGCTAGTGGTGGCCGTCGTGGTCCTTCGGGCCCGGCTTGCGCGCCTTGAGGGCAGGGCCGGCCGGCGCCTGCTGGCTGGCATGCGGCGCACTGGTGGCGGCCGGCACCTCGCCGGTCCATTCGCGGGCGACGCTGCCGGCCGGGTGGCGGTACCAGCCGGGATCGCGGTAGTCGCCGCGCTTCAAGCCCTCGCGCACCTTCAGTACCGTGAACATGCCGCCCATCTCCAGGTTGCCGAAGGGGCCGTCGCCGCTCATCATCGGCAGCGTATTGTGCGGCAGCGCCATCTTCATGTCGCCCATCGAGCCGCCCTTGTCGCCCATGACCATATAGCCCGGCACCAGCTTGTTGATCTTCTCGGCCACGCCGCGGTGGTCGACGCCGATCAGGGTCGGCACGTCATGGCCCATCGCATTCATCGTGTGGTGCGATTTATGGCAGTGGAAAGCCCAGTCGCCCGGCGCGTCGGCCACGAACTCGATGGCACGCATCTGGCCGACCGCGACGTCGGTGGTCACCTCGGGCCAGCGCGCCGACTTGGGCACCCAGCCGCCGTCGGTGCCGGCCACTTCGAAGCGGTGGCCGTGCAGGTGGATCGGGTGGTTGGTCATCGTCAGGTTGCCGACCCGGATGCGCACCTTCTCGTTCAGCCCGGCCACCATCGGATCCAGGCCCGGGAACACGCGGCTGTTGATGGTCCACAGATTGAAGTCGAGCATGGTGTTGGTGCGCGGCGTGTAGCTGCCCGGCTCGATGTCGTAGGACGACAGCAGCATCACGTAATCGCGGTCGACGGCGTGCTGGCGCGGATTCTTCGGATGCGTGACCCAGAAACCCATCATCCCCATCGCCATCTGCTGCATCTCATCGGCATGCGGGTGGTACATGAAGGTGCCGGCATGGCGCGCCACGAATTCATAGACGAAGGTCTTGCCCGGCTGGATGCCGGGCTGCGTGAGGCCGGTGACTCCGTCCATCCCGCACGGCAGCAACTGGCCGTGCCAGTGCACGCTGGTGTGCTCCGGCAGCTTGTTGGTCACGAAAATGCGCACCCGGTCGCCTTCGACAACCTCGATCGTGGGCCCCGGGCTCTGGCCGTTGTAGCCCCACAGATTGGCCTGCATGCCGGGCGCCAGCTCGCGCACAACGGGTTCGGCCACCAGGTGGAATTCCTTGACGCCGTCCTTCATGCGCCAGGGCAGGGTCCAGCCGTTGAGGGTCACGACCGGGTTGTAGGGACGGCCGCCGGTTGGCGCCAGCGGGGCCGCGGTGGCGGCGGAGGTGTGGACCGGGGCTTCGGGCAGCGTGGCGGCGCCGGCCTTGCTCACCAGCGAGGCGCCCAGCATGGTCACGCCGGCGCCGGTCAGGAACGATCTGCGGTTGGTCATTGTGCTTCCTTGTGTTCGTGGGCCTGGCCGTGCGGCGGGGCCGCCGGCGGGGCAGTCTGCAGGCGGCCTCCCAGGGCGGCTTCGAGGTCGGCCTCGGCCAGCCAGAAATCCTTGAGGGCGTCGATGGTGGCATGCACCGCCGCCGCCTGTTCGCGCGCATCGGCCAGCAGCTCGAAGGGGCTGGCCAGCATGCCGTTGTAGCGCAGCAGGGTCTCGCCCGCGATCTTCTGGCGCAGCGGGATCACCTGGTCGCGGTAGTGGCGCGCGACGTCGTAGCTTGCGCGGTAGCCCAGGTAGCCGGCGCGCGCTTCGCTGCGCGCATTCACGGCCGTCTCGGCGACCCGCCCGACGGCCTGCATGTACAGGCTTTCAGCACGCGCGACCCGGGCGCCGCCCCAGTCGAACAGCGGCAGTTCGAGCGAGATCTCATAGCCTTCGCTGCGCGGCTCGCCCGTCTCGCTCTTGCTGGCGTAGCCCAGGTCGAGCACATTGACCATGCGCGTGGCGCGCGTCAGGCCCAGGTCGGCGGCGGTGCCGGCGGCGGCGGCGCGCGCTGCGCGCACGTCGAGGCGCCGCTCCAGCGCCAGGCGTTCGATGCCGGCCAGTTCGACCGGCTGCGCCGGCAGCTCCGGCAGGCGTTCCGGCAGGGCGTAGCCGGCCTGAAAGCCCCACAGGCCGAGCTGGCGCGTCAGGTGTTCGCGGGCGACGTCGCGGGCGCGGGCGGCGCGCAGGACAGCGGCGCCGGCTTCGGCATGGAAGGCCGATTCGCGCGCCAGGTCGAGCGCGCTGGCATTGCCGGCCAGGGTCATGCGTTCCATCAGTTCGCTCGAGGCGTCGGCCGCCGCGGCGACCTGGCGCGCATAGTCGAGCGCCTGGCCGGCGGCCACGGCCTCGATCCAGGCGCGCCGGGTGGCGATCGCATGGCGTTCGATGGCGGCGGCGACCCGTAGCGTGGTCTCCTGGTGGCGCCGCTCGGCCATGCGCTGGCGCAGCGGCATGGTCAGGAGGCCCGCCAGGTCGAGCGACACGCCGCGCTCGATCTCGCGGCTGCCGCCGCCATCCATGCGCGAAAAGCCGAACGAGGGATTGCGCAGGCGCGCGGCCTGGGCCAGGTCGGCCTGGGCGATGCCGGCGTCCCAGTAGCTTGCCTGCAGGCCGGGGTGGTTCAGGACGGCGATGCGCACGGCGGCGTCCAGGCCGAGCGGCTCCTTGAGCAGGGCGTCGATTTCCAGCGCCAGTGCGCGCCGGTCGTCGTCGTTGCGCAGCAGGCGCGCCTCGACGCCGGTACGCTCGCGCGCCTCGTCGGCGCTGATGCGCAATGCGGCGCCGGGATCGGTGCTGGCGCAGCCGGCCAGCAGCAGCGCGGCAGCCGCGGCCAGGGCGCTGCGCGACATCATCTGAGTGGCCATCAGTGGTGTTCTCCATGCCCGTGGTGGCCATGGTGTTCATGGCCGTCGGCCTTCGGCTTCGCCTTTGGCGCGGGCTTGGCATGGCCCGCATGTGCGGAGTGGTCGGCATGTGCGGCGTGTGCGCCATGATGGGCATGCGCCGGCTGGCCGGCCACGGTGCGGTTGCTTTCCTGCCAGTTGCGGTCGGGCGTGGTCGCGGCGGCGGCAGGCGGGCGCTGCACATGGGCGCTTTGATATCGCGTCTCGGGAACGGCGGCGGCGGGGTCGATGGCGGTGTGCTGGGCGATGGCGGGCATGGCCGCGAGCAATGCGCCCAGCAGGGCGGCCGCGCGCCATGGCGCGGCGGTGTACGTAAACATGGTGTCCTCGTTCGGATGAAATGCGTCGGACCGCGCACGGGGCGCGGCGGGCGAAATCAGGCGAGCGGGAAGCGGGGCGGTCGTTCGGGCAGCGCGAGGTCGACCGCGGCGAGGCGGCCGGTGGCGGCCACGAGGAGAGCGGTGGTCAGCGTGGGCGGAGGCGGCGCGATGCCGGACGCGGGCGCCATGGCGGCGCCCATGCAGCATGCGGCGCAGGCGCTGCAGCTGCCGTCATGATCGTGCGCATCCTGGGCAATATCTGGCGCCTGGTCCTGCATTTCGTGGCAAGGGGTGCTTGCGGCGTCGTGGTGCGGGGCCGCATGAGCGGCCTGCTGCGTCCCTTGCGGCGCGTCGTGTGCGCACGCAAGCATGGCGGCCGAAGCGATTCCCTGGAACGGGATCGCCAGCAGCATCAGCCATACGAACAGGAGACGGAGAGAATATTTCACGCGGCGATTCTAGCACGCCCGGCGCCCCGGGCGGCAAGCCCCGGCTTTGACGCGCCCTTGGCCCGCGGCGTTTGATACGATGTGTCACTACTTGCCGATAAAAAGGTCACCATCAATGAGCGTTCGCAACCTGCAATACCTGTTCGCGCCGAAATCGGTGGCCCTGATCGGCGCCTCCGAGCGCCCCGGCAGCATGGGCACGACCCTGCTCGACAATCTGCTGGGCGGCGGCTTCAAGGGCAAGCTGTACGCGGTCAACCCCAAGTACGAGCAGGTCGGCGAGCTGCCCTGCTACGACAGCGTGGCCGACCTGCCCGAGGCACCCGAGCTGGCCGTGATCTGCACGCCGCCGGCGACCGTGCCGCAACTGGTGCGCCAGCTGGGCGAGCGCGGCACGCGCGCGGCCGTGGTGCTCAGCAGCGGAATGGCGAAGGCGCGCGATGGACGCGGCCGCAGCCTGCGCCAGGCCGCGCTCGATGCGGCCCATCCCTATCTGCTGCGCCTGCTCGGACCGAACAGCGCCGGCCTGCTGGCGCCCGGCCTCGGCCTGAACGCCAGCGTGGCCCACAGCGGTGCGCTGGCGGGGCGGATCGCCTTCGTCTCGCAATCCGGTTCCCTGATGACCGGCGTGCTGGACTGGGCCCGCACGCGCGGCATCGGCTTTTCGCACTTCATCTCGCTGGGCGACTCGAGCGACGTCGACCTGGGCGACGTGCTGGACTACCTGGCGAGCGACGGCCACGCGGGCGCCATCCTGCTCTACGTCGACCAGCTGCGCTATGCGCGCAAGTTCATGTCGGCGGCGCGCGCCGCGGCGCGCAGCAAGCCGGTGCTGGTGCTCAAGTCGCGCTCCTTTGATGATGGCGTGCGCGCGTTGGCCAGCGAGAGCGGGGCCCTGGCCAGCGAGGACGACGTATTCGACGCCGCGGTGCGGCGCGCCGGCATGCTGCGGGTGTACACCACCGAGCAGCTGTTCGCGGCGGTCGAGACCCTGGCCTATGCCCGCCCGTTGCATGGCGAGCGGCTGGCCATCGTCAGCAACGGCGCGGGACCCGGCGTGCTGGCGCGCGACGCGCTGCGCTACGGCAAGGGCACGGCCGCCACGCTGTCGCCCGAGTCCATCGCCCAACTGGACGCGCTGCTGCCCGGCGGGGCGAACGCAAGGACGGTCAACCTCGCGGTCAACCTGCTGGGCGGCGCGCCGCCCGAGCGCTACGCGGCCGCGCTCGAGATCCTGCTCAAGGACCCGCAGGTCGACGCCGTGCTGGTCGTGCATTCGCCGACCGCCACCGTCGACAGCCGCGAAGTGGCGAACGCCATCGCGCCGCTGGCGCGCGCCGCCTCGCGCCCGATCCTGTCGTGCTGGCTGGGCGGCGCCTCGGTGCTCGAGGCGCGCACCATCGCCGCCAATGCGCGCATGCCGACCTTCCGCACCCCTGAAGACGGCGTGGCCGGCTTCCTGCAGCTGGTGAACTATCGCCGCAACCAGAACCTCCTGATGGAAGTGCCGCCCTCGATGGTCGGCCACATGGCGCCCGACCGCAGCGCCGCACGGGCGCTGGTGCGCGAGGCGATCGCCAACAAGCGCCTGCTGCTGTCCGATCCCGAGACCAAGGCCATCCTGCGCGCCTACGGCCTGGCCCTGGTCGAGACCCGCGCCGCGCCCGACGTCGAGGCCGCGGTGGCGGCGGCGCGCGCCATCGGCTACCCGGTCGCGGTCAAGATCCTGACCCCCGACGTGATGCACAAGTCGGACTTCGGCGGCGTGACGCTCGACCTCGATTCGGACGATGCGGTGCGCGCCAGCGCCCAGCGCATGAGGAAGCGCCTGGACGAGTTGTTCCCCCAGGCGCGCTTCGACGGATTTTCGGTGCAGGCCATGTGCCGGCGCGCCAACGGCCATGAACTGATCGTCGGCGCCGCCACCGATCTGGTGTTCGGCCCGGTGCTGGTGTTCGGCCAGGGCGGGATCTCGGTGGAGGTCACCGACGACCATTCGGTGGCCCTGCCGCCGCTGAACCTGGTGCTGGCGCGCGACCTGGTCGACCGCACGCGGGTGGCGCGCCTGCTGGCCGGCTACCGCAACCGGCCGCCGGCCAACCTGGACGCGATCCTGGCGGTGCTGATCCAGGTCTCGCGCCTGGTCTCCGACATCCCCGAGATCGTCGAACTCGACATCAACCCGCTGCTGGCCGACAGCAAGGGGGCGACCGTGCTCGATGCGCGGGTGCGCCTGGCGCTGGCCGACCGCTCTGGCAGCACGCTCGACCGCCTGGCGATCCGTCCCTATCCGCGCGAGCTCGAAGAGACGATCGACTGGCAAGGCGCGCCGCTGCTGCTGCGCCCGATCCGTCCGGAGGACGGCCCGGCCCACCTGGCCTTCTTCGATGCGCTGACCCCGGACGACATCCGCTACCGCATGTTCGTGCGCATCCGCGAGTTGCAGCCGTCGCAGCTGGCGCGCTTCACCCAGATCGACTACGACCGCGAGATGGCCTTCATCGCCACCCGCAAGAATGCCGAAGGCGTGAACGAGACCCTGGCGGTGGGCAGGGTGGTGGCCGACCCCGACAACACCAGCGCCGAATTCGCGGTGACCGTGCGCTCCGACCTGAAGGGCATGGGGCTGGGGCGGATCATGATGACCAAGTTGATCGAGTATTGCCGGGCGCGCGGCACCGGCGAGATCGTGGGCGAGGCGCTGCCCCAGAATTCGCGCATCGTCGCCATGGTCAAGAAGCTGGGTTTCGAGGTGACGATCGACGGCGAGGAGGGCATCCGAAAAATGCGCCTTGCATTACGTTAGTGTTTTGCGACGTTTAGTGACAAAAGGTGAACTTTGCACGCAGCCACGATGGTATCGTAGCGCCCATTCTTGCCGTACATGTCGCCCTGTCACGTCGTGACGATCCGCCTTAGCATTTGCAACTCGAACCTCGTATCGATCACGATGTCCCGACTCGGTCTTTTCTTTTGCGCTCCCTACGCGCTGTTCATCGCGACCTGCCTCGGTTTCGTCTCGCTGGGCAATGTCGACTACCGGTCGCAGTTCACCTACCTGGAGCTGCCGATCGCGGCCCAGCTGGCGCTGGCGCACTGGCTGGGCCTGGACCGCGCGCTGGAAATCATCTCGTGGCCCGATGCCTACGGGCTGTTCATGACGCCGGCCTTCATCCTGCTCTATGCGGCCGGCGCATCGATCGAGCGCAGGCTGGATCGGGGCTAACAGCGTGATGAAGGAAATACACGCGATCAGGTGGTTCAAGTACCGCGAAGCCGGCATGGCATCGTGGATCGTCAAGCGCGGACTGCTCGCCTACGGCATCCCGATGTACTTCTTCTTCGTGATCTCGGGCTGGTTCCGCAAGCCCGAGCAGTTCGTGCCGTCCCTCGTCTTCAACATCCCGTCCTGGCTGATCGCGGGCACCGTGTTCGGCGTCCTGACCTGGCATGCGTTCGAATGGCAGTATCGGCGCTATGTCGCGAAGAACGGGGAACCTCCGGCATCCGTCAAATGATGCGGCGTGGAGCGGCGGTCAGCGGGGCGCCGCTGTTGTGCGTGCCGGTCGGTTCGATCAGCAGGACGTGCGCTTCTTCGCTCGCCCGGGGGACTTCGTTGCCATCTTGCCCGGCGCATCAGGGGAAGCGTCGGCCGTCACGCCTTCGGGATGGCGCGGCATCCAATGCGCACCCTGGCGATGATCGTAAAATCGCTTTCATTTGCCCGCCCGCCAGCCATGCCAAACCATTCCATCGACCTCTCGATTGCGGTCGAACCGCAACCGGATTACCAGGACGCCAACGTCGTCATCCAGGGCCTCATCGACTTCAACGCGGCGCACGCCGGCGGGGCAGCGCCGCAAGAGCTGCTGGTAATCTTGCGCGACCATGACGGAAAGGTGGTCGGCGGCCTGTCCGGCGACACCTGGGTGGGCTGGCTGCAGGTGCATGCGCTGTGGCTCGCCGACGATATGCGTGCGCGTGGTTTGGGACGCGCCCTGATGCTCGAAGCCGAGCGCGAAGCCGTGCGCCGCGGCTGCACGCAGGCCTTCCTCGAAACGCTCAGCTTCCAGGCACTCGGTTTCTACGAGAAGCTCGGCTATGCGGTATTCAGCCGCCTCGACGGTTTCCCGCCGGGCGGCGCGCGCTACGCCATGCGCAAGTCCTTGGAGCCGGGCCGGGCAGACTGAGTTCGCGCGCTCAGCGCCGGAACCGCACGTCCTCGCTCACCACCGCCGCATCGCCCTTTGGCTTCTTGGGCTTCTTCGGTTTCTTGACGATCTGCCCCTTCGCATCCGTCACCGGTACGCGGTGATCCGGCGCGAAGCCGGGTTCCTCGACGCGCTCGAGCGTCTGCCGGGTCAGCACCTCGATCGCCGCCAGCTGCTCGACTTCGTCGGCGCATACCAGCGACACCGCCTCGCCGGTGGCGCCGGCGCGGCCCGTGCGGCCGGTGCGGTGCACGTAGTCTTCGGCCACGATCGGCAGGTCGACGTTGATCACGGCCGGCAGGTCGTCGATGTCGATGCCGCGCGCGGCGACGTCGGTCGCCACCAGCACCCGCACCTCGCCCGCCTTGAAGCGCTCGAGCGCGCGCAGGCGCGCCGGCTGCGGCTTGTCGCCGTGGATCGAGTCGGCCGTGATGCGCTTCGCTTCGAGCAGGGACACCAGCTCGTCCACGCCCTTGCGGGTGCGGGCGAAGGCCAGCACCTGGGTCCAGTCATGGCGCTTGAGCAGATGCACGAACAGCTCGGGTTTGCGCTTCTTGTCGACCGGGACGATCCACTGCTTCACCGCGGCGACGGTGGTGTTGCGCGGCGTCGCCTCGATGCGCACCGGATCGCGCAGCATCTGGTTCGACAGCGCGCGGATCTGGTCCGAGAAGGTGGCCGAAAACAGCAGGGTCTGGCGCTTCCTGGGCAGCAGTTTCATGAGGCCGTCGAGCTCGCGCGCGAACCCCAGGTCGAGCATGCGGTCGGCTTCGTCCAGCACCAGGGTCTTGACTTCGTTGAAGCGCACGGCGTTCTGGCGCTGCAGGTCGAGCAGGCGGCCGGGCGTGGCGACCATCACGTCCACGCCCTTGCGCAGCGCCATCATCTGCGGGTTGATGCTCACGCCGCCGTAGGCGACCATGGTGCGCAGCGGCAGGCCTTCGGCATAGGTGCGCACGCTTTCGTGCACCTGCTCGGCCAGCTCGCGGGTCGGCACCAGGATCAGCGCGCGCACCGCATTGCTGCCCACGGTGCCGCTCTTGGCCAGGCGCTGGAGGATGGGCAGGGTGAAGCCGGCGGTCTTGCCGGTGCCGGTCTGGGCCGCGGCCATCACGTCGCGGCCGGCCAGCACGGCGGGGATTGCCTGTTCCTGGACGGCAGTGGGAGTGTGGTAGGCGAGGGCGTCGAGGGTGCGGACGATCTGGTCGATCAGGCCGAGGGATGCGAACGACATGGATGGGACAACCTTGGGACGAAAATGAACAGGCCGTAGTTTACCCTGCCGGAGGCCGGCATGGGCGTATCACGACGGCCGGCCGCTGGCGGCGCCGGCGGATCTGGCGCGAATTCGCTGCAAATCAGCCGTGAATCAGCTGTTAATCATCCGAAAATCAGACGAGAATCAGACGAGAATCAGACGAGAATCAGCCGCGAGCAGACTGGCCTGACAAGCCCAGGCTCAGGTCGGTGATCGGCTTGACCGGCTCGTTGTGCTCTCGGCAGCCGCCGAGCAGCAGGCAGCTCATGGTCAGTGCAGCGGCGAGCATTCGGCGTGACAACATGATGGACTCCCTCCCGGTGGTGGAAGCCCATCATACGCCGGCCGTCTCTAGCATGGCGCGCGTTCGGTATCGCCGGCGGGAACGGCGCCGCTCAGAAGCTGTACGACACGCTGGCCCGCAGCACCGGGAAGAACCTGCAGTCCGACAGCTGCTCGACCAGGCGCGCTTTTTCGCGCGCGACGTCGGTCGCGAGCACGGTGCAGGTCAGGCGCGAGCTGGTGCAGCCGCGGCTGACCAGGTTTACGTGCGCCTTGCCCTGGTAGAAGGCGCCCAGATCGGCGCTGAGGTGCCAAGGCTGGTTCGGGGTGAGGGCATTGCCCCACCCGATGCGATGTACGGCGCGGCCTTCTGGAAGTCGATGTTCGCGTCCAGGTTGCCGACATCGGCCGCGGTATAGCCACGGCCATTGATCAGGTACTGGCCGTTGGCATTCGGACGGCCGCGGCCCTTGATCTCGTTGCCGTTGTACAGGATGCCGCCGGTCAGCCGGATCGCTCTGTCGGCGAGCACGTACCAGTCGAACAGCACGTCGACGGTCTGCAGCTTGGCCCTCGCGTCGTAGTTGATGCCGCCGGTGCGCTTGTCGAAATCGTGCTTGAAGTAATTGATGCCGAAACGGCCGTTGAGATTGCTCTCCATCGGCACGACCAGGTGCACGCCGGCGCCGGTGGTGCCCAGCGTGGCGGTGACGGCGGCGCCGATTTCGGCGTGGGCCCAGGCACTGGCCAGCGTGGCGGCCAGCGCGACAACGATGCGTTTCAGTACCATCTGTCTATAAAACCCTTTGATCGGAAAGATGTTGTAGCGGGCAGGGGTGGGGGGGGATATGTCTGAAAATAGTAATGAGAGGTGGAAAGCAACAGTCTTTTCGCCCGACAGCGTACCGGCCCCATGCCGCCTGGCCCCGATTTCGTCGGCCCAGTCCCGACTCCGTCGCATAATGCTGTCTTGCAAGGAATGGATAGCCTATGGTGGGCCCATTCTCACCATCCGAAAGCACATCATGTTTGCAAGCCTGTTCCACGTTTTCCGCCTGCTGCTGGCCTGGCTGGCGGGCTACCTCGCCGTCTGCATCACCCTCAACCAGACCTTGCTGGAGCGGGTCGACGTCGACCTGGGCGCCGTCGGTCCGCTGCTCGGCTTCGCCCTGTGCGGCTGGGTGTTGCTGGAGGTGTTTTCGCATATGCGCCGGGTGCGCCTGGTGATCGGCCACCTGGACGCCAGCACCCTGTCGAACCGCCAGCGGCGCCAGATCGAGATTCCGCTCGAAGCGGGCGAGGCGTTCGACATGATCGATGCCGCCATCCGCGAACTGCCCGGCGCCACCGTCGTCGACAGCGCGCGCGACAGCCTGCAGGTGCGGGCCAAGGTCGCGCGCATCGACCCCTACGGCAAGGAGGCATCCCAGTTGTGGGGCCTGGAAACCTTCGGCAACCGGCGCAACCAGATCCTGGCGACGGTGACGCCCAACGGCGACGTGGCCGGCAGCGTCACATTGATCTGCGAGCCCGAGGCGCCGGCCTGGACTGACTGGTTCCTGGTCGACCATGGCACCAACCTCGAGAACGCCGAGGCCGTGGTGCGCGCCATCGCGCGCCGCATCGCCGAGCGGCGCCGCGCAGAAGCGAAACAGGTGCGCGAGAGCGTGACCGAGAAGGAACTCACGGTGGCGCGCCTGAACCTGCTGCATGCCCAGGTCGAGCCGCACTTCCTGTACAACACCCTGGCCAGCGCCCAGGTGCTCACCCGCAGCGATCCGGCGCGCGCCGACGCCATGCTGGGCAACCTGATCCAGTACCTGCGCCATTCGCTGCCGCGCACCGAGGATGCGCCGTCGACCCTGGGCGAAGAGCTCGAGCGGGCGCGCGCCTACCTCGACATCCTGGCGATCCGCATGGGGCCGCGTCTGTCGCTGCAGGTCGACGTGCCGGACGAGTTGCAGCGGCTGGTGTTCCCGCCGATGATGCTGCAGACCCTCGTGGAGAACGCGATCAAGCACGGGCTGGAACCGAAGCCGGGCGGCGGCACGGTGTGGATCCTGGCCCGCGCGGTGGGCGGCGAACACGCGCAGGCAGTGGCCGTGACCGTGGCCGACGACGGCCGCGGCTTCTCGAGCGAAGGCGCCGGCACCGGCATCGGCCTGCGCAATGTGCGCGAACGCCTGCGCCTGGCTTACGGCAAAGGGGCCAGCTTCGCCATCGTCGCCAACTTCCCGAGCGGGGTGGCGGCGACCATCACGGTGCCGCTGGCGTTGCAGGGGACGGGAGGCCGCCATGCTGCCTGATACCGTTAAATGCGTGGTCGCCGAAGACGAGGCGCTGCTGCGCGACGAGCTGGTCAAATTGCTGCTCGAGGCCTGGCCCGGGCTGGACATCGTCGCCGTGTGCGAGGACGGCGGCAGCGCGCTGGAAGCCATCGAGATCCACCGTCCCGAGGTCGCCTTCCTCGATATCCGCATGCCGGGGCTGTCGGGTCTGGAGGTCGCGTCGAGCCTGCTGGCGGCGGGCCTCGGCACCGAGGTCGTGTTCGTCACCGCCTATGACCAGTACGCGCTCGACGCCTTCGATCGCGGCGCGGTCGACTACCTGCTCAAGCCGGTGGCGCGCGAGCGCCTGAACGCCACCGTGGCGCGGGTGCGCGAGCGCCTGGCGCGCGGCGGCGTCGATGCCGCCACGCTGGCAGAACTGCTGGCGCGGCTGCAGGTGGTGGCGCCGCCGGCGCCGCGCGCGCAGCCGCTGGTCTGGCTGACGGCCAGCCGCGGCAACGAGACGCGCCTGATCCTGGTCGACGACGTGGCGTATTTCCAGTCCGACGCCAAGTACACGGTGGTGATGACGGCGGATGGCGAGTCGCTGCTGCGCAAACCCATCCGCGACCTGCTCGAGGTGCTCGACCCGACCATGTTCAAGCAGGTGCACCGCTCGACCATCGTCAACCTGCGCGCGGTGGCCGGCGTGGCGCGCGACGAGAGCGGGCGTGGCACGATCCGCCTCAGGAACCGGTCAGCCAGTCCTTCATGAACCTGTTCCGTAATATGTAGTCAAGAATATCGACATGCGCAACGTCATTCACGCGGCCATAGTAAAATCGACATTGTCCGAGGACCCGGCGCCGTTGCCGGGCAGGGCATTGTGAAGGAGGCAACTTGCGTAGCGATATCGTGATCGTGGGTGGCGGCGCCGGCGGACTCGAGCTGGCCTGCAAACTGGGCCGCAAACTGGGTCCATCCAAGGTGACGCTGGTCGACAGCCGCCTTTATCATATCTGGAAGCCGTCGCTGCATGAAGTCGCCGCCGGCACCCTGGACATCCACCAGGAAGGACTGTCGTACGCCATGCTGGCCCACGACAATGGATTCAATTTCGTGCTTGGCCCGATGACGGGACTCGACGCCGCCGGCCAGGCGATCGAGATCGGTGCGGTGCACGCCGCCACCGACGACGAAGAAGTGCTCCCCGTGCGGCGCCTGGGCTATGGCTCGCTGGTGATGGCGATCGGCAGCACCTCGAATTACTTCGGCGTCCCGGGCGCTGAAGAGCACTCGATCTCGCTGAACGCGACCGAGGACGCCGAGCGCTTCCGCCTGCGCATGCTGCGCCTGATGCTGGCGGTCGAGCAGCAGCGCGAGGAGGGCAAGGAAACTGGCCTGGACGTGGTCATCATCGGCGGCGGCGCCACCGGCGTCGAGCTGGCCGCCGAGCTGCGCGAAGCGTCTGGCGCTTATGCGCGCTATGGCTTCGCGCGCATGGACGTCAAGCGCGACGTGCGCATCACCATCCTCGAGGGCGCGCCGCGCATCCTGGCGCCGCTGCCCGAACGGGTGTCGAAAGCGGCCCACGACCTGCTCGGCAAGCGCGGCATCGATGTGGTGGCCGACTGCCGCGTCACCGCGATCGAGGCCGACAAGGTCGTCGACGGCAAGGGCAATGTCTACCCCGCCGACCTGTGCGTGTGGGCCGCCGGCATCCGCGCCCCCGAACTGCTGGCCAGCCTGGGCCTGCCGACCGCGCGCGGCGGCGGCCTTGACGTCGACGCCCACCTGCGTGTGAAAGGCGTGCCGAATATCTGGGCGCTGGGCGACTGCGCCGTCTGCATCGACGGCAATGGCGCGCCGGTGCCGCCGCGCGCCCAGGCCGCGCACCAGCAGGCGGATTACCTGGTGGCCGCCTTCCTGCGCATGGACAAGGGCCAGGCGCCCTCGGCTTCGCCGTATGCGTACCGCGACTACGGTTCGCTGGTCTCGGTCGGGCAGAGCACCAGCGTCGGCAGCCTGATGGGTTCGCTGCGCGGGGCCAGCTGGTTCGTGCAGGGCGCGGTAGCGCGCTCGATGTACGCTAGCCTGCACCTGATGCACCACCGCGCGGTGATGGGCATTACCCGCACCGCGCTGCTGGCGGTGGCGCGCTTCCTGATCCGTCGCAGCACGCCGCTGGTCAAACTGCACTAGGTGCTGGCACCAAGGACAACGGCGGCCATTGGCCGCCGTTGTCCTTGGTGCACCGACCTGTTTCAGGCCGCCAGCTGGCGCGGCAAGGTCATCTGCAATATCGCGCCGCCGTTGTCGGCGCGCGCCAGGGTCAGGTTGCCGCCCAGGTAGCGCGCGCGTTCGCGCAGCAGGCGCAGGCCGTGACAACCCTTCGACGATTTTTCCAGCGCATCCTCGCCCGGCCCCACGCCATCGTCGCGCACGGTGAGCATGGCCATTTCGCCGTCATCGTCCAGGATCACGTCCACCCGCGTCGCCTGGGCATGGGCGGCGGCGTTGCGCAGGCCTTCCTCGGCGCAGCGCAGCAACAGCACGCCGTGCTCGCGCGACCAGGCGCCGTCGTCGTCGGGCAGGCTGGCGCGGGCCTTCAGGCCGCGCTCGGCGCCGAAGGCGGGCACCAGTTCGGCCAGCGCGGCGCGCAGGCCAAGGAACTCGAGCTTGTCGTTCCACAGCTCGAGCTGCATCGTGCGGTTGGTTTCGATGATGCCGGCCAGCAGGGTCTTCATCTGGGCCGCGCGTTCGCGCGCCTTGCCGTCGGCCGGCAGGTTCTGGGTGAGCAGGGCCAGGTGCATGGTCAGGGCCGTCATCGACGAGCCCAGGCTGTCATGCAGCTGGCGCGCCAGCTGGCGGCGTTCCTGGTCCCAGCAGTTGGCCAGCCAGGCCAGCATCTCGGTGAGTTCAGCGGTGCGCGCCGCGACCTGGCGCTCGAGCTCCGGGTCGGGGGGCGATGGGGCCGGTTCGGTCATCGTAGGCTCTGTTAAATGTTTCCCAAATCATACAACAGTTGGCAATCCGGCGGCGCGCGTCCGGCGCCGCCAGACGCCAGGCCGGTATTCCCGCATAGCGTGCGCTCCCGTACAGTCCGCACGGCAGCCGCGGCGCATGCTGGAAACGTGGCCAGCGAGCCATCCATACCATACAGAATACGGGGGTACTACCATGAGCAAGAATGAGAAACCGCAGGATGCGATCGAACTCCTGACCAGCCAGCACGACGAGGTCAAGGCGCTGTTCAAGCAATTCGACGAACTAGGCGAGCGCGCCACCACCAGCAAGAAGAAACTGGCGAACGAGATCTGCCAGCAGCTGATCATGCACACGCAGATCGAGGAAGAGATCTTCTATCCGGCGCTGCGCTCGGTGTCGAAGGAAATGGAGGACATGCTCGACGAGGCCCTGGTCGAACACGCCTCGGCCAAGGACCTGATCTCGCAGGTCCAGGAAATGGAGCCGGGCGACGACCTGTACGACGCCAAGGTCACGGTGTTGGGCGAGTACATCGAGCACCACGTCGAAGAGGAAGAAGAGGAGATGTTCCCGAAAGTGCGCAAGCTCAAGCTCGACCTGGACGCGCTGGGCGCCGAGATGGCGGCGCGCCGCGACGAGCTGCTCGCCACGGCGTGATGGCGCCGCCGCTGCCGTGACTGCGGCGGCAACTGCGGCGGCTTCAGGCGGCGGCAGTGCCGGCCGGGCCGGGGCCGAAGCCGCCAGCGCTTCCAGCAGGCGCTCGATCTGCACCGGCTTGACCAGGTGCTGGTCGAAACCGGCTTCCATGACGCGCCGCTGGTCGTCCGGCAGGCCATAGCCGGTCACGGCGATCAGGCGGATCGCGCGCGTGGCCGGATCGGCGCGCAGGCGCCGCGCCACCTCGTAGCCATCGATGCCGGGCAGGCCGATGTCGACCAGCGCGGCGTCGGGTCGGCAGGCATGCGCCTGGCCCACGCCCTGCAGGCCGTCGGCGGCCTGGTACACCGGGTAGCCATGGGCGGCCAGCATGGTCGCCATCATCTCGCGCCCGTCTTCATTGTCTTCGATCAGCAGCACCGACGGTTTGCCGGTGTCCAGCGGCGGCGCCACCGCCGGCGCGCAAGGTTCGGCCGCGCCGGTCGATTGCGCCAGGTCGGCGCTCGGAAGACGGATCGTGAAGCTGGAGCCGAGCCCGGCGCCGGCGCTGTCGGCGGCCACGCTGCCGCCGTGCAGCTCGACCAGGCGCCGCACCAGAGACAGGCCGATCCCCAAGCCGCCCTGCGAGCGGTCGATCGAGATCGCGCCCTGCACGAACACGTCGAACACCTGCGGCAGCAGTTCGGGCGGGATGCCGACGCCCGAGTCGCGCACGCTGAGCACGACCTCGTCGCCGGCGCGCGCCAGGGCGATGTCGATGGCGCCGCCGCTCGGCGTGTATTTCAGCGCGTTGTCCAGCAGGTTCGACACGATCTGTTCCAGCCGGGTAGGGTCGCCGTCGACCCAGCCAGCGGCCAGGTCGACCGCGATGCGGTAACCGCTCGTGCGGCCGGTGGCGCGGAAGGTTTCCAGGCAGCTGGCCACCAGCCTGGACAGGTCGGTGGCCTGGCGCGCCAGCAGGATCTTGCCCGACATCGCGCGCGACAGGTCGAGCAGGTCGTCGACGATGCGCGACAGGTGCTGGCTCTGGCGCTGGATGATGGCGCGGGCGCGCGCCACCGTGTCGGGCGCGGCGCCGGGCAGGCCGATCAGGCCCGAGGCGCTGGTGATCGCCGACAGCGGATTGCGCAGCTCGTGGCCCAGCATGGCCAGGAACTCGTCCTTGGCGTGGCTTTTTCTCTCGGCGGCGCGCCGTTCTTCCATCTCGCGCACCAGGCGCCGATTGGTGGCCGTCAGCTCCGAGGCGTGCTGCGACAGCTTCTCGGCCTGGCGCTTGAGCTGTTCGTTCTTCATCGCCAGAGTGACGAAGACCGACACCTTGGCGTGCAGGATCTGCGGGATGACCGGGGTGAACAGGAAGTCGGCGGCGCCGCGCTGGTAAGCCTTGAGGCGATCGATCTCGTCGGCCAGGAAGGCGGTGACGAAAATGATCGGGATGTCGGCCGATCGCGGGCGCTGGTGGATCGCCTCCGCGGTTTCGAAGCCGTCCATGCCGGGCATGTTCACGTCGAGCAGGATCACGGCGAAATCGTGCAGCAGCACCTGGCGCAAGGCTTCCTGGCCGGAGCGGGCCGACAGCACGGTGTAGTTGCCCTCGTCGGCGCGACCGTCGAGCAGGCTCGTCAGCGCCAGCAGGCTGGCGGGGTCGTCGTTGACCACCAGGATCTTGGGTTTATCGCTGTTCGCCACGAGGGATTCGGTCAACATTGCTGTGCTCGCCAGACAAAGGATTCTAGACTTATAGTTATGTTCGAGTAAATACCTTGCAAAACGCGCCATCATAGCATGTGACATAAGTGCCACTTGGCAAATAAATCAATCGTGCGGCAGGTGACGATGTTCGATGCCGCACATACGTCGGTACGGGCCTGTGCCATAGTGGGATCGAACCGGTTCGCTGGAGGACGGGGGCCTACAAGAAAGGACACAAGATGAATATCGACACCATCGTAAACCAACAATTCCATGGCAAAACTTTCCGTGAGTTGAGCGACGCGCCTTTATCGGCGCTGCGCGGCATCGGCGAGCAGCAGGCCGCCGCGCTGGCCGACACGCTGGGCGTGAAGACGATCGGCGACCTGGCGAACCTGGAGGTCATCCGCTACGCGATCGCCATCAATGCGCTCTCCGGCTGCGAGGGCCTTTCCAACAAGGAAAAGGCCGAGGAAACGCTGCTCGACGATGCGGTCGAGATGACGTTCCCGGCCAGCGACCCGATTTCGGTCGACGCCGGCATCACACGCATCGAGGTGGCGCCGGACATGGTCGACGCGGGCCATGACCACCAGCACGCGCAGTCGATCGAGGAAAAGAGCAAGATTCGCGACTGTCCGGTGGAAGATAAACGCTGATTCTTTTCATTCGAATCAATGACAGGCCATGCGGCATCCGCCGTATGGCCTGTTTGCATTGGGGCCTGCGGTCGCCGGACGCGCCTTCCCGCGAAAGTAAAGGCGCTGTACTCGTTAGATGTGGATGAGCATTGAACTGCTGTGCTGACCCGCGGTCCAATCCCGGTCGTCGACCGGGAGGGCACAATGAAGGCGCCGCAGTTCGAGAAGCTGTTTGACCAGCTTGCGTTGTTGAACCAGCCTCAGCGACAGCAGGTGCTTGCCGCCCTGCATCCGGCAGCCAGGCTCGACCGGGTGGTTGCCCTCATTGGCGAGATCCGGTCAACGGGGCGCTGCTGCCCGGGTTGCGGCTGCACGCGATGCCACCGGCACGGCCAGGCCAACGACCTGCAACGCTTTCGCTGCTGATGCCCATAGCGCCAAAGTAAAAGCCCGGTATCCCGCCGATGCAGGAGCCGGGCCTTGGCGGCCTTGCTGGACGGTCGGCGTGTCAGCGATGCTGCGCTGCCAGCTCCACCGACGTATTCGGTCCTGCGGCCTGGCTCGGCGCCGCCGAGGTCTTGGCGGCCGCCTGGCGGTTCGCCGCCGGCGAGCAGAAGCGGTTCTTGCCGGCGCGCTTGGCCTCGTACAGCGCGTAGTCGGCAATATTGATCAGCGCATCGACCGATTCGGCATCGTCCGGATAGATGCTGATGCCGATCGAGGTCGACAGCCGCAGGGTGAGGTCGTTGATGAAGAAGGGCTCGGACAGCGCCTCGACCAGTTTCGAGGCCGGGCCCTGGGCGTCGGCCAGGCTGTGGATGTCGCCCAGCACCACCATGAATTCGTCGCCGCCGAGGCGCGCCACGGTGTCTTCCTTGCGCGAGCTCGACAGCAGGCGCTGGGACACCATCTTGAAGATGTCGTCGCCATAGGCATGGCCGTAGGTGTCGTTGATCGCCTTGAAGCCATCCAGGTCGAGGTACATGACGGCGGCCTTGGCGTGGCTGCGGTTGGCGTGCTGCAGGGCCGTTTCGATGCGGTCTTCGAGCAGGCGCCGGTTGGGCAGGCCGGTGAGGGCGTCGTGCAGGGCCAGTTCCTGCTGGGCTTTCGAATATTGGGCCAGCTCCCTGTATAGCAGCCGCACCTCCAGCATATTGTGGATGCGCTTGTGCACTTCGAGAAGGTCGAAGGGCTTGCTGATGAAGTCGCGGGCGCCGGCTTCGAGCGCGGCGATCTTGAAACTCGGCTGGGCGGTCAGGGCCAGCACCGGCAGGTAGCCGCCTTGCTCGATCTCCTTGAGGCCCTTCATCACCTGGAAACCATTCAGGCCCGGCATCTGCAGGTCGAGCAGGATCAGGTCATAGTTATGCTCGCGGTGGAGCGGGCAGACCTGTTCCGGCAGCATAGTCGAGCTGACGCAGGTGTAGCCTTCTTCGCGCAATATCTCTTCCATCAGTTCGATATTGTCGGGCGAATCGTCCACTACCAGGATCTTCGCGTTCAAAATGTCTTGTCTGCTCGGCATGCTTTTCTCTTCTCTTCGTACGGAGCGGATTCCCTTCTGGGTGGAATCGGGCTTGAACCCATCACTACTTAGTCTAGCAAACAGCTCAAAATTTCTTGTAGGACAGCGCCGCGTGCGAGGGTAGGAACATGAACGACCGGCCGACAACGACTGCGCTTCATTGGCTCAGCCTCATTGGACCGTCATCACTGGCCCTCGCTCAACGGTCGCCGGTGCGCGTTCCTCCACTGAGCAGTGGCGCCACCGGCGGCGCGGTCACCATACCGATCGCGGCCATCAGCTCGGTCTGCTCGACCGGTTTCGAGACATGGGCCGAAAAGCCCGCTTCCAGCGCCTTGAGCCGGTCTTCGGAGCGGGCGAAGGCGGTCAGGGCGATGGCGGCGACCTGCCCACCCGCCTCGCGCGGCAGCGCCCGCACCCAGGACAGCAGTTCCAGGCCGTCGACCTCGGGCATTCCTAGGTCGCTGATCAGGAGGTCGGGCGGCGCGGTCCGCAGCATCTCGAAGGCCTCGCGCGCGCTGGCGGCCAGGCGCACGCTGGCCTGGCAATCGGCCAGGATGCGGGCGATCAGCTCGCGCGCATCGCGGTCGTCGTCGACCACCAGCACCGAGGTGCCGCGCAGATCGCGGATCGCGCCGTCGGCCGCCTGGGCGGCGAGGTCGGCATCGGCGGGCTGGGCCGGCGATTCGCGGATCATCCGGGCACGGGCCGCGTCGAGGGAGCGCGGCGGGGTCTTGGCCACCGGCAGCTCGATGGTGAAGCTGGCGCCCTGGCCGACCCCGGCGCTTTCGGCGCTCACCGTGCCGCCGTGCTGCTCGACCAGGTGCTTGACGATCGACAGGCCCAGTCCCAGGCCGCCGTGGGTGCGCGTCATCGAGGCGTCGGCCTGGCGGAAACGTTCGAACACGTGGGTGATGAATTCGGGACCGATGCCGGCGCCGTTGTCGCGGATCGTGATTGCGACCTGCTCCTCGTGCCGGCCGACCTCGATCGTGACCAGGCCGTCGCGCGGCGTGAACTTGATCGCGTTCGACAGCAGGTTCCAGATCACCTGCTGCAGCCGGCCCGGGTCGCCCGCCACCGCCGGCACGTCCGCGCCGTAGTGGCGCTCGATGCGGATGCCCTTGGCGTCGGCCGCCGGGCGCACGGTCTCGATGGCGGCGTCGATGAAGCCGGCCGGCGCGACGGTCTGCATGTCGAGCAGCACCTTGCCCGAGGTGATGCGGCTCATGTCGAGCAGGTCTTCGATCAGCTGGGCCTGGGCGCGCGCATTGCGCTCGATGGTCGACAGGCCGCGCTGCAGGTCGGCGCCGTCGCGGCTGCCGCGGCGCAGCACCTGCGACCAGCCGAGGATGGCCGACAAGGGCGTCCTCAGCTCGTGCGACAGGGTGGCCAGGAATTCGTCCTTCATCTGGCTGGTGCGCTCGGCCTCGGCGCGCGCCTCGCGCTCGTTCTCGAGCAGCACCTTGCGCTCCTCGGCCGCGCGGCTGGCGGCTTCCACCAGGTGGATATTGTCGATCGCAATCGCGGCCTGGGCCGCGATGCCGCTGACGATGCGCTCGCTGCGTTCGGTGAACACGCCGGGTTCGGGGTGGCCGAAGAACATCGTGCCGAGCAGCTCGCCCGAGCGCGCCGTGACCGGCACCGACAGGTAGCTGCGCACCGGTGGATGGCCGGCCGGGAGGCCGAACCGGGACGCCTTGTCCGCAAGCAGCGGGTCATGGCGGAGGTCGCCTATCCGTACCAGGCCGTCGGCGCGCAGCCCCGGACCGAACAGGGCGCTGGCGCCCGGCTCCGCGAAATCCTGGAATTCGGCCGAAGTGGCGCCCGACAGCGTGTACAGCGAGAACAGGGTGCCCGCGCCGCGCTCTCCATGGTGGAAGAAGGCGCCGAAACGGGCCCCGCAGACGCCGGCGGCGGCGTCGGTGGCGGCCTGCATCAGCGAGCGCAGGTCGCGGGTCGAGGCCAGGATCGTGCCGGTGCTGTTGAGCAGCTCGAGCACGTGCGATTCTTCGCGCAGCGCCTGCTCGGCGCGTTTGACCTGGTCGACGTCGGTATTGGTGCCGAACCAGCGCACCACGCGGCCGTCGCGGTCGTGCACGGCCTCGACCCGGGTCAGGAACCAGCGGAAGTTGCCGTCGGCGCCGCGGATCGGGAACTCCATCTCGAACGGCGCGCCGGTGCGCACCGATTCGTCCCAGTGCTCGAGCACGGCCGGCAGCACCGCCGGGTCGTACACCGCTTTCCAGCCCCAGCCGGTGGATTCGCTCGGGGTGATGCCGGTGTATTCGTACCAGCGCTGGTTGAACCAGACGATGGCGCCGCTGGGGTCGGCCATCCAGGCCAGCTGCGGGATGGTGTTGGCCAGCGCGCGCAGTTCTTCCTCGCTCTGGCGCAGGTGGTCGTCGGCCTCGCGCCGGGCGCTGATGTCCTGGGCCATGCCGGTCATGCCCAGCACGCCGCCGCCCTCGGCCGGGCTGGCATAGTCGGGGCGGCCGACCAGGGCCACGCAGCGTGCGGCGGCCTGGCCGCTTGGCGCGCCGCCGGCGTGGCCGTCGCGCGGCAGCAGGCGGCATTCGAGGTCGAGGTCCTTGCCTTGCGAGAAAGCTTCGAGCACGGCGCGCCGCACCCGCGGCCGGTCGTCCTGGGCCAGGCGGGCACGCAGCAGCGGCCACTCGAGCGCCACGCCTTCGGGCAGGCCGAGAATCTCGGCCGCGCGCGCGCCGAAGGTGACGCGGTCGCTGGCAGCGTCCCAGCGCCAGTCGCCCAGGCGGCCGGCCGCGATGGCGAGCTGCAGCCGGTTGTTGTTGGCGATCAGGGCTTGCTGGTCGAGCTTGCGCGCCGAGATGTCCTGGAAGTACAGGGTCAGGCCGTCGGGTGAGGGGTAGACCCGCATGTCGAGCCAGCATTGCAGGCGGCGGTAGAAGAACTCCTTGTTGACGGTGATCCGCTGCTCCATGGCGCGCCGGCAGTCGGCGGCGACCGAGGTGCCGTGCAGGTCTTCGAATTCATCCCACAGCCGGCGCCCGACCAGGCTGTCGCGGCTCTTGTTGAGCGGCGCCACCATCTGCAGCGCGCGGCCATTGATATAGGTGATGTTCCAGTCGCGATCGACCGCGCAAAAGCCGTCGGTGAGGCTTTCGAGCATGTTTTCCATGCGCTCGTTGGCGCGCTGCAGCTCTTGCCGGGTGGCCGCCAGGTCTTGTTCGGACACGTGGCAGGGGTTGCTGCTGGAAAGGTCGGAGGGAGTGTTCATGCCGGGGTTGCGGAACGCCCGAGACCGGGCAGGATGTGTTTCATTGTAGACCAGACAAGCCGGTCTGACACACACGCTTGATGCGCGGCTGGCGCCGGTCGCGTTTCAAACGCTTCACGGCGTTTCCTGCGGTGTCGTTCAGCCGGACTTGCCCGGCCGCCGCGCGACCCTGGACAGGGCGTCCTGCAGCTGGTCGATCTCGTAGGGCTTTTGCAGCGACTGGTAGGGGAACGACAGGTGGCGCAGCAGGGTGTCGCCGTAGCCGGAAGCAAAGATCACGCGCAGCGACGGATCGTCCGCGATGGCGCGGGTGGCCAGGTCGACGCCCGACATGCCGGGCAGGCTGACGTCCGAGAACAGCACGTCGTAGCGCTGGCGGGCGAGCAGGGCCAGGGCATCGTCGGGATGGGCCACGCCGTCGGCCTCGTGGCCGAAGGCCTTGAGCATCTCGCACACCAGGTACTGGGAGTCGACGTTGTCCTCGACCACCAGGATGCGCATGGCGCCGCCGCCGGCTTCTTCTTCCTGCGCTGCGGCCGGCGCCGCGGTGGCCGGGGCCAGCGCCACCTGCACGCCGCGCACCGCGCCGGTCTCGTCGCGCAGCGGGGTCAGGCGCAGGTCGAAGCGCGACTCCTGGCTGCCGTCGAGACGGCGGAAGGTGAGGGGGGCATCCTGCACCACGCCGGCTTCGCCGCGCCACGCAGCCTCGAGGGCCTTGCCGGCCGCCGCCAGCGGGGGCGGCAATACCGGCGGCACCGAACCGCCAGGCACACGGCCGTAGCCGGGACCGGCCAGCAGCGCATAGGCCTCGTTGAACACCGTGATCGTCTCGGTGCCCCAGACCAGCAGGGTGGGCAGCGGAGAATTGAGCAGCAGATCGCTGCAGAGCCGGAGCGGCAGCGGCCAGCGGGCAGCGTCGCCCAGCGCGGTCGCCGACCAGTCGTAGGATGCGGTGCTCCGGGCGGAGGTGTCGAGGTCGGGCATGGGCAAGCTTGTTGTAAAAACGAAAATATGGCCGGCATCCTACACCAAAAGGCCGTTGCCTGCTTTGACAAGCGTGCGCAGCCACGCAACGGAAATAAAGTAACTAACCAACACAAATGTTCGGCGCTCCGGTGAGGCCGCTGTCGCGGGGGAGTGGCTGCCAGCATTGGGTGGAGCAAAAAAAAAGCCCGCATCGTGAGAGGCGGGCTGAATCTATTTCCTAGGAAGAGAATAGAGGAGACAGGTGAATGATGCTGCATTGCGTCAAATCAGTCCAATTTATATTTCCAATACCAGTCATAGCCTTAATAAATATCCCAAGGGGATTGTCAAGTGCACACTGTAGCGTGCGCGCACTTGGTGCGTGCGAGAAAATGTTCTAGGATGGCAACTATGTCATCTTCTTCGTTGCTCGCTCGCGCCGGTGTCGCGCTGTTGTCCTGCGCCTGTGCGGTGCAGGCGCACGCGCGTCCGGTCGACCCGCCGGTGGAACCGGCCGTACCGCTTGCCGACTACTCCCTTGAACAGCTCTCCGACATCGTGGTGACCTCGGTCTCGCGCCAGGACGAAGCGCTGGCGCGCGCGCCGGCCTCGGTCTACGTGATCCAGGGCGCCGAGATCGCCCGTTCCGGCGCCACCACCTTGCCCGAGGCGCTGCGCCTGGCGCCCAACCTGCAGGTGGCGCGCATCGGCGCCGGCTCGTATGCGGTCAGCGCGCGCGGCTTCCTCTCGCCGCTGGCCAACAAGCTGCTGGTGATGGTCGATGGCCGCAGCGTGTACTCGCCGCTGTTTTCCGGCGTGTTCTGGGAAATGCAGGACCTGGCGCTCGAAGACGTGGAGCGCATCGAAGTGATCAGCGGCCCGGGCGGCACGGCCTGGGGCACGAATGCCGTCAACGGCGTCATCAACGTCATCACCCGCAGTGCCGCCCAGACCCATGGCGGCCTGGCGAGCGCGCGTGCCGGCGCCGGCGAAAAGGGGGCGAGCGTGCGCTATGGCGGCCAGCTCGAGGGTGGGCCGCACTGGCGCGCCTATGCGCGGGCATGGACGTCGACGGGCTCGCGCTCGATGGGAACGGAGCGGACGGGGGCGCCCTGCGGCGCCAGCAGGCGGGTTTCCGTCTCGACTGGGAGGCCGACGTGACCGATGTCACGTTCAGCGGCGACGTGCACGATGGCCGCCTGCGCGCCGGCGGCGACCAGCCGCGCATCGAGACCTCCGGCGCCAACCTGCTGGGACGGGTCGAGCATCGGCTGGACGGGAACGGGAGCGTGCGGCTGCAGGCCTGGCTCGACCATTCGCGGCGCGACCAGCAGGGTGTCGGCGCCCAGCGCCTGGACACGTTCGACGTCGAGGCCCAGCACCTGCTGCGCCTGGGCGGCCACCAGCTGGCCTGGGGCGGCGGCTATCGCTACAGCCGCGACCGGATCGACAACGGCCCCTTGCTGCGCTTCACGCCGGCGCGCCGCAGCCTGCGCTGGTCGCACCTGTTCGTGCAGGATGAAGTCAAGCTGGCCCAGGACGTGCGCGCGAGCGCCGGCGTGCGCATCGAACACAATGTCTATACCGGCAGCGAGGTGCTGCCCAGCCTGCGCCTGGCATGGGACGTCGATGCGCGTTCGATGCTGTGGGCGGCGCTGTCGCGCACGGTGCGCGCGCCGTCGCGCATCGACCGCGATTTCTACGTCATCGACCCGCGCGATCCCGACGCCTATCTGGTCGGGGGCGGCGCGGACGTGGTGGCGGAGACGGCGCGCGTGGCCGAGCTGGGCTACCGTGCCCAGCCCCTGCCTTCGCTGTCATGGTCGGCCACCGCCTTCTATACGGATTTCGAACGCCTGCGGTCGCTGGAGCGGGCGCAGGCTGGCAACAATCCGCCGGCCGCCTCGCCGGTCGCCTATGTCCTGCAAAGCCTGGGCAAGGGCGCGCTGCGCGGCGTCGAGCTGTGGGCCAGTTGGCAGGCCGCGCGCGGCTGGCGCCTGCATGCGGGCGCGGTGTTGCAGGACGTGGACGTCGGGCGCGAGCCGGCCAGCCGCGACACCACCGGCCTGAGTTTTCTTGCTGGCAACGACCCGCGTCTGACCTGGACCGTGCGCAGCGCGCACGACCTGGGCGCGCGCCTGCGGGCCGATCTGGCGCTCCGTTACGTCGACGGTATGCCACAGGCGGCCCTGCCAAGCTATCATGAGCTCGACGCGCGGTTGGCGTGGCAGGTGCGCCCCGATCTCGAGATCGCCCTTGTCGGGCGTAACCTGCTGCACCGACGCCACGCCGAATTCGGCGCGGCCGGCAGCCGCCAGCTGATCGAGCGGACGGTGTTCGCCAGTGCGGCGCTGCGTTTTTGACTGGCCAATGGAATCCATGACTATCACTCAACCTGAACGCCCGCAGCGCCGCCTGGCCTGCCGGGCCCTGGCGCTGCCCCTGCTGCTGGCCGGCGCCGGCGCGCCCCTGCTGCCGGTGGCCGCCCAGGCCGCGGCGCCGGCGCTCGAGCGGCGCGTGAAGGCGGCTTTCCTGTATAAATTCCTCGGTTACGCCGATTTTCCGCCGCAGGCCTTCGCCGACGCGGCCACGCCCCTCACCCTGGGCGTGTTCGGCGCCGACGACATGGCGGCCGAACTGACGCGGATCGCCACCGGGCGCATGGTGGCGGGGCGCACGATCGTCGTGCGCGCGCTGCGCGAGCAAGACCTGGCCCGGCCCGCGCACCTGCTGTTCGTGGCCGGCCAGGACGAGGCGCGCACGGCGCGCCTGCTGCGCGCATCGCCGGCCTGGCTGACCGTGACCGAATGCGAAGGCTGCCTGCAGCACGGCAGCGTGATCAATTTTACGATCGTCGATGAGCGCGTCCGTTTCGACGTCTCGCTCGATGCGGCGGAAAAAAAGAATGGAAGCTCAGTTC
Organism: Massilia oculi; assembly: GCF_003143515.1. NCBI lineage: Bacteria > Pseudomonadati > Pseudomonadota > Betaproteobacteria > Burkholderiales > Oxalobacteraceae > Massilia > Massilia oculi. Next base: position 621,046 of record NZ_CP029343.1, on the reverse strand, counting down.
GCGCCTGCTGACGGTCGCGAACCGCGTGCAGAAAGGAGCCTCATGATGCCAATGCACGATACCGGTTCCGTTCGGAGCAAACTGATCCTGATGGCGGTGGCGACCACGGTGGTGGCCCTGCTCACCGCCGGCGTGGCGATGCTGCTGCTCGACCTGCGCACCTTCCAGCGCTACTGGATCGACGACCTCACCACCCAGGCCGACATCGTCGCCAGCGTGACCGCGCCAGCGGTCTCGTTCAACGATACGGCCGACGTCACCCAGAGCCTGACCCTGCTGCGCGTGCGTCCGCAGATCGTGGCGGCCGCGGTCTATACCGCCAACGGCACCCGTTTCGCCACCTATGTGCGGCCCGACGTGCGCGCCCGGTTGCCGGAGCGGCCGGAGCCGGCCGGCTACCGGATCGAACGCGGCGAAGTCGTGCTGTACCGCGACATCGTCGAGAACGGCGAACGGATCGGCACCGTCTACCTGCGTTCGCGCTACGGCGTGCTGGATCGGGCCCTGAGCTATGGCGCCATCCTGGGCGGCGTGCTGCTGGGCGCCCTGGTGATCGCGGCCCTGGTGGCGTCGCGCCTGCAGGCCTCGATCACGCGTCCGCTGGAGGCGGTGACCGACGTCGCCCGCCAGGTGATGCTGCGCCGCGATTTTTCACTCCGGGTGCCGGGCAGGGAGAAGGGCGAGATCGGCGTGCTGGTCGAAGCCTTCAACGACATGCTGGCCGAGATCGGCCGCCGCTCGGACGCGCTGCAGGCGGCCAACCGCACGCTCGAACACGAGATGGAAGTGCGCCAGCGCGCCGAAGGCGCCCTGATCGTGGCCGACCGCCGCAAGGACGAATTCCTGGCCACCCTGGCGCACGAGCTGCGCAACCCGCTGGCGCCGATCCGCACCGGCCTGGACATCCTGCGCATCCGCAGCGGCGACGCCCAGGCCACCCAGCGCGCCACCGACATCATGGAACGCCAGCTGCGCCAGATGGTGCGCCTGGTGGACGACCTGCTGGACGTCTCGCGCATCAATACCGGCAAGTTCACCATCAAGATGGGGCGCGTCGAACTGAAGGCCGTCGTCAACGACGCCCTGGAGGTGGTGCGTTCGTACATCGAGCTGCATGGGCACGAGCTGGTGCTGGAGCTGCCGGACCGTCCGGTATTCCTGCACGGCGACGCCACGCGCCTGGCGCAGATCCTGTCGAACCTGCTCAACAACGCCGCCAAGTACACCAACCGCGGCGGCAAGGTGATGCTCAGGGGCGCGGTGGAGGACAAGACCCTGGTGCTCGAAGTCGCCGACACCGGCATCGGCCTGGCGCCGGACATGCTCGATTCGGTGTTCGAGATGTTCGTGCAGGTCGATTCGACCCTGGAACGCAGCAATGCCGGCCTGGGCGTGGGCCTGTCGCTGGCGCGCAAGCTGGTCGAGCTGCACGGCGGCACCATCACCGCCCACAGCGAGGGCCTGGGCCTGGGCAGCCGCTTCCTGGTGCGCCTGCCGATCGTGGTCGAGCCCGAGCCGCCGACCAAGCCGACTCCGGCCGCCTTCATCAGCACCGAAAGCTATCGCATCCTGCTGGCAGACGACAATGTGGACTTCGTCAACAGCATCGGCGCCTTGCTCACCGCGATGGGCCACAGCGTGGTGATCACCCACAACGGTCCGGACGCGCTGGCCGCGGCGGCCCGCTTCTGCCCCGACTATGCCTTCCTCGACATCGGCCTGCCGCATATGTCGGGCTACGACCTGGCGCGCGGCATCCGCAAGCTGCCGACCGGCGCCCTGACGGTGCTGATCGCGGTGACCGGCTGGGGCCAGGAAAAAGACCGGCAGCTGGCCTTCGAGGCCGGCTTCGACCACCACATGGTCAAGCCGGTGCGCTTCGAGCAGATCGAGGAAATCCTGGGCACGCGCAGCGTCGTCAAGAAGCTGCGCACGTAAAAGGGCAGTGCACATAAAAAACGGAAGCGCCGAACGCGCTTCCGTTTTTTTACTTGCGGCAGGTTGGCGGGGGCGTCAGTCCTGCTTCGCGCGGCGGCGGTGGGCCAGGAAACCCAGCATGCCCAGGCCGCCCAGCATCATCCCGTAGGTGCCGGGCTCGGGCACCGGCGCCAGCGCCACCGCGCCGCCAAAGCTGGCGCCGTCGGCCGACAGCAGTTCGCCGCTCACCTGCAGGTAATAATCGCCGACACCCAGGTTGTCGCTGGCGAGGGTCCACAGGTCGACGGCGCCCGCTTGCACTTCCTCGCCCGCCGTGATGAGTACGTCGTCGGCGCCGTACAAGGCAAGACCCGTGATGTCGAGGCCGACGTCGCCGCTGCGGCTGCCTGACGCGACGACCGCGTCGAGGTTGTGGCCGATCGTGCTCGCGATCGTGAAGGTGAACTGGTCGGCGAAGGTGCTGCCTGCGTTATCGGCGGCAAAGGTGTCGCCGAAATAGGCGGTGAGATCGACCAGGTCCAGGGCTTGCGGCGAGTCGCCGATGTCCTGCGCCATCACGGCGGAAGAACCGAACGACGACGCGCCAGCCAGTACCATTGCAGCAATGAGAGATCGTTTCATGTCTTTCCTCGCTTAGAATCAGCCGCGACCTGCAGCCTTGGTTGAGAGACCGGAACTTCATGCTAACAAAAGAGCAAATAAATGCATCCCCGGCGATCGTGTGCTTATGGAACAAGAAATATGTTCTCAGCGGCCAACTAGTTGCTGGCGCGATAGGGAGCGACCGGGCCGTCATAGGAGAGCGCAGCCATCTTGTGTTGTAGAGAAGAAAACGCCGGAAGTGTGCTCGACATATGTAGGGGAAATCCTACGTCAACTATTGATCTTCTCCGGCGTAGAGGCCGTTGACAGCGTGGGTGCACGGCTGAACAAGGCGTAAGGGATGAGCGCCAATAGCTCTGGCGCATTGTGGAGAGCGGAAAAGAAAAATGGCTCAGAATTTCTTCTGAGCCATTCTCTTTGAAACAGTTGGTGCGGCTGGCAGGAATCGAACCCACGACCCCTTGGTTCGTAGCCAAGTACTCTATCCAGCTGAGCTACAGCCGCCCGAGGGACGCATTATAGCAGCATGTGGTCAGTTGGCAAAGTCGTGCTGATCGGGGTGATGATGGGGCGGGCAGCACGGCATTCCGACTCCGCGGACAGTCATGCCCAGGCCGGAAAAGAAAAATGGCTCAGAATTTCTTCTGAGCCATTCTCTTTAAAACAGTTGGTGCGGCTGGCAGGAATCGAACCCACGACCCCTTGGTTCGTAGCCAAGTACTCTATCCAGCTGAGCTACAGCCGCCCGAGGCACGCATTATAGCGGCATGTGGCGAGTTGGCAAAGTGCTGATTGCATTGCCTGGCCGGCAGTCCTGTCCGTTGGTTGTCGCCTGGAACCAGGCGTCTCGCACGAACCCCGGATCGCTGAAAAGAAAAATGGCTCAGAATTTCTTCTGAACCATTCTCTTTGAAACAGTTGGTGCGGCTGGCAGGAATCGAACCCACGACCCCTTGGTTCGTAGCCAAGTACTCTATCCAGCTGAGCTACAGCCGCCCGAGGCACGCATTATAGCGATGCCTACTCGTCTTGGCAAAGGGTTATCAGGAAATTTATTTCTTCATTGATCGCATCAGCGCCTCAATGACCGCCCGATCGTTGGGATTGCCCAGCAGTGCAGGCAAATCCGCCTGCGGGACCAGGTGCACGGCCTGGCTTTCCCATCCCATCAAGGCCGGATTGCCGCCGATCCGGCGCGCCAGGTAGTAGCGGGTATAGGTCAGCGTACGCGCGCTGTCGACCAGATGAGCGAGGATCTCGACCCGCAGGCCGGACTCCTCGAACGCTTCGCGGATCGCGGTGGCTTGCAGGCTGACCCTGGGATCGACCCGGCCCTTGGGAAAGGTGGCGTCATACCCGCCGAAACGGTTCGACGGCGATACCGCCCACACGCGGCCATCGTCTTCCACGATCACGACCCCGGCCGCCGGGGATCTCGATGGCGGCAGGTCGAAGGCCGGTTCGGCGATATCGGCCTGGCCGGCGACCTCGCTCCATGCGGCATTCGTGGCGGGCGCGTCGATCCACGGCGCGAACGGCACGCCGTTCAGCATCGGGGGCAGGGCGCCGAGCGGGATGACGGTCGCGACCCGCGCCGGGTCGTTCCAGGTATCGGGTGCGGTCGGCAGCGACGGCCGGGCAATCGGTACCGGCTTGCCGTGCTCGTCGGGCTGCGGATGATGGACGGTGGCGTCGTTCATGGGGAGAGTGGCTGAAGCAAAAATGCGGGCCGAAAGCAATAAGGGCACTTCTTGCGAAGTGCCCTTATCTGAAGAAGGTTGGTGCGGCTGGCAGGAATCGAACCCACGACCCCTTGGTTCGTAGCCAAGTACTCTATCCAGCTGAGCTACAGCCGCCCAATGCAGGCATTATAGCGGGAGGCGAGCGTCTTGGCAAAGGTTCATTGCCGAAGAGCGTGACGGGCCGGGAAAATCGTCCCCGATCATCCCCGGTCGATAACGGAAAAGGGCCAGATCTCGCGATCTGGCCCTTCGTATTTTCTGGTGCGGCTGGCAGGAATCGAACCCACGACCCTTGGTTCGTAGCCAAGTACTCTATCCAGCTGAGCTACAGCCGCCCGAGGCACGCATTATAGCAGCGGCTTGTCCGTTCTGGAAGACTCAAAATATTTCACCTAAGCAAACTCCTCTGGTAGATTTGATGGCAGCTCAATGAATTGGATTGCCATGCCGGGTTTCGCCACTGTCCGCGCCACGTCGTGTCGCTACGTGTTCCTGTTGTTGCTGGGCGTCCTGGGCGTGCTCGCCGCGAGCCTGTCGAACGACGCGGGCGCCGCCCAGCGCAGCCTGCGTTTCGAACGGTTGTCGGTCGACGACGGCCTGTCCCAGCATTCGGTCATGAATATCCTGCAGGACCGCCAGGGTTTTATCTGGTTCGGCACCCAGGCCGGGCTGCACCGTTTCGACGGCTACCGGATGACCGTGTACCGCAACGACACCAACGATCCGGGCAGCATCCCCGACAACTTCGTGTCCGCCTCCTACGAGGATCCCCAGGGCCAGCTGTGGTTCGGCACCAAGGGCGGGCTCGCGCGCCACGACCCGGCCACCGGCCGCTTCCAGCGCCATACGCTGGCCGATGAAGGGCGCAGTGTGCTGCGCTCGGTGGTGGCCATCGTGCCGGGACCGGATGGCGCGCTGTGGCTGGCGACCACCGACGGCGTGGTGCGTTTCGATCCGGCCACCGGCCGGCACCGGAGCTATGTGCACGACCCCGAGGATCGCGCCAGCCTGCGCGACGATCGCGTCAATGCGCTTGCCTTCGACAACGCGGGCGCGCTGTGGGTGGGCACGGCGGCCGGCCTGGACCGGATGGATCCGGGCGGCGGCCGCTTTGCACATTTTGCGCTCGCGCCCCTGGCCGACGCCAGACGCAATACCGTGCTCGCGCTGTCGATGGGTCCGCGCGACACGCTGTGGGTCGGCACCGCGTCCGGGCTCGAAGCCTGGCGCCTGGACGAAGGAGAGCCGCAGCGCCGGCGCATGGGCGCGGCCGAGGGCCTCGGCGACGTGCACATCAAGACCCTGTACCATGACAGCGGAGCCCAGCTGTGGGTCGGCACCGAGACCGACGGCCTCAAATGGCTCGACCCCTCCAGCGGCCGCTTCATCAGCTACCGCAACGCGGCCCAGGACCCGCACAGCCTGTCCGACAACCAGGTGCCGGCGGTGCTGGTCGACCGCACGGGCACGCTGTGGGTCGGCACTTATTTCGGCGGCATCAACCGCACCGACCTGGCCAGCGGCGGCTTCGCGCGCT